>JACMNL010000049.1 GCA_014378525.1 Bacteriovorax sp.
ACTGCTACTGAAGATGGACTTAAGACACATTTCTCTTCTGCTGGATCAGTTGCATCAGTAAAGATCATCATGGATCGCGAAACTGGAAGATCAAAAGGTTTTGGATTCGTTGAAATGGAATCAGATGATGGAGCACAATCTGCTGTTTCTCAACTTGATGGTCAAGAGTTCGAAGGACGTTCACTAAGAGTTTCTGAAGCTAAACCACAACCAGAGAGAGAATCTCGCGGCGGTGGATTTGGTGGTGGTGGATCTCGTGGAGGCTTCGGTGGCGGTGGAAACCGTGACGGTGGCGGACGCGGTGGATTCGGCGGCGGTGGAAACCGTGGCGGCGGAAGAGGAAGAGATTAATCTTTTTTAAAGCTTATCCAATATATGACGGCTCCTTCGGGGGCCGTTTTTTTTTCTCGATTTTATTTTATGACCACAACATCTCTACTTATTGAAAACATCGACTACGTCATCAACGATGACGGCAATATTGTCTTCACTTCACACTATCTTTTAAAGCGCGGCCACTGCTGCATGAGCGGCTGTTTAAACTGTCCTTACGGTTACACAGATAAAGTTGATCCGAATGTTCCTGCGGAATTTAATGATCGATGGGAGAACACAGCTCTGGACGAGGAAGAGTAGTTTTAAAAAATCATAGCCACAAAGCATCAAGGTTAAACCCGAATGTCATTCTTATTTCTATTCAATTGAGATTTTTAAAAATAACATTGAGAATGTACCAAACCAGAAAACTTCAAGCTGCAACTGAAAAAGAGGCAAATGCAAATTTTCAGCACTTCGACTATTTTCTACCCGCCTTATCTGATAAGTGCTTTTATCATCACAATGATATGGATTAAAAAAAATTCTTCCATGAAGTGGAGAGAATCTTTTTCACTTTTTTTCAGTAAAAATATCTGGCTTTCAAAAGAGAGTCTTGTTGATTTCCTGTGTTGTATTTTTGTTCTCATCATTCTTAAAAAATGGATGTCTCCCTTTGAGGACTGGCTCTTCACATCGCAGTTAAATAATATGAATCATTTTCTCGTTACATCATGGAGCTTTAAACTTCCGCCACTTGCTGAAGGTATTCTCGCCACCCTGGTAACAATGATTGCCATCGATGCTGCCAGCTACTTTACACATCGCTGGATGCACTCTAGTAAAATTTTATGGAAGACACATAAATTTCATCATTCAATTACCCAATTAAATTTTATGAGCACTTACCGCCAGAATCCTATTGAAGTTATCATCCTGAATGTTTTCAGAACTCTAGCAGCGGCCATTGGACTTGCATTTTTCCACTGGTTTTTTCCGGATCAAACGCCGGTCATAACAATTCAAGGACTGGGGGCTGGTTTTTTTATCTACATGTTTACGGTGAACCTTCATCATTCACATATACCGGTTCATTACCCGAAATTTGTCTGCTACATTTTGATAAGTCCGCACGTACATCATTTGCATCACAGTACGAATTCAAGACATGTGGGTAAAAATTTTGGAGTCGTCTTTTCGATTTGGGACAGATTTTTTGGAACTTATCACGAAGAAAACGTAAAGATTGGTGAGCTGCGCTTTGGAAATAAAATTTCTTTCACGCAGACTCAATCAAACTAGAGATTACCAGCCAGCGCTTTTTCCAGCTTCCTGTTTTTTCTCTTCAGCTTTAGCTTCCATCCACTGACCTTTAACTGCTTCACAAGCAGCTTTTTTCTGCTCAGCTTTTTCGCCTTTTACTTCTGCTGCCTTACCATCTTTCATGCAAACCCATTTAGTGTCGTTAGCAAAAAGTGATGTTGAAGCTACAAGTGCAACTATAATAAATAAATTTTTCATAAGAACTCCCAATAAAAATTAACTAGTAAAAAAATATTAGCGACTTTAACTGGAAACTGTCAATTAATTGGTATTCGTAATTACAGACACTGGCATCAGACAAAAACAAGACACTCTTAATATATCTTTAATCATCAGATCAAATCTCGTTAAAAGTATTTATTATACCGAAGTGTATTAGCATCCATAAATCAGGACAATTTTATAGTAAGAACACTCTTAATCGTAGACGATAATCCAGACATTCTTGAAGTTATTCAGGAGTTGATTGAAAATCAATTCGAAAAAGTTGAGACGGCCACATCAGTAGAAATGGCACTACAAAAAATTCAGGAGAACATATTTAGTTGTATTCTTTTAGATATACATCTGAAGGATCGAAATGGTGCTGAAGTTCTTAAATTTCTAAAGGATAATCCTGAAAATAAAAACCATAACTGTCCTGTTGTAATTCTAAGCGGGATTATTAATGCACAATTTGTAGATAAAAATAAAAATCGCTTTGCAGGAATCATCATTAAACCTTTCAATAATGATTCCCTGATTGAAATGATTCAAAACATTTTAAGTGGTAAAAAAGAAAAAGATTACAATGATATTCCATCACCAAATTGTCAATTGCCGTTTCCAATTCCACAGCTCCAGGACAAAGTTAACAAGGTAATGGATCAGGTAAAGAAGAACAATAAAGTGAAGCAGCTATTTAGTGAATTAAAAATTGACAGGAATACCGATGCTTTTTTAATGGCACACATAGGAATGTTAATTAATGTTGCTACCGGTATTTCCAATAAGCTGGAATGGAATACTGACAAAACACTTGAAAAGTTTGTTTATGCTGCTTATTTGCATGATATGGCCATTGCAGAAAAGCCTGAACTGCTGCGTATACAGGCAACGACAATTGAACTTGAATTAATGAAAGATAAAATGGATTCACGAGATTACAAATTACTTTTTGATCATGCGACTCTGGCCGCAAATAAAATAGATGAAATTATAGAAGTCCCCCAGGACGTTGGTATTATGGTTCGTCAACACCATGAACTACCTCGAGGAAATGGATACCCGTTAAGATTACCTTTCGGTAAAATCACACCGCTTTCAACAGTCTTCATTGTTGCTCATGACCTGGTTGATTATATCTGGGCAAACCCGAATTGGACGGTTAAAGGATACTGTGCAAGCGTTAAAACAAAATTTAAAGGACCACACTTTGCAAAAGTGCTTTATGCTTTAAGCGAACTAAGCTAATGCTTAATTCGTTTAAGATCCCTCAATTACATTTTCCAGATTATTCACTGATACTTTTAAGATTTCTGTTTGCTCTAAAAGATCTTTAGAATAAGAAAATAGTTCCTGTGATAGTGTCGAGTTCACCTGTGTTGATTGATTCAATTCATGAAGTGCCTGCGCTACCTGATCTGCACCTTTTGACTGTTCATCACTTGCGATAGAAATTTCTGAAATGTTTGTATCAACAAGCTTAACATCACTACCAATTACGTTTAATATTTTTGCAGTCTCGCTGGCAATATTGATCCCTCTTTGAACAGATTGATTCCCTCTATCCATAATGCTCTGTACGCCACGTTGTGTTTCTTCAATGACAGATTTTACTCTTTGAGTTGAGTTATCAAGCATTGAAGAAATATCAGTTGCGGCCTTACCGCTCATTTCAGCAAGATTTCCAACTTCTTCTGCAACAACAGCGAATCCTTTTCCCTGCTCTCCAGCTCTTGCAGCTTCAACTGAAGCATTGAATGAAAGTAGTTTTGTTTGGAATACGATATCATTAATGACTTTCGTTTTATTGCTGATTTCATTTATCAGTCCTACAATTTCACCAATTCTCTCGTTACCTTTTTGTACTTCATCAAAAATCAGCTTATTAGATTGCATAATATCATCTACAGACTGAATCAGCTCTTCTGAAGTTTCTTTTCCTTTTGTAGTATTTTCAGTAGATGTTTTTGAAAGTTTAAGTGAATCAGTTGCAGCTTCTGAGGTCTTTTTAATCATTGAGTTCATTTCTTCCATTGAAGAGGAAGTTTCCTGAATAGCTGAAGCCTGCTCAGTAGTACTCTCTGATAATTCACCAGCAGCTTTTGCGACCTTACTTCCATTTGCTTCAATCATTTCGAAAGACTTAACAAGATTTGCTTTTACTTCTTTTAAAACATTTGCAATTCGATTAGTTACAATAATAGAGAATGCTAGTGAAACAATAATCACCACAACCGCAAGAATGACAGAAATTTTTATTCCATTTCTAAACGTAGCATCATAAGAAGCATCTGAAGCTGTTGATTCTTTTTCCATTGATTCTGAATATTTTTTTAACGGCTCTAACGCCTTCTCTCTCAGTTTATCTATTTTTCCATCAAGCTCTCTGATCGCTGGAGTGATGACTTCGCTTTTTTCCAGTTCGGGAAGCATCTCTTTATCAAAAGCTCCTACGTATTCCATGTAGCTGACTTTAAATTCCTCGGCCCATTTTTTCTCTTCAGCTGTATCGGCCATTTTTTCAATCGTTGCAATATTGGCCGTCATCTTCGTTTTTACTTCTGCAAAATCCTTTTTAGATTGTGCTAATTCATGATTGATTTCGGCGTCAGCTACTACAGTGTAGACATCAGACACGTCTAGTAAAATTTTGCTAATCACATCCGAGTCTTTAAATAGTCCGGCCCCCTGATCTTGCAAACTCCCTAACTTGTTTTGAGTTGAAATAAGAAAGGCGATGATCATAGTGAAAAGGGCCACTAAGGCTATAAAACTTCCAACGATCTTGGTTTTGAAACTCATTTGATTAACACTCATTTTCGACTTCCTTAAACATTTGTTTGATATATTTGTCGGAAGAAAAAAACCTAAGCCATAATAATTAATCGGTCTTTTTTAATTTTTTTACTAAATTAATCATTATCTGATCTAAGCTGGAGTTAAGCTCAAGAATCACTAAACAAATTTATAGTTAGAAAACACTTAGACTGGTGAAGTACTGGCAGACTAGAGAGCTTTTCTCGTCTAATATCAATTATGATTTACGATTACATAGTCATAGGAGCTGGATCTGCAGGACTGAGTTTTGCGGCCTTAATGGAAAATAAAGGTCATTCAGTATGCCTGCTCGAAGCTCACACTATTCCAGGTGGCTGCTCTTCTTACTTTGAGCGCGATGGTTACACATTCGATGCCGGAGCAACAACACTCTCCGGCCTGAAGACTGGCAGACCTCTAAGAAGGCTTATCGATGAATTAAATCTCGATCTTGATCTGGTTCATGTAGATCCGGGAATCGTCTCGGTTATTAATCATAAAAAAATTCACCGCTTCAGTGATCCACAAAAATGGAATGAAGAACTATCAAAACATTTTCCGGATGTAGACCATAAAAAACTCTGGTCGTATTTTAGAGAGATTGAAAAAAGAGGCTGGATTCTGACTTCTACTTTTAAAAATATTCCGGTCAGATCATTTAAAAGTTTATTTTCTTTTTTATCCTTTAAACTTCCGACTGCCCTGAAAACGACACCTGAACTTTTCAGGAGTGTTGACAGTGAACTTAAAAAATACAACATACATTATCAGGACTATCTGGATATCATCGATGAAATGTTATTTATTACCGCACAAAATGGCAGGGAAGAAACTCCGCTTTTGATGGGTGCGATGGGACTTTGTTATCCTGAAGATACATCTTATGCCATGGGTGGTATGAAAGCGTTCTCAGAATCAATTGCAAAAAAATGCAGTACCATATTTTATCGTCATGAAGTTCAAAAAATAATTCCACATGAAAATAGTTTTACGGTCAAAACCAGACAAGGCGAATTTGAGGCTTGTAACGTAGTCTCAACAATTCCTTTCTGGAATCATGCCGAACTTTTCGAGGATCAGAAAGCTAAAAACTTTTTTTCAACTAAAAATAAACCAGATCCTTCTGAATGCTGGTCGGCCTTCATGGTTTATTTAACGATCCCGTTATCGCCAGAAAGAAAAGACCTCTACTTTCAAATTCACTGCCCGCAAATTCCAAACTGCGAAACAAAATCGTATTTCGTCTCTCTTTCACATCCGGATGATAAAAGCAGATCTAAAAATGGCAGACAAGTAGTGACCATCTCTACTCATTCCAGATCTTCTGCATGGCTTGGAATCGATAAAGAGATATATACTAGAAAAAAAGAACAGACTTCTGAATTTATTCTGGAATCACTGAAAAAAGAATTTCAACTTCAGGACAATGATCTTCAAAATGTAATGACAGGTACTCCTAAAACTTTCGTTAAATATACCCGAAGATACAATGGACTGGTGGGAGGAATTCCACACTCAATAAAAAGAAATCCACTGGAGTATATTATTGCAGGATCACCTTATAAAAATTTTTACATGCTGGGAGATACCCAATTTCCGGGTCAGGGAATTGCAGCCGTGGTTCTTGGTTCCCAGAATTTAGTTAATTACTTGAATTAATTTTTTTTTAAATTTCGGACTTCAATTCTATTAGATAAGTTTCAATAAATTTAAATCTTCTTAATGCTTCCATCGAAGCAGATTTTGTATTCATTGTTTCAGAAATTTTTTTTAGTTTAATATGAATGTGATCAATCCCGTAAAGTTTGTCATCAAGTTCGCGTTTTTCAGCAAAGGGATCTCTTTCATCATAAAAGGGACGATTGAGTTGAGTCGTAATAGAAAAAAGTCTCGCAAGTCCTATGGCCCCTAAGGCATCCAGTCTGTCGGCATCCTGAACAATTTTTGCCTCGATAGTCTCGGGTTTTATTCCTGCAGAAAAACTATGTGCAACAATTGCGTGGTGAATTCCATCAAAATATTTTTCGGGGTATTGAACATTTTTTAAAAAGAGAATTGCTTCATCAGCGGCCATTTGCGAAGCTTGTTTTCTTTGTGGATGATCTTTGGCCAGATTAACAAGGTCGTGAAGCCATGCTGCCGGCACAACCACTTCCAGATTTGCATTTTCTTCACCAGCAAGTTTTTTTGCAACACTCACGACTCTTTTAACATGTGCCAGGTCATGGGCCGGATCTTTTGTACCCAGAACCTGTAAAATTTTTTCAGAAAAAATTTCTTCAAAGTTCGTCATGAACATATCCCTTGGAAAACGTGGTGCGCTTTTTAGACGTCGGCCATTTTTTGATTTCAGCTTCACGAATCAGAGCTTCAGACATCGTATCCCACTCTTCCAGATGAACAATTTTCACTGGAGAATCGCTGCGAAAATACTTTGCCCCTTTTTTTGTATCACACAGATGCTCGACAAATCTTCTTTCAGGATCAGTTGAGATTCCGGTATAAAGTTTATCTTTCTCAGTTAAGATAACGTACACGTACCACATCTACTTTGCCTCTAAATCAATATATGAAAATGTAGTGACATCAAAAAGTCCGCGGTCAGTGAGTTTTAATTTTGGAATGACCGGCAATGCCAGAAATGCCATTTGAATAAAAGGTTCTTCTAATGTTATCCCGCAATTTTTATAGGCGATTTTTAATTTTATAATATCTTCGAAAATTTCTTCACCGGTCTTAAGACTTAGAAGGCCTGCGAGTGGCAATTCAAGATGTGCAGTTACATTCTGGTGTTGGGCGACACAGAGTCCTCCCCCAGATGAAATAAGCGCATTAACTGCAACAACCATATCTTCTATCGTTGCCCCAACGACCATCAGGTTGTGAGAGTCGTGGGCCACCGATGCGGCAATTGCTCCTGTCTTAAGTCCGATTCCACGAACTAAACCTAAAGCGGGTTTTAATTCAGCCCCATATCGTTCGATGTTCGCCATGAAAAGAACATCATCGTGTTCGAATTTTTTTCCATCGAATGATGTAACTAGATGATTCGTAATAATTTCATCTTTAACAATTTCGATAACGTTATATTTACCGGGTTTTAAATAATACTGAAAATCGCCGACTGAAAGAGGTTTTCTTTTAATCGTATTTTCCAACGGAGGTTTTGAAGAATTTAATTTTTCAACGATCGTTTCATCAAGCTTCAATGAATTAGTTCTTTTACCTGCAATAAAAACTTCTCGGATATCAACCTGATTTACATCATTCAATAAAACAATGTCGGCCTGTTTCCCAGGAGCAATCAACCCCAGTCTTTTTAATCCAAAATGTTTTGCAGCTGAATAAGAAGAGAGTCTGTACGCCACGTGCGCAGGCATCTTCATTTCATTGATCATTTTTTTGATCATGTAATTAATGTGTCCTTCTTCCAGAATCTCAAACGGATTTCTATCATCAGTACAAAGCAGGCATTGCATAGAATTGAATTCTGAAACCAGTGGTGCAAGCGTCTTGATATTTTTTGCCACTGATCCTTCGCGGATAATCAGCGCCATTCCTTTCTGTAATTTTTCGCGTCCTTCATCTCTCGTCACAGTCTCATGGCAGTTCTGGATTCCGGCAGCTATATAAGCGTTTAAAGCTTTTCCGCGCAGAAGTGGCGAATGCCCGTCGAGATTTAAATCTGAGTACGCTTCGATCTTATCGAGAACAGCATCATTGGCATTGATGACTCCCGGAAAGTTCATCATCTCTGCTAACCCAAGAACACTCGGGTGCTGCTTATACTTCAACATCTCTTCTAATTTAAACTCTCCGCCATTGGATTCAAATCCAGGAAGAGCAGGAACACATGAAGAAGTCTGCACAAATAAATTCTGGTGCATTAATTCTGAACAACGAAGAAACCACGAGTATCCACGGTCACCCATAACATTGGTAATTTCATGAGGATCACAAATCGCTGTTGTTGTTCCAATTGGAAGAGTCATTCGTTCAAACTCAAACGGATTCATCATCGATGATTCAATATGAAGATGCCCGTCGATAAAACCCGGAACAGCTGTTGCTCCGCCTGCATCGATATACTCAAGAGCTTTCGGCGCAGTCGCATCCAGATACTCAAGGCCGATTCCTGCAATCGTTTTTCCGGCAATGGCTATCGCCGATTCAAAAGTATCACCATTGATCAAGTCGAGAATTTTTACATTTTTGATAATCAGATCAGGTGCCATTTCACCGCGCGCGACGGCCAGAACTTTTTTTAGTTCTTCACGGTTCAACTGCTGCGTTCTTTTGTTAGCTAGACTCATATGTACGTCCTATAATCTTTCAAGTTCATTGATGATGTCATCAAACAGAGGTCTTGCGGCCATTCCCTGTTCATAACCACCGTTAAAAATAAATGTGAAGATAAGCGGAGATTTATTTTTTCTTCCGACATACCCTGCTAGCCCTACCACACCATCCAGGTATCCGGTCTTCGCTCTCACCATAATATTAGCGTCGCCCTTCAGGCGGTTTTTCATTGTCCCGTCAACTCCAGCAATTGGAAGTCCCGATAAAAACTCCGGAAATATTAAAAAATCATTTTTAATATTCACCAGAACTGTCGCCAGTTGTTTTGGTGTGAACCGGTTTCCGCGTGTCAGCCCTGAAACATTTTCCAGAACATAATCCTTGCGGGCAAATCCAAGTTTATCGAGATAAGACCTTATCCCTTCGATACCATCTTTCATCGAAGCATTTTTTCCTTTAGGATTTGTGACCATATCATCAGCAGCTAAATTCTTTACCAGCATTTCAGCGACGAAGTTATTTGAAAACTTCAGCATGTCAGACGCGATCTCATTTAAATTTTTAGAATTGTTTGTCGCCAGTACTTTTGATTCAGCTTCACACTCTCCCGCGACAACTTTCCCCTTAACAGTCACTCCACGCTCGCTTAAAAATTGTTTTAAGTGTGAACCAGTCCATAAAACCGGATTAGAAATACTTTTATAGATTACGACTTCATTTCCGTTTGCGGAAAGACTTCCTGAAACAACCACTCTGTCTTTATCACCATTTTTTACACGAGTCGCTTCAATCGACTTCACTCCGCTTTTTTCAACCGTCTTTGTCTGATTTACGAGTTCCAGATAATCATTCACAGGATCCAGAAAAACTTTTGCAGGGCCACCAGCTACACCTGGTCTTATATAAATATTCACGCTGTTCCAGTTAAACGAAACTGCAGAAATCGGAGCATCGAAAGCGCGGTCCACTCTCGTTGACTCGCGGCCTGAATCAAAAATCTCATTATCAAATCTTGATCCATCGATTACTAAATCACCTTCAATGTTTTTAATTCCTGTTCTTGTAAATTCATTTACCAGGTACCACATTTTTTCAGAAACAAACGACGGATCTCCGCCCCCCTTGAAACATAATGACCCCTTCAGGTTTTCATTTTCAATTGGCGCTTTACTCCAAAGCTCAGTTACAAATTTTTTATTGAGTGGAATCTTTGTCAGAATGGCCCCGCCCGTAACAATCTTTGTAAGAGACGCGGGGATCATTAATTTTTCAGCATTCACATCGAGAATTTTTTTTCCGTCTTCTTCAACATATAAACCAAGAGTTGACTCAGTGAAATGGTGCTTCTTGATGATATTTCTTACTGAAGACGTAGTATCAGCAAAAGCTGTATTGCCCATTACGATTAAGCTCAAAAGTAAGCTTAATGAAGTATGCTTTTTTTCCATATAAAACTCTTGGTATGTTGAAGTAAATTTGGTTAAATTTTACCGCGACTACAAGGGCATTCACAAGGACTTAATGTGACGAAAATTTTGATTTCAGCATTTGCACTCATATTACTTACCAGTGCAAATTTATACGCTACTACTCCCACGCTTAGATTCATTGGCGACCAGAACTTTGTTACCGGCGAAAAATTTCAGGAAACTGAAATCGGTGGTCTTTCAGGACTCGTATACGATAAAAAAACCAGCAGAATTTTAGCCGTGAGCGACGACAGAGGAAAAGTAAACGAAACACGTTTTTATGAATTCGACATTGTCACATTAACGGACAAATCATTTCAGGTGAAACCTGTGGCAGTTGTAAAATTCAAAGAACAAAACGGAAACTACTTCAAAGGATCACGTTCGGACTTTGAAGGAATCTCAATGACAAATGATGGCGATGTTTTAATAAGCTCCGAAGGCCCGTATAAAGGCAAAAGTGCAGCGAGCCCTGAGTTCCTGCGTTTCTCGCGCACTGGTGAATTCAAGGAGGCCATCGCGCTTCCTGCTAAGTTTCTTCCGCCGAAAAAAAATGAAATAGAGGCTCTCTCAGGGGCCCGCGATAACAAATCTCTTGAAGCACTCTCAAGCACACCGGATGGCAAAACAACATTCGTAGGAATGGAAGAAGCATTATATCAGGACGGCGAGATGAGTACCATCTCATACGCTTCTACTTCAAGAATTATTATCTATAAAGACCTGAAGCCTGTTAAAGAAGTGGCCTATAAATTAGAGAAAATTGAATCGACAAAAGCAGCTCCAACGCAGAAATCAGCAGACCTCTCGCCTCCGGATACAGGCCTGACAGATATTGCAGCTATTGATGACAACAATTTTTATGCGATGGAGAGAACCTATATTCCATTCGCCAACACAAATATTATCCGCATTTTTAAATGCACGATCACGGATAAGACAACAGACGTCTCTGACATAGCTTCATTAAAGAATGCAACTTACGTAACAGTAGATAAAGAACTGGTAGCTGACTTAAGTGACTTCACTTCCAAGATGAATCCTCACGAGCTGGACAATATTGAAGGAATCGCCTTTGGCCCGGCATTAGCTAACGGCAACCCTACATTGATCGTAGTAAGCGATAATAACTTCGGTAAAGGGCAAAGAACGCTTTTTATGGCCTTTGAAGTGATTAATAAGAGCAAGTAAAACCTATAGGGCCGTCTAAAAAATTGACAACTTTTTAGACAGTCGTAAAACTTTATACACCCTCAAATCTGTAACCCCTAAAATTAAGACATCTCAATCTTGGCATTACCCGTGCAATATGAATCATAACAAACCTCAAACCGAGAGTACGTTATGAAGTCTTTAGTAATTACATTTTTAGCACTACTTACCTTCAACGCTTCAGCAAGCGTTCTTTGCCATACACCACGTATGAATAAAGTTTTTGAAGTGAGTGATAAAAAAATCACTTTCTTTAATGAGTTCGATACTCATGCAAAAAGAGAGCTGGCATCAGTGATTGCAAAAAATAAATCAGAAGCACAAGGGATCACAAAAGTAGTGGATTTTGAAAATCAAAAACACACTATTCATATTACTGATATGAACAATTTCTCTGATGTGAATGATTACATTATTGTTAAATCGAGAGAAGGTCATGAGATGACTTATCCGATTACTTGCGAAATGAAATAGCTAAAAAATTTTAATAAACATTCCGCTTATTGCCCCCTCAATCAAGCGGTAAACCACAAGCCTCGCTGTGTCCCCCCACTCGCGAGGCTTCTTTTTTTAATGACGAACATGTCGCCAAAACTCAAATGCGAAAATTATTTTTTTACTTTTTCAGACAAAGTAAAAATGCAACTGCGGTTGCATTTTTTTTGGCGACTACTCTAGAAATAAAAACGAAGTATCTTCCAGACTGGTAATAATCAATTTCGATTCTTCTCTAAAAAGCGCCGCTGAATAAGTCTCAATCGTCTCACCATTTACAGTAATCTTCCCATGAAGATTTAAAAGCGAAGCAAGTCTCTTCTGTTCAGGAATCATAATTTCTATCGACTGGTATTTAGCAAGATTGACGAGGGAAAATTTAAACGTTGGATGCTCAATCAATTCCTTTTTTCCCGCTTGAGAAAAAAGATTATGCATAATCTTAAAGTGCAATGGAGTATTTGCTTTCGGATCAAAATTCATTACATCCAGAGATTTCTGAACATGAAGCTCGCGCGGATTACCTTTCGAGTCCACTCTATTCCAGTCCCAGACTCTATAAGTAATTCCTGAACTCTGCTGAACTTCGGCCATCGTAATTCCTGCACCGATTGCATGAATGGATCCCGCCGGTACATAGAAAAAATCTCCAGGCATAACTTCATATGAGTTTAAATACTCACTCATATTTTTTTTATTTTCTAATCCTTTTAAAAATGATTCACGAGTGACCCCATCTTTCATTCCAAGATAAATCAAAGCATTTTTTTCTGCAGATAAAATCAACCAGCATTCAGATTTACCGCTGCTGTTTTCATGCAGACGAGCATACTCATCACCTGGATGAACCTGCACAGAAAGAGCGTCACCCGTATCAATTAGTTTTACTAAATATGTAAGTTCTTCGAAACGATCCTGAACAACAAGCGCTTTTCCATTGTGAAAACTTGGTCCGTCCGGGTGAACGGAAATTTCCCACGTCTCACCGAATGGTTCAGCGTTCGCCACATGTGGAAGCTTTTTAATTATCTCTAAATTTTTACCACCCCATATTTTTCTCTGGGCCGTGGGAGCTAAATGATAAATCATAATATCCTCTAAGAATTGGCAATATTGTCTCAAGGGCCGGACGACATTTCAAGCCAATAGATCGTCTTTATATGTCAAAACCTAACCTCGGTTAAAATAAATCTATGAGACATTCGTTCCCTACCCTTTACCTGTTTAATAACGTCTTTTTCCCCCAGACGGTGATACCGCTTACGGTAAGTGATGGGGTATCCAAAGATGTTTTACTTACTTGTTTTGAAAAAAGTGAACACCTCGCTTTTTATCATCCGAGCTTAAGATCAAAAAAAGTAGGGACACTCGGTAAAATTCTGATGCTTGAACACAACGCAGATGGAAGCATGAGCGTGCTTGTTCAAGGTGTGCTCAGAGTGCAACTCCTCACTCAGGAACAACATCTTCCCTACCCGATTTTTCAGGTGGATGATTATTTTGATACCCAGGATAAAGCGGCCGTTGTTCTCGACGACTGCATAGAAAGACTACACTCAATTTTAGATAACTGGCTTCACCGCCACATCTCCTCCGTGAAAGAGCGCGATCGTTTCATGAAAGAGATGAATACGCCGGCCAGGCTAATTAACAATCTTTGCATGCTGGTGATTAAGGATGTTGAGCTGAAGGAAATTTTTCTGGAAAATACGTCGATACCTGACCGTGTACGAATGATGGATGCATTACTGAAAGGGCAGTCGCCCGAAATCGAAGACATGATCATGAGTGAGGCGCTCAAAAATTTTGAGCGACTCGAACCTCAGATTGATATCAAAGATGCTATTTAGATTTTAAAAAAGTGGAATAAGAAAGTTCACCAGAAACAACCCAAGTCCTGAAACAACAGGGATGCAAAGGTTATCGTCAACAAACTGCGAACACATTTCAGAAACACATCCGATGATTCCGCCTGCGATTGCAAAAAGCAGAAGATTCATTGAAGGTCCAACATAAATTAATCCGTAAACAATCGTTGCGATGTAGCAAACAGAAAAAGCTGCGATCGTTCCCTGTAGAGACTTATTAGGAAGAATTTTATCTCTTCCATAAAGGATGCCGAAGAATGATGCGATTGGATCAGCAAAGATTAAAAATAATGTCGCAAGAATGGCGATACGCTCAGGGAAGAAAAATAGGGCCAGTGAAATTCCTAGCGCATAAAAAGGTAATCCGCTGACTGAGTTACGTTCACTCTCTCTCATAACCGGCTTCATAAGAATCATTGCGATCTGATTGATCTTCTCATTTCTTAAACGAGTGAATTCAAACAAGAACGCTGCAACTGCGAAAGTCAGAAGGATTGTAGCAGTGGTCTCAGCAGTGAAACCAGATTTTTTATAAATGAACAAACCGATAAGGCCTGTTGAAATATGCCAGGCCTTGCGAACTAAGTGCAAGTCTGAACGAAGACGTAACGGAGAAGAAATTCTAAATTGTGACATAAACGCTTGACCCATTTAAGGCTCCTAAGTTTTAGCTCGACTGTCGAAAACTTTAGTTCTGTTGTCGCCTATTCCTTTCAAGTATCTAATTTATCGAATTTAAGATTATCTCAAGACCTCAATCTAGTAAATCTCCCTGCATTAATTATACTGATAATGTAATCAACCACTTTGCTATTTTTTCCCTTACATTCTGGGATTTTCTTCCTATAATATGTGTTGCAGATACAATTGAGTGTTAATTTGCCATTGTTTTTTTAGGATGGAATCTTGTGTTTAATAATGATGAAAATAGCCTAACTAACGAATTTCAGACACAAATACCTAACCATGGTCACCCAAAGATTTGGGCCATTGGTGGCGGTAAGGGTGGAGTTGGAAAAAGTTTAGTAACGGCGAATTTAGCTATATGCCTTGCGTTGATGGGCCATAAAGTTGCGGCCATCGATCTCGACCTGGGTGGCGCGAATCTCCATACATGCCTTGGGGTGCCTATCCCTGAGAAAACTCTATCTGATTATCTTTCTAAAAAAGTACGCACATTAACTGAACTTCTGACTCCTACAGCGATCAATAATCTTTTTATTATCTCTGGAGCGCAGGATGACCTGGGTATCGCCAACCTGAAACAAATGCATAAAGCGAAACTTCTGAACCAGTTCAATGAACTGCCAGTGGATTACGTTTTACTGGATCTTGGTGCGGGGACAACTTTTAATACAATCGACTTCTTCATTGCAGCCGATCAGGGAATCATCACAACACTTCCTGAGCCGACTTCAATTGAAAACTCATACCGCTTTATCAAAACGGTTTACCACAGAAAATTAAAAATGGCGGAAGAGCTATTGGAGATCGGACCTCTGATTGACCAGGCGATGAACGCGAAACTTTCCCAGAACTCTACTCCTGCTGATCTCATCAATCGAGTGATTGAAATCAATCCGGTTGTAGGTCAAAAACTTCGTTCTGAAATTAACAAACTAATGCCGAAACTTATTATCAATCAGGTGCGCACGCAGTCTGATATTGATATCGGTTTCTCAATGAAATTGATCTCGAAAAAATATTTCGGTATCAATCTCGATTACGTAGGATACCTGGATTACGATGCGACTGTCTGGCAGTCGGTGAAGAAAAGAAAACCTCTATTGATGGAGTTTCCAAATTCTACACTGGTCAACAACTTTGACCGAATCATTCACCGCTTATTAAATATTAATTAATCTATTCACGAAAAAGAGTTTTATGAATAATCCGACGACTGATTTAAAAAATTATTATGAAGTTTTAGAAATTCCAGCGGCCGCTCGCTCGGAAGAAATTTATCATAGTTACCAGAGAGCGAAGGCTGCTTACTCTTCGGACTCGCTCGCACTTTATTCATTAATGAGTCCCGAAGAATGTAGAAACGTTCTCGAGCTGGTGGAAGAAGCTTATTCAATTTTAAGTGATCCTACTAAACGTAAGCGTTATGATGAGGCCCGTGGATTTAACCGCGACTTCAATTCAATGAACTACAATACAATGTCTGACCGCGTGGCCCCTCTTCGATCTGAGCGCGCTGATTCTTATCCAATCCAGACACCAAGCTCTGCTTCTGCCATTGCCGGCTCAAGTAGTGAATTTACGTTGAATTCACAGGCAACCGGTTCAGATCCGGCGCTGAATTCACTCGGGCAGACGACTACAACGACCAATGTAAACAAATTAGTAACTCAAAAGAGGTTCGCGCTCGATTATGTGATCAATGCGGACTTTGAAAAAGAGGTAGAAGATGCTACAGAGTTCACTGGAGATTTCTTACGAAAAATCCGTGAATATAAAAATCTGGATCTTGACCGTCTTAGCGATATGACCAAAGTTTCTCGTCTTTATCTTCAGGGGATCGAATTAGAAGACTTCGGAAAACTTCCGGCAGCCGTTTACGTGCGCGGATTTGTTTTTCAGTATGCAAAATGTCTCAAACTTAAACCTGAAGTCGTCGCCAACTCTTACGTGGCACGGATGAAAAAACTGAAGCCATAAAGAATAAAAAGATGAATGATGAAGAAAACACGACAGTAGACACTCAGACCGAAACTTCGGACGCTGAAGATTTTTCCACATTAACAGTCACCAACGAAGACAGAGAGACGTACAAACGTTTAGATCAATATCTTGCGGAAAAAGTCGATGGTTACTCACGCACATTTTTAAAAAGTCTTTTCACTAAAGGACAAATTGTTGTCAGTGAAGATTCAGCTGTGCAGCCCAATTTAGAATTAAAAAAAATGCCTCCGGCCGGAACAGTTATTCAAATTCTTGTTCCACCAATGCTTCCTTCAATTGCAGAGCCGGAAAATCTTCCGCTTGAAATTTTATATGAAGATGAGCATTTAGTTTTCGTAAATAAGCCAGCGGGCATGGTCACTCATCCTGCGCCGGGAAATTACACCGGAACTCTTGTGAACGCGATTTTATATCACTGCAAAGATATCCAGGGCATCGGCGATACAAAACGTCCGGGTATCGTTCACCGTTTAGATAAAGGAACATCGGGAGTTATGGTAATCGCCAAAACTCAAGCGGCACACGAAGGACTAGTTCTTCTTTTTTCTTCCCACGATATCGAGCGCGTTTACGAAGCAATGGTCATGAGACACCGTTGTCAGTCATACGGAACAGTCGAAAGTTTAATCGGCCGTGATCCACACAACCGCTTAAAAATGAAAACAGGAACGACTCGCGGTAAAACTGCGATCACTCACTATAAGATTGTCGAAATTTTCGAACGTCACCTACACATGGAATTTAAACTTGAAACCGGAAGAACTCACCAGATCAGAGTTCACACGGCCGACATTTTAAAAATGCCGATCATCTGTGATTCAATGTATGGATCTCCCAATGAACAAATGATGAAACTGGGTCTCGACTTCAAAGAAGTAGTAGATGGTTATCCTTATCCATTCCTTCACGCAAAAGTTTTAGGCCTGGTCCACCCGATCACCAACCAGAGACTTCGTTTTGAAATTCCCCCACCACCGGAATTCAGAAAATTTCTTGAATACTCACAAAAGAAAAGTGCAGAATCATCGATATGAACGATCTGATTACGTTTGAAGCGCCTCTACTTAGAGGCCGCTTCATAGTCTTTAACTCACGTCCAGAATTTGAATTACTCAAAATTAAACAGACACATTCCGACCTCGTTCTAAATGAAGACCAATGTGGCATTGAACAAATCGGCGACGGTATTTTCGGGAAGAGCTTGGTTCCGAAAGCAATTCTAACAGCAGACTGCGTTCCACTGGTTCTTATCGGGCCAACTTCACACGCAGTGATACATGCAGGCTGGAAAGGTCTAGCTACAAATATTTTAGGCCATCCGGACATTGTCGCGATCAATCCGACTTACGCATTCATAGGACCGCACATCAGACCCGAGCATTATGAGGTCCAAAGTGATTTTTATGTCAATTTCGAAGACCATAAGGGTGCCTTTTCTGTACATAATGAGAAAATTTATTTTAACTTAGAGTATGTAGCAACAACGCAGTTAAAAGCACTATATCCCGGTATAGTCATTGAAGATTGTGGACTCGACACTTTTAGTGATCTGAAGTTTCACAGTTACAGACGAGACAAAACGACAAATAGAAACTGGAATATCTATTTCCCTAAATAAGACGGAGTTTATTATGATCAAAAAATCGGTTTATGAAGATAGTACGATCAATACGACTATCGCGGTTTTTCTTCTCAGCGCCTGTATGATTGGCTTTTCAATCTACTTAACAGGCCACTACTTTGATTTAAAATTCCCTACTGGAATTGAATCAGGATCTCTTTGTAACATCAGCAGCTTTTTCAACTGTGATAAAACTACACTTTCTCCGGCATCAAACATCGGTGGAGTTCCCATTTCTCTTTTCGGAATTATCGTTGGTGCACTTACGATGATCGGAATGTTTGTTAAAAACGAAAACTATGAAAAAACTGTCTACAGTATGCTGATCTTAAACTTCGTTGGCTGCGTAGTTTTATTTTGTTACTCACTATTCATTCTTGGCGGGCTTTGTCCGTTTTGTACGCTTTATTACATCGCTTCGGGACTTACACTTTTAATCTTCTACAAAAAAAGTGCCAGTTACTTCCCTCATTTTCCGATTGTCGTAACATTCGCAGGAATTGTTTTAGTTGCAGCTTTCGCAATGAGAATGAATATCAATTCCAAACTTGAAACAGTAAACGCTGTCTCAAATGATCTTATAAAACAATACTACGGTCTTCCAAATCTTGGAGCTCCGAATGTTCCATCTGAATTTAAAATTGCAACAGCGGTGAACGCTCCGATTAAAATGCAAATCTTTTCTGACTTCGAGTGCCCTGCTTGCCGTGCACTTTCAGAATTGATGCCGCAAATTCTTCTTCGTTACGGCGGAAAAATCGATATCTCTTATTATTTTTACCCGCTTGATAACACTTGTAATCCTTCAATGGAGCGAGCAATGCACCAGTACGCATGTAAAGCTGCTTACACAGCTGTATGTGAATCTGCTGCAGGAAAAGACTTCGGACTTGTTCACGATGAAATTTTCCATAACCAGGAACGCCTTGAAGAATTCCTGAATGAGACAATTAAAAAAGATAAACTTGAAAAATGCGTAGCTGATCCTGCTACTAAAACAAAAGTTGTTTCGTTAATTACGGCCGCAAATCCGTTTAACATTAAATC
Organism: Bacteriovorax sp.; assembly: GCA_014378525.1. Taxonomy (GTDB): domain Bacteria; phylum Bdellovibrionota; class Bacteriovoracia; order Bacteriovoracales; family Bacteriovoracaceae; genus Bacteriovorax. The sequence goes on from JACMNL010000049.1 coordinate 19,359, forward strand.
AACACCGACTTTCATTTTAAACGGAGTTAAGATTGAAGGTGTTCTTCCATCTGATCAGCTTTTTGCCATCATGGATGAAATATTGAAAAGATCTCAAGCTCCAGTTAAATAATAAAAATAAGCCCCGATAAAACGGGGCTTATTTTATTTGTGAATGTAGAGAAGAGCTTGTCCCTTAAGTTTTTTAATTACACCTTCTATCTTATCAGGCGCAACAGCAGGACATCCCTGACTCAATCCCAGGCGGCCTTTTTCATCAGCAAACCATTGGGTAGCATAGTCAGCTGAATGTAGTACGATGTTTCTTAGTCTGGCATTACTGTTTGTATCTGAAATACCATCCAGTCTTAATGATATTCCGTGTTTTCCCGTATAAGCTTCTTCGTCAGTAATATAAAATCCCAAAGACGTCATTTCACTGTCTGGCTCGTTGGAAAAAGTACCTGCAATACTTTTTTCTGTCTCAGATTTTTTACCGTGAGTAACAAGTAGTGATTGAACTGAACCATCCTTTAAATTAAGGATAAAAAACCGTTTTACAGTAGAAGGTAGTCCCATATCAATAATACCTGCATAATCAGTGTTATTGATCACATTTTGATTTTTTTTATAAAATGAAAGCGTTTTTTCGAGAGCCGTAAATGGAATATTTTCTGCGCAATGATTTGGACTGCAATAGTTAGTTCCACTAAACTTCAACCATAATTTTTTTGATTTGTTATCAGCTGAATAAACAGCTGAAGAAAGGGAAAAGATTATGATGACTGCCAGAATGTTAGAAATGTTTATTTTTTTCATGAGAGCTAAATACACTTATGAATACACTCTGAAAACCAAGTGTAAAAATTTCACAGCTGACTAGCTCTGCATGTATTTTGAAATATAGGGCGCTATCTTTTCACTTAACTGTTTTAAGGTAAATGGCTTAACAAGTACCTCTTTTATCCCCCCCTCTACGGCCTTAAGGACATCTTCCTGCTGTAGGGCACCTGACATAAGAATAATCGGTACACGCTCATATTTAATCGAGCGTCTCAAAAAAAGTGCATAATCAATGCCCATTTTAATCGGCATAATATTGTCGATGATGATCAGATCAAAATCCTGATTGCTGAGCTTCATACCTGCCTGCTGGACGTCACTTGCGACAATGCAGTTAACTTCTTCATTACGGACGCTAAAGTACGCCTGAATCAGCTCCCTGATCTTCGGGTCATCATCGACGATTAAAATTGTAAATCTTCTTTTTTGAGTCATTTTATAATCGCACCAATGGCACTGATCAATTCATCTTTCGTAAAAGGTTTGAGGATAATTCCTTTCAGGTCGAGTTCATCTTTCATTGTTTTATATTTTTCTACAAAATCTTTCGAAGTCATAAAAAGAACAGGTACTTCAATATTTCTTTTTCGTAGCTCACGAACAAAGTTCTCTCCGTCAATGCCCGGCATTTTTAAATCAGTGATGATCATATGAACCGGAGTTCGCTCCACTTCTCTCAAGGCCTCTTCTGCACTTGCGGCCCCGAGGAACGAGAAATCACTACCTGAAAGAAAGTTCATACAAAGATTAAGGATATTAATTTCGTTATCTACAACCAGAACTCTGGTCATCGTTTCACTTTCATTTATTAGTTTTTCCCAGTTACCATTGACGAGACCTGCAATACCAATCGCCGGCAGTGTAATCCTGAAATGTGCTCCTTTATCAGAATCGATCAGATCAAGTTTTCCCTGATGAGACTGAATGATCTGGTGAGATATACTAAGACCAAGACCTGTCCCTTTACCAATATCTTTCGTAGTGAAAAACGCATTGAAAATTTTATCGCGGTTTTCTTTGCTTATTCCCGCTCCGTTATCACTGACATCAATGCGGATAAAATTGCCATTTTTCTCGGTTGTAAGCTCAATATGGATTTTAGGAGTTGCAGTTCCTGCTTCTTTTAATGAATCAACCGCATTGTTTATTAAATTAACAAAAACCTGCTCAATTTTTATTTCATTGACCAGAAGAATCGGTGAAGGTCCGTTTACTTTTACATCTATCTTTATATCTGTATCTTTTAATGCAGGAGCTGCAAAAGTAATGGATTTTTCTATAATTTCATTGGCATTACAATACTCTTTTTTATCTTCACTTTTATGAAGAAAATCTTTCATATTAGAAATAATTTTATTAATTCGTTCCAGAGAGTGAGTAACATTGTTGTTATATTTTTCGATATTTTCTTTTTGTTTGTTCAAATCCGGAGCTTCAAGACAAAAAGAAATAAGTTCTGCATTTCCCACAGCAACAGTCAGCGGATTATTGATCTCGTGAGAAACGTTGGCGGTCATTTCTCCAATGACTTTTAACTTATCTGACTGCAGGACCTGAGAATAAGTGTTTTTTAGCTCTTCAAGCTGGGCACGGTATTTATCATTCAACTGTTTTTCAACTGTCACATCTTTAAACAGCAAAATTATACAATCGAGTTCTTTTTTTACGCCTTTGATAATGAGCGTGTACATCTGTCCTTCGAAAAAGAAATTGGTCTCGGGACTTACGGCCTGTCCGTGCTTAATAACATTATTGAAAAAATCCTTGAAGTCCGGAATGATCGGAGCAAGGTATTCCAGAATACTGGTCTGCTTATTCATTAACCTTGGCGTAGTTTTGAATAAAGTTAAAAAGCTAGTATTGAAGTATGCGATGCTTTCATCTAACTCGGCCACCAGAACCGGCTCGAATAAATCGTCTAGGTATTCAAAAGACTCCATTCTACTTTCCTTGATTCAAAAAACTAAAATATTGCTTTTCGATGGCATCAAACTCCAGTTCACTACTGCAGGTTGCGCAGAGTTTAGTGGGAGGCTTTGAATTGATGACTTCGCTGTTTTTTAATAAAATCTTTTTTCCGGTATCGCAGTTCGTGCAGAAGTAAGGGGCATAAAAAGATTCGACAGTCGTACCCTTTCTGATGAATCCGTGAACCATATTCACCTGCTCGATAATAATTTGCGGGCAATTAATATAAGAAATTTTTGCGTTTTCAATTTCCTGCAGATACTTGATCCATTCTCTGATTCCGCATGAATTGATCATACTGACGTTATTAAAATCAAAAATAAACTGATTCATTTTTAATGATTTAATTTTATCGAAGTTTGCATCTTCATCGATGACCCCGACAAGAGACACGTGGGCCTCATCGCCTGTAATTCTATTGGTAATGGATAATTTTTCGCTCATGACTGTATCTCCCTGGCCAGATAATGGAATGATGTGACTCTTTCGCGGGCCTTTTTATAACGGTTAAATTTTTCAAATACACAGATCATCTGTCCGCAGTGTTCACCGCCATTGATAACCCAGAACTGGTTGCTGTTTTCATAGATCATATAAAGACCAAGTCCCGCACCTGTTTTACCGTCAAGAGGAGTCTTTTCTTTATATCCACGCTGGATACTGGAAAGGATTTTTTTCTGAGAAGCAAAACCTGTTGGACCCTTCACCGAAATTACGACATAGTCTGTGCTCACAGCAAAAATAAATTCCACTTCCTTATCAGCAGTAAGAATAATTTCTTTCCCTCGCTCCATATGATGGCCGTCGCCACCTGAATGATAAAATGCATTCGAAAGCAGCTCTTCACCTACCAGTTTCAGAGTTTCCAGTCTGATCGCTTCCGATAATTCCTCTGTAAACTTTGAACTCATTTCCGAAATGACATCGCCTATTTTGGAATTGGAAAATAGTTTCCATGAATTCTTTTTATAACTGTCATTGATATAATCTTCAAAAACAAAATTATTTTTCTTTTCGAGAATCTCTACCAGTTTTATTTCGTTACCAAGATCAATGGTATTAAAACCAATCAGGTGATTAACCTTACTACGGCTTAATAGATCGATATTTTCTTCGTTATTCAGCTTGGAAATTACATATGTGCTTTTATTATCAATTTTAGCAGCTGGATCATCGATAACTACTCGTTCGTTTTCAAAACTTACACAAACTATAGTGATATCATCCTGAAGTGCCGCTTTTTTTCTATGCTCACCAAAATCATCGAGAATCGATTTAATAAGTCCTGTTGATTCTTTCTCACATCCCTTAAGAACACTCTTAAGAAAGTTTCTCTGTCCCCAGGCTTTACCATCAACTTCCATTTCAGTAATACCATCGGAGAACATAACAACCCTGTCTCCCTTAGTAATCGGCAGTGATGTCTCCTGATAAGTTGTATCCATTTTTTCACCGACACGCGGACCATTGTTGCCAATCAACGGGTCAACACCTTCTTTAGTATAGGCCCCGTCAATTCTGTGAATAAGAAATGGACTCATGTGTGAAGCATTCGAATAAGTAATCTGGTTTTTTGCTTCATCTATTTCAATTACAAAAGCAGTCATTAGAATTTCTGAATTCATCGAACAGACTACTTTATTTAATTTTGCGAGTACCGCTGACGGAGAAATGTAATTTTTTTCCGAATCAATTCTGATTGTTGAAATACAACTGTGAGCAGCTGCCGTAATCAGTGCTGCTGGAACGCCGTGCCCGGTTGCATCGCAGACAATGATGGAAACTTTTGATCCCTGATCAAAGTAACCCCACCAGTCACCGCTACATTCAGAAGCAGGCATATATCTTCCGTCAAAACCAAAAGTCGATTTTAAAACTGCATGTTTCGGAAAAAAAGAATTCTGCACCAGCTGGGCAACTTTTAGCTCGCCTTCAATGCGCGCTTTTTCCTTCATCTCTTCCATGAACATGACAATTTTATCTTTCATATCGACAAAAGAATCCGTCAGAGCACCAATCTCATCACTTCCCTCTGCTACAGGATTAACATTAAAATCTCCCTGCGAAAGAAGAGTTGTTGCTTCAAATAAAGTCTGTACATTTTTAGTCATTCTTTTTGTAAAAAGAATTCCCGCAATGACCGCGATTGAGAGAATAAGAATTCCAAAATAAAAAGATTTCTGAATGAGAAGACTTGAGGCAAGGAAAGCTTTATTTTCTTCAATCTCTGTAATGGCAATCAGGTCGAGTCCGCCAACTTTAGAAAAAGCACGGATAACAGCTACGCCATTGTCATCAAACTTTTTTACACCTTGTTCTACATCCTGAATTGTAGAATCAGTGACAATTTTTTTAACATCATCGGGAAGTTTTATGTTGTTGAGCTTAAAAAATGTTTTCCCGCTGGCAGTGAGAATGTAGGTTCCATAGTTAAGCGTTTCATTCATCAGCGGCATCAGCTTTTCATAGGAAATATGAACTGCACATTTTAAATTCTGGTTCAGTGATTTTATGATTGAAAAATGTGATGGAAAGTTTTTTACAGGAGCAATCTCTATCTTTGTTGCCCCTATTGGCAGTGCCTTAATAAGGCCAACAACTCCGCTGCCTTCATTGAGCAATAATTCATTCGGTCCATTGGTTAGTTCTTCAAGTTTTTTGGTATTTTTCGAGCTTAAGTATTTTTCATTATTAACCAGGCATTCAACACCTAAAACTTCATCCCTGCTTTGTGCAATTGAATCCATTTTTTTCGAAATACTTTCACCATCAGAGCTTTCTTTCAGGTTATTTAAAACCTGAATATCTTCGTTAATTAAAAGTTTGGTTCTTTCTGCGACAGAAATAGAATTGGTTAACGTTATGGAATACACATCGGCCGCTTTATCCTCTTTGAAGATATTTAAAGCGTAAGATAAGTAAAAACCCATCGTCAAAAGCAACAATACTGAGATCGCAGCGACGAATTTGTATTTCAACGGAAATTTGACTTTTCTGATCAAGATTAATCTTCCTAGCAAGATATTATGTAGCTTAATGTTACAATAAGTTACAGAAAACCCAATAGTGGAAGAAATGAGACATAAGTCTTTTGATAATTTTTTAATTTCTATTATGAGTGCCGTGGCACTCTTCTGTGTCTATATGCTCTATGGAGCAAAACTTGTGTCCTTAAGCTCGGGCAAAGAGATCAAAATTGCTTCAATAGTTGAACAATTAAAAACAGTAAAAAGAAAAAGGGACTTTTATCAGGGATGGGTGGACGTAAAGCCAGGCGACGGCCTCTCTCAAAACGATGAAATCTATACTCACGGCCAGTCTTCGGCAAAAATCAGGTTCACCAACGGGCCGGAAATCAGCTTATTTGAAAACTCTCTTCTAAGAATTAAAACTGCGCAGAAGGGAAGTACCTTTTCTCTCGATAAAGGGAACCTGATTGCTAAGTTAAATAAGGATTCCCCGAACCTTGATATTGAATTAAATGGAAAAAAATACTCCTTTAATTCTCAAAATGCCAATATCCAGATCGAACAAGGTAAAACTGAGAATAAGTTTTTACTTCTCGATGGAAAGGCCAGGCTCGCCAATCAAGAAATTCTTCCGAATCAGGTCGTCATTCAAAATATCAAAACGGGTGATTTGAAAATAAAGGAAATTCCTTTTATCTTAAAGATGCCTCTTCACAATACGACGATATATTATTTGAAAGTAACAAAAATGAAATTTAGCTGGACGTACACTAACCAGTCTATTCCAGTGAAAATGACGGTGGCGAAAGATGCAAACTTCAGCGATGTCATTTTTGAAGAAACACTTGAAAATAATTCACACGAAATGAACTTTAATCATCCAGGAACTTTTTACTGGAAACTTTCCTCGAAAGACTTAATCGACGGACCAATTAAGAGTTTTACATTGATTGAAGAAACCTCTCCTGCTCTAAATGCTGATCAGACTGTCGTCTATCAAGGTCCAAAATCTACAGATAAAGTCTTTTTGAACTGGTCAAAGAACAACGGTAAGAAATTTTTATTAAAAATCGAAAATTCCAATGGGAAGGCAGAAGAAATTGCAGTTGTTAAAAATAATTACGAATTTGTACCGAAAAATATCGGCATCTATCGTTTATCTGTAAAAGTGAATGAAGATAATCGCCCACTCGCTGTGTGGAGTGAACCAATATCAATCACTTTAAATGAAGCAAAATCAATTACGATCAACAGTCTGACACCGGAAATTATCGAGAAAGTTAATTATAATAACCAGGCCTCTAATTATCTTCTTTCATGGAATGGCCCTTCATCTGGAATCAATTACAAAATTAAGATTACAAAAGATAAAAAAGTTCTGGATCTTGAAACAGAACAAACTTCTATACCTGTAACTCTAAAGGATGCCGGCGAATACAATTGGGAAATTCAAGGTGAAACACTTTCAGGTGTAACTTCAAATAAACTTACTGGAAAGATTATCATTAAGGCCCCTCTTCATTTAACACAGCTTCCTAGTGAAGGTGCTATTGTAGAATTAGAAAAACCAGATCAGCTTGTCTCTTTTAAATGGGATAAAGTTGATGAAGCTACTCTATATCAGTTTGAATTATCAGATGAACCTACTTTCAAAAAAATTATTGTAGGACGTGATGTTGAAGTCAACAATATTTCAACTTCACTTGCAGATATGGGCAGATATTACTGGCGCGTAAAAATTAAAAAGGGCAGTAATGTTGAATACTCTAATCCCGTGAGCGTGGAAATTAAGCCGTCACCCCCTCTAACAAGACCAGAAATTGCCCCGGATATTAAAATTAAACTTAAGTATCTTGAAGAAAAATCTTCATCGTTTAATTTAATCGATCTTTTTATCTCGAAAGCCAATGCTGCTGATCCAGTGGCCGTCGCAGAATGGGATTTGCCAGCGAATGCGAAAGCTAAAAGTTACATTGTTGAAGTTTATAAAGATCCAGGTCTCAAAGAACTTATAACAAGAATGGAAACAGAAGTTCCTCATGTCGTTTGGAAAAATGCAACTGTCGGGAAATTCTTCTGGCGTGTTTCATATTCTGATTTTTGGGGAAGAAAAACAGAGTTCTCCAAAGTTTCAGTGCTTTCTACAGAAGCTGATCCGATCAAACCTCTTCCTGTTGAGATTGAATTAGTAAGCCCAAAACATCACGCTGATATTTTAAAAGAAGATAGTGATCAGTCAACTTTAAGCTGGATTCCAGTACCTGTAACAAAAAATTATCAGATTTTAATGGCCACTGATCTGGAATTCGAAAATATTATTTCAAGAAGAATGGCAAAAGATAATGAAATAAAAATTTCATGTAAAGATTTTGATAATCGCGCAGGAGATTATTACTGGAAAGTTATTTCTGGTGAAAATGCTTCGAAAAGAAGAATGTTTACTATTTCATGTACACCACCTCCTAAAGTTGAGGAACCGAAACCAGTCGTAGTTGAATCAAAAACAATTGAGCAAGTTCCCGTTGTGGAAAAACTGAATCCACATTTTGCAAGAGCAGGATTGCTTCCGCATCATATTTCTTATCAAAACAAGGCCTGCCAATATACGGCAAAAGTTGATGGTGCTGCGATTGATAGCTGGTTTGTACAATATCAGACTCCACTTGATATGAAATACTTCCAGATTTTCACTCCAACTCTTTCAGTCTCACGGGGAAAAGTTTTTAAAACGATTACCTTCACAGATATGGAAATTAATTTAAAGGCCAAAAGACAACAATCTGGTTTCTCATGGGGGCCAGTGGCCGCATTCATGAAGAAAACGATCTATGTTGAATCTAATTTAACAATCGTAGATCAAAGTGTGTCCTCACCTCTACTTGGTGTTTTTATCCAGAAAGAATTTGATAGAGTAACAATGAATGCAGAAGCTAAAATGGGTACGATTTTAGATCTTCATGCTGACTTTCAGTACCGCATGAGAAATAATTTTTCAGCAGGATTATTTTTCGACACATCATCACTCACGAAAGAAAATAGTAAACATACTTTCACTCGTTACGGACTAAACTTAAATTATACTTTTGATTTTTTAGATACTACCAAATGAAATAGAGCTGCAATCGCTACACCTAACATAAGATTGATTACATTGTTATATGGTTTTTCATGATCATCGAGAGCAACACTCCCACATGAAACACCACTTGTGTATTGTCTTGTAAGAGAAGTTGTATTTGTCACGAGAGGACTAGGAGTAAAAGGAGCTGTATATTTTACAGGAGTCACAGTGGATCCTGCCACACTCACTAAACCATCACCGTCGTCGAGACGAATCATTCCGTCTCCACCAAAACCACCAGGGCCAATATCATTATCACCACCATCACCAGCAATTGCTTCTAATGTTGATCCAGGTGTAATTGTAAGAGTCCCGCCGGCCTGTAAAAAAATAACACCACCTGATCCACCACCGCCAGCGCCGGAATAATCTGTGGTCAGTAACCCACCGCCTTTTCCGCCATTAACTTTTATAGTTCCATCGATTGTAATATTTCCACCAGCGACGATGCGAATAGCTCCGCCTCCGCCTCCACCCGAACTTCCACTTTTTAATGTTCCGTTATTTTCTCCATCACCACCAGCTCCGCCACCAGCGCCGCCAGTAAATGATGTGTCTAAAGTTGTTTCATCGCCTAATGCGGCCCCATTAGCGCCTCCTGAACCTGGAATAGAACCTGCGCCACCAACATCATCACCATCTGTTGCAACAGCGCCTTGATTTTTAAAACTTCCGCCACCACCACCGCCGCCATAGGAACTATTTGTATTGGGAGTTACGAAAGACCCACCAATTCCACCTCGTGCTCCAAAAGCACTACCCGTATTGCCGGCAGTGGTTCCATTAACACCTGTACCGAATGAATTCCCACCTGCGCTTCCACCTGCACCAGCAAGTCCCCCGGCCTTTGCACCTCCACCAGGCATAAGAGCACCTTCGAGTCCAACATCGCCGCTTAAATCAATAATCACACCGGGAGTATAATGAACATCGCCTTGCACTTTAATAACAAGAGGAGCACCACCGGCCCCAGCGTGTGCACCATCAAATGCATTTAAATTTCCATCGAGATTCAAAGTTGTACATTGGTAAGTTTTTCGAGCTGAAGTGATTTGAGTGTCAGCACCACCAGTGATGTTACAAACGCCATCTGATCCATCGCCAGCATCAATTGCGAATGCAGAATGAGAAACAAAAAAAAGGACTAACAATAACTTCATTAGTAAATGTTAGCCCAATTTTAGAATTATTTCATTTTAGTAATTTTTACCTGAGTATAAACTTCATCTACTCCAAAACTTGCAGCAGCACCAAAACCCGTAGACGATAAAGTCGCACAACGGTGTTTGATTACAAATGAAGCTGGAGCAATAAGAGTTAAAGCTCCCATGATACGCGAGGGTTCCATACCACCTGAAACGTTATGGCTTCTGGCATTTGATCCAACTAAAACAACTTCTCCAGTCTGTGCGTTTACAAGAATTGCTTTGTGGAAACCATCTAAATAAGCAGGCGCATTGATTTCGATATCATAAGTTCCCGCTGCTAATGTAATTGTATTGCTTGCAAGACTTGAAAATGTTGTATCTCCATTTATTGTATTTAAATCGCGGATCTGTTCCCAATTTTTTGCAGGATCACATGAACCGCCAGTCGTTCCATTTGCTTTTAAATCTTTAATGTAAACTGTCTTTACACCAGCATCAATAATAGAAGCTGGCAGTCTTCCGTTTGTTCCGATCACTGGAATTTGCCCGACACCAGTACCAGTGTTCACTGCAATCACTCCACCATTACCCTGGATTGTTGTTCCTAAAATTCCGGCACCAGCAGTTAACGTTACAGTTCCTGCATCACCGGTATCACCCTTATCTCCTTTTGCACCGGCAACTCCGGCCGCACCATTTAATCCGTTTGCTCCAGCGATACCTTGAGGACCTTGTGCTCCTGTTGCTCCAACATCTCCCTTATCACCTTTTGCTCCGGCAACTCCGGCCGCACCATTTAATCCGTTTGCTCCAGCGATACCTTGAGGACCTTGTGCTCCTGTTGCTCCAACATCTCCCTTATCACCTTTTGCTCCGGCAGAACC
>JACMNL010000050.1 GCA_014378525.1 Bacteriovorax sp.
TTCTGATAACGTTCTTTCCACCAGGAGAAGCCATTCTCTTTAGAAATCCATGTACACGTAATCTTTTTAACTTCTTTGGTTGCCAAGTTCTTTTGCTCATACAGCTATCCTTTCGATTCGATAAATAATTAGAGTGATACAGTTATATTTTCTTTTCTAAAAGGTCAACGCTAAACGACTCGCGTTAGGTGTAAGAAAATGTAAAAATATGTTTTATTGCTCGCGAGTTTTGGGCCATGCTACAAATTGCTCTCACATTTCTGGCACAGTTTTTCGGAGAACTTAATGACGCAGGATCCATCCTCTCATCTTATTAAACATTTCTTTTCGATTGGCAACGAAACGAAAGCTAATGAACATTTTTTTGGTCAATTCTCTGATGAACTACATTCATCAAAAAACGCCTCATCGGCAAACTCTAAAGAGCATGATGATGAGCTAACTATTATAAATGACGAAGTTTTAAATCATCTTAAGACCATTGTTCCAGAACTGAAATTCAGGACATATTTTGACAACTCATTAGAACTGAAATCAATAGACGATCAAATTGCAGTCTTTGAAGTAAAAACGGCCTTTATTAAAAAATCTGCCGAAAATTATTCAGAAGAAATCGCTAAATCTTTATATAACGTTCTTGGAACTCAGTATGAAGTGCAGATTAACGCGAAAGACAATAGTGATTCTGGCGCTGGAGGAATGACTTTTGGGCAACTTCGTCCAAAAGATGATGGGAAACCTAAGTCAATGAGTGGAGCTAAGTTCACGCTTGATTTAACCCCTACTAGAGACGATTTAAAATCCCGCGTGGATGCCGAGTATATTGAGCACATGAATCCCACAAAATCGGGAATCAGAGTTGATAGATCAAAGACCTTCGATAACTTTATCGTTGGGCCTACAAATAACATTGCCCAGGCGGCGGCGAAAGCTGTGGCACTAACACCAGGAAAGGAAGGGAAATATCCTTCTTTATATATTCACAGTAATTCGGGACTGGGTAAAACTCACCTTCTTCATGCTGTGGCCAATGAGATTGCTGAAAAACATCCAAGCTATAATATCTGCCTGATCACAACACGTGACTTCATGGAAGAGATGATCAGCTTGATGAAAATTAACAAGATCAATGATTTCTTCAAAAAATACACTGAGAGAGTCGATGTTTTAATGATTGATGATATTCATGAATTAAAAAACAAAGAAGGAACTCAGGACCAGTTTTTTCATGTGTTCAATGAAATGCACAACAAGGGAAAACAATTAATTTTTACTTCTGATAAAAACCCGAAAGAAATTACAGGGATCTCAGAAAGAATTAAATCTCGTCTTCAATGGGGACTTGTGGTTGATATTCAACCGCCTGACCTTGAGACTAGAATTGCTATTTTACGCCGTAAAATGGAAGCGCTTGATCTTTATATCAATGAAGATGTTTTAACATTAATTGCTTCGAGAATTAAAACCAACATCAGAGAGCTGGAAGGATCTCTTGTTCGTCTTAAGGCCGTGAGTGAGTTAATGAACGTGGAAATTGAAGTTGATCTGGTTAAAGAGCAACTGATGTTTCCTAACAGTGAAAATGAAAAAGAAATTACGATTGAATCTGTAGCGAAAGCTACAGCACAATATTTTAGAGTTCCTCTTGCTGATTTAAAATCGAAAGGAAGAAACCAGGATATTACCAAAGCTCGTCACGTGGCCATGTATCTTGCTCGTAAAATCGTGAATGCAAAACAACAGGAAATCGGTGCGTATTTCGGCGGAAGAGATCACTCTTCTGTTATTCACGCGGTGAATGCTATCTCTGATAAGGTTAAAACTGACTCGTCACTGTCAAAAGACATCAACGCTATCGAATCCAATCTCTAAATCTAAAATTATTTTTCACTAAATATACTTGAGCTATTCACAATTTTTGTGGATAGCTGTTGATAACGTTGATAAATACGATGCTAGTTATCCACAGATTGTTCACATGATATCCACGGCCTTTTCCACATAACGGCCGAGATTTAACGCTGGGCCCATGCTAAAAACAGTGTTTATGGCCTCGTGTTAATAACATTAGTTCGCATAAGCATTTATCCACAAAAAGTTATTCACAATGTTGGGAACTCTGTGGAAAACATTTTCAAAAAGTGACCTCTGAAAGCAAAATTAAGCAATCTATGAAGTAATGTTGGAAGTATGTGGGAAAGATGTGAATAAAGTATGCAATACGCCCCCATTTTTAAAGAATATCCGGAAGAATTGCCCCCTACCTGGAAAAGTTATTCGGGATAATCAAGGTGGGTGTTTTAAGTAAGCGACTGAAATCAAAAAACAATTTTATCTTTTCCACTTATCCACAGTGTAATAAGAAAAGTATTAATAATATAAATATATATAAGAAACTGAAGTCTTAATTCAGATCAGATTTGAAATCTGAAATTGATATTTAAATTTTGTAAATTTCTTTGAGCTTCTAGACATTAATTTAGACCCAATGAAGCTTGATACTATGAAGTCTTATTGCTAAAAACTTAATATATAAAATTTAGGATAAGACCTTATGTTAATTAAAATTTCAGTACATGAATTAAAAGAGACGCTTAATAAAATTTTAAGTGTTGTAGATAAAAAAAATACTCGCCTAATTTTAAACTTCATTCAAATACAAGCGATCAATAATAAAATTGAAATGACTGCAACTGATCTGGAAGTATCAGCAAAAGTAACTGCCAACGCTATTGTGGAAAAACCAGGTACCTTTTGTGTAAATGCTAAAAATATATTTGATATTGTAAAAGAACTTCCAGATAAAGAATTAACAATTGAACTTCCAGATGGATCAAATAATTTAAAACTTAGCTGTGGTAATATTAATTTCACACTTCTGATTTATACAAGCGAAGAGTTTCCACATTTACAATTTGGAACAAACGCTAATGAATTTAAGTTAAATACATTTCAAATTTTAGAAATCATCAACAAAACTTCTCATGCTATTTCAAATGATGAAACGAGATTATTCTTAAGCGGGATTTACCTGCAAGAGATTGATGGAAAGCTTAGAGCTGTAGCTACTGATGGATTCAGACTTTCACTAGTTGAAACTGAACTATCAAACAGCAAGATTGAAGCGCTTATCAATGGGATTATTATTCCAAAGAAAGGTGTAGCTGAGTTAAAGAAAATTGCTGAAGCTTACCCAGATCAAATGATTGGTATCTCAGTTGATGAATCGTTCATTTATTTGAACGCTAATAATACTTATTTATTAGCTATTAGATTGATTGCTAAAGAATATTTAAAATATCAGGCGATCATTCCTAAGAAGACAACGAATCATGCTGACATCGATAAGAACTCTTTTTTAAATGCTGTAAGACGTATCAAGATTATGGCGAATGAAAGATCTAACGGCGTTAAGTTAATTATGAAAGAAGGCGAAATGACTGTCGCTGCAAACCACCCTTCTCTTGGGGACGCGTTTGAAAAATTTCCAATTAATTATTCTGGTAAAGAATTTGAAATTGGATTCAATGCTAAATTCTTAATGGATATTCTTTCAATCTTTGGTGATGAAGATATCAGAATGGAATTTAACAATGAACTTTCTCCTGCTGTGATTAAATCAGCTAAAAATCAAAATTATCTGTGTATTGTAATGCCTTTAAAATTATAGGTACGATAGTCATACAGAAGTAAAAAGATGAGCACATACAAAATTTCTAAATTGCAGGTAACCAACTTTAGAAATTTGAATCCGGACATCATTACCTTCTCACCTGGTATCAATTGTATTTTAGGAGAGAATGGAAATGGAAAAACAAATATCTTAGAAGCGATCAATGTACTCGCAACCAAAAAATCTTTTCGTAAAAATACGAGTTTTCCACAATTTTTGTCAATTGATGGTGGAAAACCTGAAATAATATTTTCATCTGTATTTTCAAATCAAGATAATGAAATTCAAAGTTACACCTCGAAGATGACCAATGATTCTATTCTTTGGTTTGTAGATGGGACCCCTGTAAAAAAGCGTTTGGACATCAAAGTTGTGTTCATTAATCCGTTTGATTCGTATGGATTTCACAACAATGCCAGTGATCGCCGTGAATGGTTGGATTATTTTTTAAGCCAACTAGATGACCAGTATAAGAAATCTTTGTCGAAGTATACATTGGCCTTAAGATTCAGAAATACGCTCTTAAACAAGAAACCAAGCCGTTTTAAAGAGCAAATTCTGGCCGGTGACGTGGAGCTTTCACAACTTTCGTTTTTCTTAACAAAAAAACGCGTAGAGTTCCTTGAAGCGTTAGAACCTTTACTCGGTGAAACATTTCAATCGCTCTTTTCAGAAAAGCATAATTTAAAAATCAATCTCGACTCGCGCATTATTGGAATGTCAGTGGAAAATATTCAAAAATTATTCGCTAACAACATAGAAACAGATAGTGATCGCGGCCATACTTCATACGGTCCACACAAAGATGACTATGTGCTCCTTTTTGACGGTTTAAACTCTTTCGATTTTTGTTCTTTAGGCCAACAAAAGATGAGTTATTTAAGCCTGTTATTTGCCTATATAGAGCTTTTTCGGTATAAATATATGTCCTATCCAATCGTGCTAATTGATGATGTTTCTGGCGAACTAGACCAGCATCGTTGGCGTAGGCTCGTTGAGTATTTAGAGAAACGTGAATTTCAGGTTTTGATAACTACTGCCAACGAAAAATTTAAGGAAGAATTAGATCGAATCAGCGGGGCCAATAACATTCATATCAAGAATGGTTCCCTTATTCCCTAACTAAAACTTCTTTCACAACACGAACCTAGAGAATATTAGAGGAGTACCGTTTTGGAAGAAAACAACGAACAGCCCGCACCACAAGTGCCACACGAATCAATTTCAAAAGTCACAACAGAGTATGGATCGAATCAGATTAAAGTTCTTGAAGGACTGGATGCTGTTAGAAAAAGACCAGGTATGTATATCGGTGACACTGGTATGCGTGGTCTTCACCACTGTGTTTATGAAATTGTTGATAACTCTGTAGATGAAGCCTTAGCTGGTTATTGTACACATATCGACGTTACAATTCACATTGATAACTCGGTAACAGTTGTGGATGATGGACGTGGAATTCCCACTGATATTCACCCGACAGAAGGTATTTCAGGTGCTGAACTTGCTTATACAAAACTTCACGCTGGTGGAAAGTTTAACGAAGACGGTGGAGCTTATAAAGTTTCAGGTGGTCTGCATGGTGTAGGTGCTGCGGTTGTAAACGCACTTTCAAAATGGGTTAAATTAGAAATTAAAAAATACGGAAAGCTTCATGAATTAAATTTTGATCATGGAAAAGCGACTTCTGTCATTAAAGAAATTGGTACACTTGAAGATCCAAAAGAAACTGGAACGAAAGTTACATTCAAAGCTGATAACGAAATTTTCGAATTCCACGAATACAACTACGACACTCTTGCGAACAGATTTCGTGAGATGGCATTCCTTAACCGCGGCCTTAAAATTTCTTTGAAAGATGAAAGATCTGAAAAATCAGATTTATTCTTTTTCGAAGGCGGGATTTCGGAATTCGTTACTTATTTAAATCGTGCAAAATCTTCAATTCATAAAAAAGTTATTTATTTCATCCAGACAAAAGATAATTACGAAGCAGAAATTGCAATGCAATGGACTGACTCGTACAATGAAGTTATTACTTCATACGCCAACAACATTTCTACTCCTGAGGGTGGAACTCACGTTTCAGGATTTAAGACTGCTCTTACACGTGTATTAAACAACTACGCAAAAGACAACAATCTTCTCAAAAACATCAAAATCGCTCTTACGGGTGATGATATGAGAGAAGGTTTAACGGCCGTTGTTTCTGTAAAACTAAAAGAACCACAATTCGAAGGTCAGACAAAATCAAAACTTGGTAACTCTGAAGTTGAAGGGATTGTGAATTCGCTTGTCGGTGAGTCTTTTAAAACTTTCTTGGAAGAAAATCCGGAAATCGGAAAATTAGTTATTAAAAAATCAGTCGATGCAGCTGCTGCAAGAGAAGCTGCTCGTCGTGCACGTGAACTTACACGTCGTAAAAACGTTTTAGAATTCTCTGGTCTTCCAGGTAAAATGGCAGATTGTCAGGAATCAGATCCTGCTCAATGTGAACTATATATCGTAGAAGGGGACTCTGCGGGCGGGTCTGCAAAACAAGGTCGCGATCGTAGAGTACAGGCTGTTCTTCCTCTGAAAGGTAAGATTTTAAACGTTGAAAAAGCTCGTTATGAAAAAATGCTGGCTTCAGAAGAGATCAAAAACTTAATCCAGGCTTTTGGTACTGGTGTTGGTAAAGATACATTTAATATTGCAAAACTTCGTTACCATAAAATCGTTATCATGACCGATGCCGATGTCGATGGATCGCACATTAGAACGCTGATCCTTACCCTGCTTTACCGTCAGTTCCCGCAATTGATTGAACAAGGTTATATCTACATCGCTCAACCACCTCTTTATAAATATAAAAAAGGGAAAATGGAAACGTATCTGAAAGACGATAAACGTCTTGAAGAATACCTGGTTAACAATGCAACTCAGGATTCAAAAATCACTATCGATGGTGAAGTGATCACTGGGGAAAATGCAAAACTTCTAATCAACAAAGAAAGTATGTATAGAAAAACTCTTTCATACTACGACACTCATTACGACACAGATCTTCTGAAGAAATTAATTGAAGACAGTAATTTGAAGCCGGATGATTTAAGCAACAAAGCTAAAGTTGATTCTGCTGCGAAAAAACTTTCTGACTACTTCAAGCCTCTGGAAAATACGACACTTAAATTCTACACAATCACTGTGGAAGAAGATCCGGATACAAAAGTTTCTTCTCTTCGTCTGTTAATTAAGACGGCATCAAGAACTAAAAAATTCAAGATCAGTGCTAACTTCCTTCGTTCTCCGGAATATGCTGATTTAGTTAACAGCTACGACGGTATCAAGAAGTACGCACAGGCTAAATTTAAAATTGAACGTGAAAAAGATACGAGAGAGTTCAGTTCACTGACTGAATTTTCTGAATTCGTCATTCAAGATGGTAAACATGGCGCTTATATTCAACGTTACAAGGGACTGGGAGAAATGAACCCGGAGCAGCTTTGGGAAACGACCATGAATCCTTCAAACAGAACTCTTCTTCAGGTAAAAATTGAAGACACTCTTGAAGCGGATCAGGTTTTTACAGTTCTAATGGGTGACCAGGTAGAGCCGCGTAGAAAATTCGTTGAAGAAAACGCATTGAATGCAAGAAACCTCGACGTATAAGTAGTTTAATTTATTTTTAAAAAGTTTTTGAGGAATTTATAATATGGCTGACGACAACAACACACCAATTAATCACGGGAATATTACAACTGTAGTAATCCAGGATGAGATGAAAAGCTGTTACTTAGACTATGCAATGTCGGTAATCGTTGGACGTGCTCTTCCAGATGTTCGCGACGGGATGAAACCAGTTCACCGCCGTGTACTTTTTGCAATGGACTCATTAAATAACTATCACAACAAACCATTCCTGAAATCAGCGAGAGTTGTTGGTGATATTATCGGTAAGTATCACCCGCACGGTGACTCTGCTGTTTACGGAGCGATCGTTCGTTTAGCTCAGGATTTCTCAATGAGATATCCTCTGGTTGATGGACAAGGAAACTTCGGATCGATCGACGGTGATAACGCCGCGGCGATGAGGTATACTGAGATCAGAATGAAGAAGCTATCAGAAGAAATGATGGCCGATTTAGATAAAGAAACTGTCGACTGGCAACCCAACTATGATGACTCGTTAGTTGAACCAAAAGTTCTTCCTACAAAAGTACCAAACCTTTTGATCAACGGATCTTCAGGTATAGCAGTTGGTATGGCGACAAATATTCCTCCACACAATCTTTCAGAAATCATGAACGGGTTGTTACTTTTAATTGATAACTCATCAGCATCGATTGATGACCTGATGAAAATTATTCCAGGGCCGGACTTCCCTACCGCTGGAGCAATCCACGGTACAGAAGGAATTCGTTCTGCATACCACACGGGTAAAGGTGTTCTTCAAATCCGTGCGAAAATGGATGTTGAACATAATGCTAAAAAAGATCGTGATTCGATTGTTATCACTGAACTTCCATACCAAGTTAACAAAGCAAAACTAATTGAACGTATTGCTGAGCTTGTTAACGAAAAAGAAATCACTGGGATTTCAGATCTTCGCGATGAATCTTCGAGAGAAGGGATTCGTGTTGTCATCGATTTGAAAAAAGGTGAAATCGCGACAGTTATCATTAACAAATTATATAAGTCGACTCCGCTACAAACATCGTTCGGGATTATTTTCCTGTCGATTGTTAACGGTCAGCCAAAAGTTCTGAACATTAAAGAACAACTTCTGTATTTCTTAGATCACAGAAGAGAAATCGTTATTCGTAGAACTGTATACGAATTAAAGAAAGCAAAAGAGCGTGCTCACGTATTGGAAGGTTTAAAGATTGCGGTTGATAACATCGACGAAATCGTTGAACTAGTTAAAAAGTCTGAAGGGCCTCTTCAAGCTAAAACAAAATTAATGAGCAACTACTCTCTTTCTGAAATCCAGGCGCAAGCTATTTTAGATATGAGACTACAACGCTTAACTGGTCTTGAGCGTGACAAGATCATTAAAGACTATAACGACATCATGAAAGAAATTGCTCGTTTAGAATTAATTCTTGGATCTGATGAAGAAATTACGGCCATAATCCGTACAGAATGTCAGGAAATTCTAGAGAATTTTGGTGATAAACGCAGAACCGAAATTGTCGCGAAAGCTGACGAAATTCACATGGAAGATTTAGTAAAACAAGAAGACGTTATCGTTACCATTACTCACAAGGGTTATGTAAAACGCATGGCGATGGATACATACCGCACGCAAAAACGCGGTGGTACTGGTGTGAAAGGTGCTGATGGAGCGGATGATGATTTCTACACATCTATCTTCACGGCGAACACTCACTCGACACTATTTTGCTTCACAAATAAAGGGCAAGTATTCTCAATTAAGGTTTACAACATCCCTGAAGGAAATCGTACGACTAAGGGACGAAATATTGTTAACTTGATTCAGATCCCTGCGGGCGAATCAGTTAAGAAAATTATGATTCTTCCAGACAATATCGAAGGAAAATTCCTGATGATTGCGACTGAAAAAGGAATCGTGAAAAAATCTGAACTTTCTGAGTACAAAAATATCCGTCAATCAGGATTAACTGCGATCAAGATTATCGAAGGCGACAATCTTCTATCTGTCCGAATTACAGATGGAACGAAAGATGTTCTTCTATGTTCTTCATCAGGAAAAATTATCCGTTTCGCTGAGACAGATGCTCGTCCACTTGGACGTGTTTCTCAAGGTGTAAAAGGGATTGAGTTAACTGAAGACGAAAAAATTATCGGTATGGAAATTATCGATGACTCTGTAGAAATTTTATCTGTTACATCTCAAGGTTATGGTAAACGTACTTCGGTTTCTGAATACAGAAAACAATCTCGTGGTGGTAAAGGTATTCTTGCGATGAGATTAACTGAGAAAAACGGTGACATCATTGATATCAAGCCAGTTACAGATAAAGACGATCTAATGATCATCTCTGATAAAGGACAAGTAATCAGAACGAAAATTTCTGGTATTTCTCTAATGGGAAGAACAACTCAAGGTGTACGTCTGATCAAGCTTAAAGAAGGCGAAGCAGTTGTGGCCGTCGAAAAGATCATCGATCCGGATGATGAAGAAGCAGTTGTAATGGCAACTGAAGGATCAAGTGCATCAGCACCAGCTCCGATTCCATCAAACACTTCACCGGTAAGTGATGCGGAAGATACAGAGTTGAATGATGAGACTCCGGAAGATACAGAAGAATAATGTTTATTATAGAACTGACATATAAAAAAGCGATGAGTGATGTAGAGGAATACCTCGAAGCTCATCGCGCTTTTTTAGATGAGCAGTACGCCGCCGGAACTTTCGTTGCTTCAGGGCCGAAAGATCCAAGAGATGGCGGTGTGATTTTAGCTGGTGATATCCCTCGATCAGTTCTTGAAAAAATCATCCAGAAAGACCCGTTTTATATTCAGGAAATTTCTCAATTTAAAATTACCAAAAGATCGCCGAATTTTACTTATTAGGACAGTTCATGAAAACAGTGATTTTCACAGTGATAATGACAGTACTGATTGCCTCGTGCGATTTCACTCCGCCTATTAACCGCAAAATTATCGATGCTCAAAACTATATAACTGAACAAAAATATGGAAAGGCCGCTTATCTCTACGAAGATATTTTAAAGAGTAATCCGTCTCAGGAATTGCGACTTAAAATTTGTTATCAATTGGGAGAGCTCTACTCTATTTATCTGGGCCAGTATAAAAAAGCTGTTTATTACTACAATCAGGTTAAGGAATTAACAGAAGATCCACTTTGGTTAATTAAGACTGAAGAGAAACTTGCTGATGTGAACTTTAACTATTTAAAGAACTATAAAGATGCGATCAAAAACTATGTTCGTCTTTCAGAATTCACACCGAAATTAAAAAACTTTGATTTTTTTCAGCTGCAAATTGCGCTGTCGGATTTTTATCTGAATGATAAACCGGCCGCACTTGCCCAGTTAACAAAGATTCAATCTGATCCCAACCATGAATATTTTGTGCGATCATTTTATTATGTCGGACTGATTTATTTTGAGCAGAAAGATTTTAGTAAAGCGCTCTATGTATGGCAGGAATACATCAAGCGTGAAACGAAAAAAGAGTACATTGTTCAGACTAAATTCATGGTGGCGAATGCCTATGAGTCGACTGAAAATTTGAAGATGGCCTATGATATTTACTACTCAATTGCGAATGATTACCCGAATCCGGATGTTATTCAGAATCGTTTGAATGCTTTATATGCGAGAAGAGTGTCTCGTCGTCGCTAGAAATCAATATGTTAATTATGCATAGGCAGCTTTTACTCCTTATGCTCTCAAATCTTATTTAGGTACAATAGATAAATGGAGAATTTATCTATGAAAAAGACCTCAATCTCACTTCTATTATTAGTTTGCCTCATCTCACCGATTGCAAAATCTGCAGACACAGATATTCCTCCATACAGAGTTACATCTACGACTGGAAACGACATGAGAGTTGTCACTTCCGGCTCAGCTTCGTTGTATGAACGACTGGATATGATCAGAAACGCGAAAGAATCTATAAATCTTGAAACATTTATTTTTAATCCTGATACAGCTGGAAGACTTGTTCTAAAAGAATTAGCAGCAGCAGCTAAACGTGGAGTAAAAGTTAAAGTCCTGGTTGATAAGTCAGCGGCCGTTTTTAAAATGGATGAATATTATGCGAAGGCCATGAAAGATGCCGGCATTGAAATTCGTTATTATAACCCTGCTTCTGTTTTACAGATTTCTTCAGTGCAGTTTAGAAATCATAGAAAACTTTTAAGTGTCGATGGAAAAAAAGCAATCACTGGCGGAAGAAATGTTGCTGATGAATATTATGACTTATCGAAAGAGTTTAACTTTTTAGACAGGGATGCAACTGTTAAAGGTGACCTTGTTGGTTCGATGGATAAAACGTTCGATGATTTTTGGGATTCAAAGATTGTTGAAAAACCAAAGATGCCTTCTCCCCCGGACGAGAGTTTAAAATATAAGTATGATTCTGGATCAACGGATGAGTATGACAGAAAACTTTCTGAGTTTAATAAGCGCACCGATGCTGCAAAAAAAGTATTTGGTCCAAATGTTGAAGACGATAAAGTTTTAGCTTTCTTAAATGATAAAGGTAAAGCTGAACTTGAAAAGCACGCTGAACACAATTGTCCTGAAGCCGCTTTTGCTTCTGATAAAGAAGGTGCAAGTTTTAAAGAAAGACTTGATTCAGAAAATTATCACAACAATTATAGATTACTGAGAAAAGAAATTGGTAAATGGATCGATACAAAAATTAAAGATGAAGTCATCATTGATTCACCTTATTTCTTAAATAATAAATTGAGTGAAGATATCGCTGCTGATCTTTTAAAGAAAAAGAAGAAGATTACAATTTTTACAAACAGTCTTGCTTCTACTGATGCGATTTATGTTTCAACTGTGTTTAACGATACAGTGAAAAAATATACTCCTGATGAAAACTTCAGTGCGAATATTTACAAAGGTAAATACTCTGGCGAGAGTGAACTTTACAGCGACGCTCAAAGGAACGCTATCTGGGGAACTCACTCAAAGACAATAGCTTTTAGTGATGATGCAATCATGATTGGTACATTCAACGTTGATAACCGTTCTAGTTTCTATAATACTGAGATGGCGATTTTTTGCAGCGGTAGTAAAGAACTTGCGGCCGACGTGAAAGATAATATTAAAAAGAGAATGGAAGGAAGTAATCACTTAAACACAAGTGGTGAACCTGATAACTGCTCCGATCTTTTGGGTGAAGTTTCTACATCGAAGAGAGTGATCTACAATTTAATTAAACCAATAAGTCATTTGTTGCAATTTTTACTTTAATTTTAAATTAAATACTCATAGTCTTTATTGATTATGAGTAAAATAACAATTCGACCTGCAACACTTGAAGATTCTGCAGAAATCGCTAACGTTCACATCAGTTCGTGGATGGAGTCGTATAAAGGTCTAATGCCTCAGACTTTTCTCGATGATCGTCCTCTCAATTTTAAAAACAGATATACACTATGGAAACGCGTAACCGTTGATCCAACTTTCACCACACTGGTTGCAGAAACAAGTGAGCATGGTGTGATCGGCTTTATTAACGGTAAAGAAGCACGTGATGAACAATATAAAGATCATGCAGAAGTCTGGTGTATATATCTTCTAAAAAAATATCACGGACAAAAAATTGGTTTTCAAATGATGGAAAACTTTTTCAGAGAAATGAAATTGAAAAATTTCAATAAAGCTTATCTCTGGGTTCTCTACGGAAATCCCACAATAAAGTTTTATGAAAAAACTGGCGGCAAGTATGCAGGACATTCTAAAGTTGAAACTGTTGCAAACCAACAGATGACTGAACTATGTTACGTTTGGGAAAATTTAGATTTAGGAAAATAAGAATGAAAAATAAAAAATGGCTTCAGATTATGGCCCTTGCCATGAGTCTTCCTTCAACTATTTTTATTGCAGTTTGGGGGGCTATGCAACTCACCAAAATGGGGATATTAACCAGAAACCAATCCATGGCCCTCTTTCTGGTGATTATCTGCAGTCTACTTTTTCTGATGGTTTATTATGCTTATAGGCGAAAAAATTAATTTCAAAAAATACTTTCTGTTTTCTGCAGTTCTGTTAGTTATTGAATATTTTCTAGCACGTAATATGGATGAGTTGAAGGTCATGCTGATTGTTTTTGCAGCTGCGTGTCTCAATCAATATCTTTTAGTGCGTGTAGTTCAGATGATGACACATGAAGCGTCAGGCACTGAACATCCTAACAAAACGAAATTAGCTTTAATGTCTGTTAGCAAATTAATTGTGCTCATTCTCTCACTCGTTTTCAGTGTACAAATCATGGGAAAACGGGTAATAATTCCAGTGTTAATTTATGTATTACAAATAGTTGTCCTCTACCTTAGTATGAAGAATCCTAAGGCGGAACAAGGGTCTAAATAATGAAAAAAATTTCACTAGTTTCTCTACTTGCTCTAATTACTTCTAGCGCACAAGCTTCTGAAGGGTTTACCTGGATGACTCAACTTGGGGAAGTGACAGGTCTTGATCACGCTCTTCATGAGACTCCATTTCACCACTACGATCACATTTTAACTTTTCTTTTAATTCTTGTTTGCTTAGTTGCGACTGGATTTTATTACAGAGCTATCACCAAGAACCACGAAGCGGCAGTTGTTCCTGATAAAGGAATCACTTACAGAAACGTAGTAGAACTTTACGGTTCATTTATCTACGCTCAAGTTAAAGCTGTTCTTGGAGAAAAAGAAGGGCCGAAGTATTTCCCATTCGTAGCAACAGTTTTCATTTGTATTTTCTTATCAAACGCAATTGGATTAATTCCAGGATTTTTACCTCCTACAGAATCGATCAACACGACACTTGCTCTTGGTGTGTTCTCATTCCTTTACTTCAACATCAAAGGGATGAAAGAAGCAGGGCCAATCAATTACCTAAAACACTTTGCTGGTCCACTTTGGTACATGGCGATTTTAATTTTCCCAATCGAAATTATTTCAACTTGTATTCGTCCAGTGTCACTTGCTCTTCGTCTATATGGAAACATGTACGGGGACCACATGGTACTTGGAACGTTCTCACACCTGGCCCCACTATTCGTTCCAATCATCTTCATGTTGCTTGGTCTTTTAGTGTCGTTCATCCAGGCTTACGTATTCATCATGCTTTCTATGGTCTATGTTAGTTTAGCAACCGCTTCCCACGATCATGGGGACGGCCACGCTCACCACTAACAAAAACCAATTATTAATTTTCTGTAAGGAGTATTTATGTCAAAGTTTTCAAAAGTTCTTTTAGTAGTAGTTCTAGTTCTTGCTGCTGGTACTGTCTTCGCACAAACAGGTACAACTCCTGCTAACGAAGGTGGATGGTTAGGATCTGCAATCGCAGTTAAGTACTTCGCTTATTTCTTCGCACTTGGAATGGCTGTTTACGGTGGTACAACTGGTCAATCAAAAGCAGCAGCAGTTGCTCTTGAAGGGATCGCTCGTAACCCAGCTGCAGCTGATAAAATCCAAACTCCAATGATTCTTGCTCTTGCTCTTATGGAGTCACTAGTAATTTTCGCTCTTATCTCTACTTTCCTTGTGTAATTTAAATTCGAAAGAATTTTAGATAATAAAAAAGGGAGCTTTCGGGCTCCCTTTTTTTATGCCTAAAAGTGTTTTCATTATTAGAAAGACCTTGGAAAGTTAGCGATGCTACTTCTTTCCACTTGAGTTTTGTGATGTGGCGAGTGCCACTTGTAAAGTGATGGACCTTCAAAAAGAA
>JACMNL010000051.1 GCA_014378525.1 Bacteriovorax sp.
TAACGGAAATGTGTTAGAGGCGCAGTCAGAGTGGGAGAAAGTGCTGATTAAGGACCCATTTCACGCAGAGGCTTCGATGTATATGAATCTTTCCAAAACAGCTACAGAGACGAGAATATAAGCAAAAAAAAGGCTCCTTTAAGGAGCCTTTTTTTTATCTAAGTGTTTTAAAAACTATTCAGCTTCTTGATTGTTTGCTTTTCCAGCGTTAACTGAAGCGCCAGGAGCTTGAACTACTGTTGGTCCTGAAGACTCTCTGTTGGTAGCAGCCACGTTTGTTCTTTTAGAATCATCTGAAGCATTCGATGAATAGTTCACGATGTATTTCTTAAGATCCATATACATTTTGAAACGTACTTCTAGTTTTGAATCCTGAAGAACAATCTGTCTCGCCATTTTCGTTTTGTTATTGATGATGATTGGCGCTTTTAAGTTCGCTGACATCTCAGTAACGTTTTGAGGAATGGTAAGAACTGTGTACACAGAAGCGTTTTGTAAATTCTCAAGTGATAAACTGTTAAGTTCCACTGGAAGAAGTTTTACCATGTACGATGGTTGGAAAATTTTTGGTTCGATGATTGGAAATGCAGTAGCTGCATCGTCAGTCGATTGTAACCATAAAATTAAAGTTTGATCACCTGGATCAACGATGAAGAATTTCTTTTGGTTTTCAAAACCGAGTAAACCTTCTGTAAACTCAATGACGTCTTTTTTGTCGACTTCTAATTCGCCAAATCTTGTAGTTTTGATTTTCACTGTTAAAGCCTCCGCTTTGCAACACACGGTCGAATACCCGACCTCTATACAAAGATTTTAACAGTCGTAGGGGCAAAAGTGCAAGTGGGAAATTACTTCTTATTTAACTCATTGGCCAAATCAGCGATTGAGCTTAAATCGGCATGTGATGCCTCTGTATTTTGGTCTTGGATCGCTTTATAGACTTCTTCGCGGTGGATTTTGGTTTCAGGTGGCGCTTTGATACCAAGGCGGACCTGTTTTCCCTTAATCTGTACTACTACAATCTTAATGTGATCGTCTATTGCGATGCTTTCGCCTAGCTTCCTTGTCAACACGAGCATAAATCAACCTCAGAATAACTTTACCGAAAACACTCCTGTGTTCGGCCTGCAATGCTTCATATATTACTTGATTAATATAATTGCAAGAAAAAACTAAATTATTATTAGATAGTGACCTAGTGCTTCTTGAATGTAAATTAGGGAAAAAATTTTATCGGTGCAGATAGTCCATCAAGGTTTGATTCATAAGACCCTGACTTGCTTGGTATGTAGTTTTAAGAACGGCCTGTTGTTTATTGATATCCGAAAATAGTTCGGTAACGTCAGCATCGACTAATGAACTTCTTCTTGATGCATGGTCAATATTTTCTGAACCTAAATTGTTTTTCGAAGATTCTACAGAATTCTCGATTGAACCAATACGCGTTCTAAGAGTAACAAGACGACTGATAGTCGTATCAAATTTTTCAAGAAGACCTTGAATCATCTTTGGATCGTTGTTTTCTAGAGCACTCGTCAGAGCTTGAAGCTGTGAAAAAATATTTTCTCGCGATTTAAATTTATCACTTTCAGGATCTACTTCGCCAGTTTCTTTTTCTGAAGCAAGATCACGGTTAAGTTTTACATTGGGAGTGTCTTTCAATTGCTCGAATTTTTCAACTGGGCTTTCTTCTCTTCCACTGTCAGGAGAGTTAAAGAAAACTTCTTCGCCTGTTAAATTAATCGGCACATAAAAATTTCTCGAAACTTCCAGTGAAATTTTTCCTTTGTCGCCAAGATATTCTCCCTGGCCGTTAAAAGGAACTGTCAGTGTACTTGTTCCGGAGAAAATATGTTTCAATCCGACTTTTTTATTGGCGATAGCGAGAGACTGGTTATAGAGCTGCTGAACTTCATTTGAAACGTTTTTTCTAACGTCAGCATTGAAGAAGTCAGAAGACTGGGCGATAGCAATTTCTTTTGCCTTCGTCATGATGTCTGTTAATTCTTCAATTGATTTTTCACTAACACTTAAATTTAATAGTGCAAAGTCGGCATTCTTTAAATATTGAATGTTGTCATTAGTGGCAGAAGTCAGGGCCATAGCTTCAACGTTACTGACAGGGTTGTCAGACGGGCGAGTGATCGACTTAAGAGTCGATCCCTTTAGCTGCAAATCTTCAACTTTCTGCTTTGTTTTATTTAAAGCGTACTTTAAAGATGCGGTTGAACTATTTTCTGAAACTCTTGTCATAAATTAATTAATTTCCAATTAGCGTTTTAATTCTAATACAGTTTTAAACATATCATCTGCTGCCTGCATGATTTTAGCAGAGGCTTGATAGGCCTGCTGGTAACGAACCATGTTTGCAGTTTCTTCATCGATTGAGACGCCAGTTAATCTTTCTCTCAAGCTGTTAGCTTGCGCGAGAATACCACTTGCTTGTTCCGCATCCAATCTTGCTTTACCAGTCTCTAAACCGATAGATCCGATTGTCTGAAGATATTGTTCTTCTAAAGTTACACTTCCTTCACCAGAAATTCTTTCGTGCTGAAGTTTTGAGATACCAATTGCCACACGGTTGTCACCGGGAGCATTGGGATCAAGTGCAGCTGCAATGTTACTTAAATCTTTTTTTACTGAATCAGAAAGATCGATCAGGTTTCCTGCTTCTTCAACTTCTGTTGGTTGCTTGAAGAAATCCAGACCTGTCGTCGGGCCTTTTTGATCTACTGCCGCTGGTTTTCCGTCTGCGCCGATAGTGATAGGGCGGTTAACGAAACCCTGACGGTGAATCGCGTTTACTGAGCTCGTAAACTGATATGAAATTCCGTCGATGTCATTTTGTAATTTTTTTAAGTCTTCGTTACGCACTTTTACGATTGAAGAAAGTGTTCCGCCTTTAAACTGATCAGTAATAGTTTGAGAAGGACGGTCTTTCAAAACGATTTCAACAGAACCATTCATTCCATTTGAAGAATTTGCTTTATTTCTTGTGACTGTTCCAAGTTCCTGCACGTGTAAACCAGTTACAAGTGTACCAATACCCTGAGCAGTTACGATGAAACGATTTTTTTCATCCGTATATGTATGGATCTTGAAATTTTCAGAAAGATTTCTTAGGGCCATATCGCGCTGGTCACGTAGATCTCCGGTTTCACCCTGAGCTACTTCGATTGAGGTAATTTTTCCGTTCAAATCAGCAATGTGATTTAAAAGCTGGTTAACATCAGCAACTGAAGTCTGGATTTTTCTATCAATGTTTTCAGCTTGAGTGTCGAGTGTTCCACGGATACGACGGAAATCTTTTACAACTAAATTTGCATTATCGCGAACAACTGATCTGATCGTTTCATTTTCAGGTTGATTGGCTAGTTCTCTGAACGAGTTGAAAAATTTGTTCATAACCTGATTAAGTCCGTCTGAATCGAGTTCGTTGAAAATGTTTTCAACCTGCTCAAGGTTTTCAGCGCGTGCTTCGTAAAATTTATTGCTGGCAAGTGCGCTGCTCAAGCGCTTGTCGATAAATTCGTCGTTGAATCTTCTTACACCGTCAACTTTAACTCCGGTTCCCTGGACGAATCCTCCAATGGAAATAGGAATAGCTGTCGATTGCATAACACGCTGGCGTGAATAGCCTTCTGTGTTGACGTTAGACAAGTTGTGACCAGTCACTTCAAGTGATTTTTTTGAAGCGTTTAAGCCTGATCTACCAATGCCTAATAAGTCTGCCACTTCTTCTTCCTTACGTACTCGTCGAACTTATAGCAGAACCTTTTGCTGAATACGTCTGGAAGTTTTTCTTTCCAGTCGCTTCAATTCGCATCTGCTGAAGTGAGTGTAGTGCTTTGTTAATAAAAAGTTGGTTGCGTTTATTTTGTGCCTGTATCTTCTCGATGATGTCGATTAAAAGCGCATTGAAACGGAAAAGGTGTTTCTGTTTGCTTTCAACTTCGTATTCAGTCATCACAGCTAAAAGGCCTGAGACACTGTCGACATTTTTATTGGGAACAAGTTTCGCAAGGTCAGCGATTAAATCGCGACGAACGAATTCAAGAGTTCCGATGCGAGCGATACATTGATTTTTTTCTTCGATTTTTTCTTCAAGAAGTTCAAGTTCACTTCTTAGAAGCAGGGAGTACTCGTCACAAGTTAAATTGAACAATTCGTTATGTGCTTCACAGAACTGTTTCCACAGCTCGGTAATTTCAAAATAAATCGGGGCCAGTTTTTCATTCATTCGATGATCCATCCTAGATATCGATTAGTGTGTCTTAGGAGAGTTAATTAAAACTCTTGTTCCATAATTTTGTCAGCTAAATCACCAGCGTCTACCTGGTAAGTACCAGCAGCGATCTGTGATTTTAAGCGTGCAATTTTATCTGTGTTATCAATCGCAGGAGCAGCGTCAGCAGCTTTTTTAATGCGAGAGAAATCTTTGATTGCATCAGGGATATCAACCTTAGAATCATTCTTCGCGAATGTTTCTAATTCTTCTTTTCTCATATCAGAATTTCTCGGTCCCGCTGATCCAACTTTTCCGCTCTCGCGTTTGTTGGGCATAAAGATCGAGCGTGATGATGTACTGTCAACTTTGCTCATTGCAAGCCTCCGTCTTTTTGTATCGTAACTGGAGTTGTCCCGTCAGATACTGAGGTAGAATCATTCTTCCCCATTTCAATTGTATCAACTTTCTTGTCAATTTTATAGCTAGGCAAATTA
>JACMNL010000052.1 GCA_014378525.1 Bacteriovorax sp.
GATTAAAGTGCCGCTTAAACTCATAAGAACTAGTCCTAAACCAATCAATACTTTCATAAAATCTCCTTTGGAGAAAAATATAACATGCTTAAAAAATAGGTGTGGAATCGTGAAATAAATTCATACATAAAAGAGAAAAACAGGCCTTCTATTCAGAAGGCCACCCCATAGAAAAGCAAGGAAACGCGAGAAATATGTAAGATGCGTGGAAGTTACACTAAAAATGAATGGGGTGGGGCAATTGTGTAAAGATTATGTAAAAAAAGGCCCTCCGAAGAGGGCCTTGAAAATTAAATTTTAATCTTCGTGAGTCATGAAGATTCGCTTCATGATGTTTCCAGACCAGACTCTGAATCTTTCGATGTAAGAGTAAGAAGCAGGAATCACAACCAGAGTAAGTAGAGTCGAAGAAATTAATCCTCCGATGACCGCGATACCCATTGATGTTCTTTGTTTTGAAGCTTCGTTTAATCCGATCGCAAGAGGTAACATACCTCCGATCAATGCAAACGATGTCATTAGGATCGGGCGTAATCTTGCTTTACCTGAAGCGATGATTGCTTCATTTAAAGTCATACCACCCTGAACCTGCTGGTTAGCATAGTCTACAAGTAGAATCGAGTTCTTCGTAGCAACCCCAAGAAGCATGATACAACCGATCATCGAGAATAAATCAAGCGATGCTCCCGTAATAGCTAATGCGTAGAAAGCCCCACACATTGCTAGTGGAAGTACGAGCATGATCGTAAACGGCGTAACAAATGATTCGTATAATGAAGCGAGTACGAAGTAGATGAACATGATTCCCAGTCCTGCTGCTACAACCATGTTAACCATCAGTTCCTGAAAGTTTTCTGCCTGTCCTACGAACTGATATTTCATGTTCGATGGAAGTTTAATTTCATCTTTCAGAATTCTATTGATGTCAGTGATCGCTCCGCCCATACCAGGTCCACCCGGATTTACGTCCGCTGAAATCTGAATGTAACGTCCGCGGTCCTGACGGTTGATGTTTGCTGGCCCTGTGGTATCAAAAGGTTTTGCTACTGCACTTAATCTAATAAGTGAGTTGTTGATGTTCGGAACGTAGATTGAATTGTAATCAGCTTTTAAGTCACGCTGATCTTCTTTCATGCGTACACGAATGTCATATTCTTCACCAAGTTCACGGAAGACTGCAGGAGTAGTTCCTTCAACCATCGTTCTTAGTTCTGCTCCCATTAAAGTTGTCGAAACACCAAGGCGTTCTGCTTTGTTTCTATCTGGGATAACCTGGAATTCAGGTTTACCTGGACGGCTTGAAGTATCAACGTCAAGAAGAGCAGGGTGATGTCTGATTTTTTCCAGTAGAAGTCCAGAGTACTTTTCAATTTCTTTCATATCGTCACCAACAATGTTGACGTTGAAAGGACGTTGCCCACCACCGACACTGTCGATATCTTTAACGGCCGGGTTTGCATCTTTGTATTCTTTTAACTGTTCACGAACACGTGCTTTAACAGCTGTCGTATTTAGTCCCGGTCTTTTTTTAGAATCTACAAGAGTGACGAAGATACTTGCTTTTTCCGGCTGACCATTTTGATCCCCAACCTGCATAACAGTGAAGTCTACTTCTTTATTGGATCTAATTAGCGTATCAACTTTTTTAGCTAGTTCGTTCATACCATCTAAACTTGTTCCTGGTTTCTGATCGATCGAAACCATGAATTCCCCGGCATCTTGAGCAGGAAGGAAAGTTTTTGGAACGTATTTAAGGGCAGCGAAACTTGCAATGAAAATCAGGAATGAAGCAAAGAGAACAATAAATGGGCGCTTTAAAGTAAACTTCAAAACACTCACGTATATATCTTCTAACCAGTTTTGAAAGTCACCGAATTTGTCGAGAACAACTTGAACTGTATTGTCGTAAATTCCTTTTCTAACTTTTGGTTTTGAAGGATCGTGATGTTCAACTTTCCCAGCAAAATAGGCAGATAACATCGGTGCCATTGTAAGAGCGTCGAAAAGAGAAATAACCATAGCAAAACAAACAGTCAGACCAAATTCTTTAAAGAACTGTCCAACGACACCATCAAGAAATGAAATCGGAGCAAATACAGCAATAACAGTAAGAGTTGTCGCGACAACTGCAAGAGTTACTTCAGACGTTCCTTCAATGGCCGCTTTAACCGGATCAGCTCCCATTTCAATATGGCGGAAAATGTTTTCACGTACAACAATGGCATCATCGATCAAGAGACCAACGGCCAATGAGAGTGCAAGAAGGGTCATGATGTTAACCGTGAATCCAGCTGCAGCTAGAAGAATGAATGCACCAAGAAGAGAATTGGGAAGTGCCAGACCAGTAATAATTGTTGAACGTAAAGATCCAAGGAAGAAAAATACTACGATGATCGTTAAGATCATCCCGATAATGATCGTTTCGTAAACGTCGTAAACGTTGGCGTCGATTGGTTTTGATCCGTCACGTACAACTTTAATAGACATTTTTGAATTCTGCTCTTTAAAGCCTTTGTTGATTTTTTCAACTTGTTTTTTAATCGCTTTAGCTACGCCGATAGTGTTTGAACCAGACTGTTTATAAACAGAAAGAAGGATCGAACCTTTTCCATTGTAATAAGCGTAGGTTTTTCTTTCTTGAAGTGAGTCTTTCACTGTACCAACATCGTTTACAGTTATTGGAATATCATTCCCGATAAAATTGACGATCGTTGATTGAATTTCATTTATAGTTTTATACTCACCAAGAGTTCTAAAGACTGTATCTTTAGCACTTCCTGAAATCTTTCCTGCTGGGATGTTTTGACCGGAAATTTTTAAGCGTTCAGAAACCTGGTTAGCAGAAATTTCTCTCGCCTTAAGTTTGTTTCTATCAAGCTCAACTTTGATTTCTCTTTTTCTACCACCGTAAATATCCACTAGACCAACCTGGTTGACCTGTTCGATCATAGGTTTGATTTTTTTGTCTACGTATTGATATAGCTCTCCATCCGGAAGTTCAGATTCGACTGAGACCGTAATAATCGGCTGATCTGCAGGGTCGATTTTTCTAATGACCGGCTCATCAATATCAGTTGGAAGTTTTTTTCTTGCTGCTGCAACTTTATCTCTTACCTGTTGTTCAGCGTACTTGATATCTACATCAAGATTGAATTCAGCGATGATAACTGAAACTGCTTCAAGGTTTTGTGAAGAAAGTTTTTTAAGACCTGGAACATTTGATAGTTCTTCTTCGTAAACTTTAGAAACAAGCGTCTCAACTTCTTCAGGACCAGCTCCAGGATAAGTTGTTGTGACAGTAACAATAGGGAAAGTAACGTTAGGAAAAAGGTCGACTGGAAGCTTTCTAAGAGAAAGATATCCGACAACCAGAATCATTGTTACGATACAGGTAATGAAGACGGGTCTTTTGATTGATAACGAAGCCAAATTCATTTGGCACCTCCAGCACTATAAATTTTCATTTGAGCGTAAATATTAAGAAGATCTGTTTCTGTCTGAATTCTTTGTACATCAGCTGCTGCAAGGTCTAGTTCGAAATTTAAAACCTGAAACGTTGTTGTTCTACCGTTATTCAAACGATTTCTTTCGTTAAGTGTTTTTGTTCTTTGTGCATCAGAAACTTTTTCAAGTAATTCAAGTCTCACTTTTGCATCCTGAAATCTTGTGACCAGGTCATTCCATTCGCGGTCCTGATCAAAAACTCTTCTTTGGTAATTATATTCAGCTGCAATTTGCTCTTTTTTGTAACCATCAATTGATGATTTTACTGTTCCAAAATCCAGAGGTGCTACAAATCTCACTCCAACAGCTGTTGTTGAATGTTCTGTCTGGAATGAGTTACTGATGGCCTCACCACGTTCAGGATCTCTTCCGTTGAAAGCGTAAGAACCAAACACTTCAAATGTCGGTTTATTTCTTTCAATCGCAAGTGCTGCGTTTGCTTTTGCAAAGTTTTGTTGCTCTAAAGCAGCGCGAGTATCTTCACGAAGTTCACCTTTAGAAGGAGGTGATATCGATTTCAATTCACTGCTCGCTACCGGTTGAAGATCTTCAGTCACAAGATTGCTGTCAATTCCTCTCATTGAATTGAAATTTCTTTGTAAAAGATTCTGCTGCTGAATAGCGCTTTGAAGCTGGTACTCACTTAATCTTAAATTAGAATCGGCCTGTAAAAAATCTGAACGTTCAGCAAGACCGCTGTTAATACGACGCTGATTCCAGCTTCTTATTTGTTGAGCACGTGCAAGGTTATCTTGTTGAACTTTAATAACTTTTCTTGATTGAGAAAGTGACCAGTAAGCAGATTCTGCAGAAGCTAGCGCAGTCTGAACAGTGAAGTTCGCGACGTGTTTAGACGCTTTTGCCTGAGAATCGATAACGTCAGCTTGTGCTTTGTTTTCTTTACCCCATAAGTTTCTCCATAGAGATGCAGTAAGTTCTACTTTTGCAGTTCCATCATTGTAATCAGCTATTGGAACAAATGTTTGTCCGGCATCGTAAATTTTTGTATGAAAGATTGTATAGCCTACAGATCCTCTCACACCGAAATCAAAATTTTCCTGAAGACCTGCAGTAATGAACTGAGTGTCAGTGCGGTCACCCTGAAATTGTGGATTCGCTACCGGTTTTTTGTCGACCATAATCTGTCCATTAGCAAAAATACTTGGACGGAAAATAAGTCTTCCTTCGTTTTCACGTTCTGATGTTCCTTCCGCTACAAATTTATTAGCAACGATACCCTGGTTTTTTTCCTGAACCTGAGCAAGGTAGTCATTGAGAGAAAGTTGCGCAGAAAAACCTATGCTCGGGATAAGTGCACATAGTGCGAGCAGGGCCCTTGTACTTCTGGCTTGCATAAATTATTGCTCCTGAATTTTGATTCCATTAAACATAATGGTTATTAAGTTGTTTATAAATTGATCGGTATATTTGGGATCTTTAAGTGTTCGGTTGTAATATTTTTCACCAATATGATCTCCTCTCAAGGCGGAAGTCATAGAATGAAAAAATACAGAAGTAATCAAATGATGATCTATATCTTTTCTGATAAGACCTTTTGACTGAGCTTCGATAAAAAAATCAGCGAATGTTGTATAAACTTTCAAGAATGTTGATTCAAAAATATCCTGAATCAGAGGATTCTCAAAATCGATTTCACGGCAGATCATTCTAGTTGTATGCGGGTTATCGGTTCCTTCTTTTAGGAAGTCTTCTGAAAAAAGCTGGATTCGCAGTTTTAATTCTTCAACAGAGTTTGCTGTAGTTAAAATTTTTTTAGCAGCAGTTAAACGGCCTTCACCATAGTTTCTAAAACATTCGCGATAAAGTCCTTCCTTGCCACCAAAATGATATTTAATGGCAGAAACATTCGCACCGGCAGCATCACAGATATCTCTGACTGAAGCACCTTCAAATCCTTTTTCGCAAAATTGTTTTTTTGCTTCTTCAAGAATCAAATCTTTGGTTTTTTCTGAGGGGACAGGCTTTTTGCAAAACATGTTAGACCTTTTTGAATGAATTCAATTTTTGACGCACGTGTAAACGATCGTTTGAAATACTAACACGATCGTTTAATTAATTGAAACGTTTGTTTTAAATCTTGTTAAGAACTTAACAATTACTTATCTTTAGCGTGCTTCAGGGCAATAGAATTTATACAATAACGTAGACCTGTTGGGGGAGGGCCGTCGTTGAAAACGTGGCCTAGGTGGGAGTCGCACTTGGCACATCTGACTTCAACTCGCTTCATTCCATGAGCGTTGTCTTCGATGAGTTTTACGTTGGAAGTTTTTAAAACATCATAGAATGAAGGCCATCCACTGCCGGAATCGAATTTTGTATTGGAATCGAATAACTCGGCACCGCAAGCAGCGCAGAAGTATTCACCTGGTTCATAAAATGAATTGTATTTTCCGGAAAACGGTCTTTCAGTTCCACACATTCTCAGGATTTCAAATTCATCAGAAGATAATTTTTCTTTCCATGTTTCATTATTTTCAGGCTTTTTATCACTCATATTATTTCTCTCTTATATTTTTATAAATTTTGATCGCAATCATCAGGATTAAAATGAGACCGACTAAAGCAGACAGGCCATAAATCATATTCATGACATTTTTCATAATCACCAGAAATACGATGGCGAATAAAAAAATTGTCGATATTTCGTTAATAACTCTCAGTTTCATTGGAGAATATGAGATAATATCTTCCTGTTGCTGTTTGAAAATTTTGTGAAGGAAAAGAAAATATCCATAAAGACCGGCCACAAAAACCAGTTTCAATACCAGCCACGGGTGATTCGTTATCGGCATAAAGTTTTGCAAGAGCGATCCACCAAAAATTAAAACAGCGATCGAAGAAGGAATTGTGATTCCATTCCATAAACGTCGTTGCATGATTTTAAATTGTTTTTGAAGAATACTTTTTTCAGGTTCGCTTTTTAAATTTGCTTCAGCAAAATAAACAAAAAGGCGAGGCATGTAAAACAGGCCTGCAAAAAAAGTTATGACTGAAATAATGTGAAGAGATTTTAATATTAAATAGTTCATTCCCAATGAATTCTAGGATAGATTGCTGAGTATGAATAGAGTGTTTTATATATTTCGCCACGGAGAAACTGACTGGAACAAGGAGCGTCGTTGTCAGGGGCATACTAATATTCCTCTGAATGAAAACGGCAAAGCGCAAGCAATGAATTTAGCTGAGCGCATGCTTTCGATTCCTCTTGATATCATTGTGAGCAGTGACCTGGAACGTGCGCTGGTTACCGGGACAACTGTTGCGACTAAAAAAGATGTTCCTTTAATCGTCGATCAACGCCTTCGCGAAATGAGTTACGGTGAAGCAGAGGGGATGTTGTTTGAAGACGCCATCACATGCTTCGGTCCTGAGCTCTGGCAAAAACTAATGTCTTATAAAGCTGAACATGACCACGTAGGATTTCCAGGTGGGGAAACCAGAAAGATATCACGCGAGAGATTTATTGCTGTTCTAGAGCACATTATAGCAACCACAGATCATAAAATTATCGGTATCAGTACTCACGGTGGCGCTCTTAGAAATGCTATCCATAGTTTTCTTCCCGAAGGTCACCCGATGATCGTGATTCCCAATTGTGTCCTTTATAAGCTGGAATACGATAGTATGACGAAGAAGTTCATTGCTGATCCCAATCCTTATGAATGTACAGTGGCATAATCGCGTTTTTCAATGCACTTTTTTCCGTACTAAATCCCTCGGTTATTAATTTAACGATTTCGAATTATGATATTGGTAGCGAGGTATTTATATGACTTTCAAAACTCTTATTTTTTCTTTTACCCTGGTTTCAGCTTTTTCTGCTCAAGCAGCAGTAAAGAATCTTTGTGATGACATGATCGCAAGTGGTAAATCAACTGATGAACAGGTTAAAAAGTGTTTAGCAAAAATGGGTGAGTCTGATACTTATAAAGAAAATCAGCAAAAGAAAAAATGGCAGGCCGATGCAGACTCTGCCAAGTCAGCTGAAGCAGCAGCAAAAAAAGCTAATATAGAATCAAAAAAATTCACTTCAGCAGAACTTGATGAAGCAGGATTTGGTAAATCATTTTTCGCCATGAGAGTTGATTACAGCAATGTGAGAAAACCAAAAGAGAAAAGAATCACAGAAGGAGACGCTCTTTGTAAATATCTTGGATATGACAAAGCACTTAAGAGTATCGTGTCTGCTGAAATCATGCCAAGCAAAGCAAACAAAAACGGATTGATCGTTGATACAAGTTTCCTTGGTGTCGTTAGTAAAGAGCCTGAGTTATATGTAGATAAAGACGAAAAATATACAGTCAGAAAATATGTTGAACTAACTTGTGCGAAAGTAAAATCTGCAGAAGTTGCAGGAACAGCTGATGAACTTTCAAAAGTTGCTGAAGACCTGATTGTATTAAATGAAACTTTCAATGCATCTAAGTCTGATGATAAGAGATCAGGTGTGAACGACGGGCCAAGAAAGCCAGCTGAAGACGGTAAGACGAACATGGGTTACAAGAGACCTGATTGGGCGACTCAAGTTCCGGCTCAGAACGTAGCTAAGTAAAAAATAAGCAAGGCCCTCTTCGGAGGGCCTTTTTTTTTGCTGCCTAAAAATAATAATGCATCATCAGGTAAGCGTAGTCAGTGTAGTCATTAGACTGTTGCGCCACTCTTCTTTTATTCCAGATAGCTTCAAAATCAAAATGCGGACGTGGATACCACTGAGCTCCCAAGCCGTGAGCATTCAATAAAGTTTTCTCATTATGGAAATCACTTTTTCTATACTCTTCAATTCCGATCAAATGAAAACCTTTTACGATTTCATAGCCGATCTTACTGAAATGAAATAATCCTTTTTTCTTATCGAAACCCGACTGCAAATCAAATTCAGTCATATAATAAAAACTCGGTGTGAATCCGAATACACCATTAAGTCCATAGATCTGTCGCGACTTTTCATTGGTATGA
>JACMNL010000053.1 GCA_014378525.1 Bacteriovorax sp.
GGTGATTTTAATCCTGTGCATTTTGACGATGAAGCTGCACGTGCTCAAGGATTTAAAGGAAGGATTGCTCATGGAATGGTGGCCGCATCTCACTTTTCAAAAATATTTGCCAATGAATTTCCTGGTGCGGGAACAATTTATTTAAACCAGACCTTTACTTTTTCTGCTCCGGTTTATGTCGATGATGTCCTTACTTATAAACTGGAAGTCGTTTCACAAAAAGAAGGCAAACCTATATTTACAGTGAATACTGAAGCTTTTGGTGAGGATGGAAAATTAAAAATTTCAGGTGTTGCAGTCATCAGGGCCCGAGTCTAATCCGGCCAGAAATAGAATTTTTTCAAGCATCATAGACAGAGCAATATTTATTGGGAATTCCTGCTCTAAAAAAGCAGGATCAAGATTTGAAATTTTGCTTTTGGAATTATCGATAAACATAACTTCATCATCGGTGAAATTTGAATTCACCAGCTGTTCATATTTATCACCATGAGTTTCTTTCAAGGTTGTACAAACGGAATAATTAATTTTTTCATTTTTATCATGACGAGCGGCCACACCAAAAGTTCTACAGACAAGAGGCCTGAATTGATATTCCAAGCACTGCCCTTTTCCAGCTTTTAAATCTGAAATTTGCATGAACATGCAATGGTCAGAGTTGAATTCTTTGCACTTATCATAAGTACTGAGAGCTTCACCTCTTTCTAAAAGATCAAGCGCCATAGGAAGAAGTTCAATTGGAGTGCAATAGATATCAGATTTAAAACAACACTTTCCACAGCCTGTGGGGCATGGAAGCTCCGCTTTTATTTGGAAAGCAGAAAACTGCTCAAACACTTCGTTGAGTTCAGCTAAAATTCTTTCGCTCAGAATTTTATGGCGTGTTAGGTTTGAAGAGCTCGTAGACATAAATACTAAACATCCCTATGACCTGTGAAAGCATCAGAGAAATAAGTACCATGATAATTAGCGACGGACTAGAGCGAACTTTTGACAATCGCTCTCTCTCCAAAATATCAACTTTGTTTCGGGCATAAGTTTTTTGTAAACCAATGCGCGCTAAACTATCATTGAATGAAGCAAACATTTTGTATTCGAAGTCATGATTGACGTTCATCTTTTCCAGTTCGTACTGCATTGGAACTAGACCCGTTTTCTGGTTTTCATAGGTCTTTAAATAAGACTGGTAAGTCGCAAGTTCCTGCTGAAGATCTTTGTTCTGTTCTTCCAGAAGTTTTACCTGTGAAGTTTCATTGAACTTACTAAGTACGCCGAGATCTTTTGCTCCCCCCGAACTCTTTATTTTTTCTTTCATTGAAGCAATTTTGCTTTCGTTATTTGAAATAGAAATTTTTGTATCGTTGATGTTTTTCTTTAATTCACTGATGTATTTAGAGCTGTCACCTTTTTCTGTATCAACAGATAGGATCTGGTTCTTCTGCAGTTTTTTTACTGTAGAATTCTCGATTCTATCCAGTCTTCCTTTTACACTGTCAATTTCCACTTGAATGTAACTTTCAGCTCTGTTCAAATCTTCAAGCTCTCTGTCGATGATATTTTTTTGAGCTTCTTCAAGTGCTTCGTTCACAACTAAAACTGAAAGTTCGCGATTGTAACTTTTCACACTAATAATGAGAACTCCACCCTTTGCTGAACTAAAAGTGAGCATTCCTGAAAGAACGTTTGCCACATCATGAGGGTATTCAGTGTCCGCAGGATCTCCGTGAATCTTTTTAAAGAAACTATTTAATGCCTGATTGTTTTGTTCTTTTTGTAGGGACAATAATCTGTTTGCCAGAGCGAGGTAATATTCATGTGTATCTAAAATTGTTTCTGCACGCTCGACAACGTCATCACCTTTGCTATCTAAGGTAGATTCATTGGCAGCTCCTGCTACAGAACTTAGAACAAGCTGTAGTTGACTGTTTCGAACATCTTTAATGATGAGTTTTCCCGTTCCCGGGTACATTGGAAAATACTTATGCTTTACGAGAGCAGCAAGTGTAAACACCAGTGCAAGAAGTAAAAGATACTTCCAGCGCTTCGTAAAAATCTGCAAAACTTGATGTAGAGTAATCTCTTCGTTTGAATTCATATTTTTTCCTGTATTTAATATCTTATCGTCGAATCGGCAAAACACTGAAGGCTAGAATTTTATTTATTTAAAAATATTTCTGTTATTATTATAGAAACCCAATTTTTTCGTGTTCTGAGAGGAGAAATAGCAAAATGAGACGCTTAATTATCTGTCTTTTTACGTACAGTATTTTAGTTAATCAGGCCTTTTCAGCGACTATGACCGAAACTGGTAAGGTTACAAAATATAATTTAAGCTCGCCGTCTGAATTTGTTTTCGAATCTTATCCGAATCAGGACCTGATCCCTATCCGACTTTTAGGTGCTGTAAAAAACGCAGGACTTTATCACGTACCAGCAAATATGAAATTAACGACACTACTTTCACTTGCCGGTGGAACAAATAACGAAGCCGATTTAGAAAACATTGTTGTTGGTAATGATCAGCAGGATGTTGTTTCTTCGAAAGGTGAATCGAAAAAAAGTTTAACGATTAACCTTGAAGAAGTTTTAAAGGAAGGCGCGAAAACAGATTACACATTAAACTCAAACGACATCGTTTTGATTAAAAATAAAAGTCCACTTGTCAGCAATGATACTTTCAGAATTATTTCGATCGTGTCAGTTCTATTAACAGCTTGCTTAAGCGCCGTGATCATCAGAGACAGACTACACCGTGATTGAACCTAAATTTTCAGTCCAGAAAGTTATTGATACATGTTGTATCACGCTGATCGTTCTGATTTTTGTCAGTAAAATTTCCTTCAAGTGGTTGCAGATCGTTCCCTACTCTGCACCGCCGCTGATTTTTCAATACGGACTTCACCCTTTCATAAACTTCGGTCTGCAATTTGTAATTGCCCTGATTTTATTTTACTACTGGTTAAAAACAAAAAGTCTTTTCCCTCTCTCCAAAATTTATCAGGGATTCGTCTTCACACTGATCGCTGTTTTATCTATCCAGACTTTTTTTCAGATCACTTTAGTCAACGTCACTCAGTCAGTGATCGTGCAGCTCGCAGGTCTTGGAATGGCCATCATGCTCATCATGGTTTATGGCGTGATCATTCCTTCAATCTTTCCCTTGCAGAAATTAATTTACTGGATCAACAGAACAAGTACATTCATCGTTATCACGAGTTTTCTCGCCTTGCCTGTGCTCTGGCCTTATATGTTTAAAGGCGGACGCTTCACCGGATTTT
Source organism: Bacteriovorax sp. (assembly GCA_014378525.1). Taxonomy (GTDB): domain Bacteria; phylum Bdellovibrionota; class Bacteriovoracia; order Bacteriovoracales; family Bacteriovoracaceae; genus Bacteriovorax. Next base: position 3,279 of record JACMNL010000053.1, read on the forward strand.
TCAAACACATTCCGCACATGGTGACGGCCTCAACAGCGTCTTTCATTTTTTTCTTCCCGAAAATTTTTCAGGAAAAACCATGGACGCTGAAAAATAATACACTGTTAAAAATTATCGGACTCTTTATCATCGCACTCAGCATTCTCCTCACTTCAACGAAAGCTGCTTTTGGAACAATGGTGATCACAGGCTTCGTAGGAATTCTTATCTACGGATCTAAAAAAAGAAAAATCAGGCTCTTCAAATTTACTTTCCTGGCATGCCTTCTCGTTTCTGTTTTACTCGTAGGTGCTCCGGTTTCAAAGTTCATGTACGAAGTCACAACCGGAAAAACCGGCTTTGGTATGCGTAAAGCTCAGGACGGTGTTTCAACGAGAATGGATGAAGTTTTTCGCGGTTGGGAAATATTCGAAAAAAGTCCGTGGTTCGGTAACGGACTACTTTATAAATTTTTTAGCGGGTCAAAAGAAGGAATCGAAGTCGAAGGATATAACTCGTTCAAAGACCCCCACAATATGTTCGTCTCATGCGGCGTAATTGGCGGCTATCCGCTGATGATTCTCTCTATCATAGGTTACCTGCTCATGATCGTGGCCGTGATGAAAGGATTGAAGGAAACCGACCCATATCGCCAAACCATGGGCCTTTTTTTGCTCGCCCATTTGCCGGTATTCGTCATTTATCATGCAAGCTTTTCGCTGGGCGGTGTTGGTGACAGATTATACTGGCTGGTTTACGGGTACTTAGGACAAGAGTGGTATTCTCTTGGGAAAAATCCCGGAAAAATTACACAGGCCATTGGCAATTCTCAATAAAAAATATACTAAGACCCATCCAATTTTTAATCAATAAGTGAGGGTTTTATGATCTGGAACAAAATTAGCAAGCTCGACATGATTATTCTTTTCTTAGTAGTACTAGTGATCGCTGTCGGTGTTAGCCCACAATTATAATTTCAAAAAGTGTTTTAGATGATCTTCTTAATACGAAGATATTCTTCAAACACTTTTAAAAAAGCTTCAATGTCGGCGGGGTAAATCTCGCCGATGTTAGATAGTCTGAACGTGTTAATGCTCCCTACCTTCCCCGGATAAATAGTAAAGCCTCTCTCAATTAAATAATCGTGCATTTCATTAAAAGAATAATTCGGACTCTTCGGATCTAGAATCGCTGTTAAAAGTTTAGCATGATGTTTTTCTTCTACCAGAAATTCAAAACCTAATTCCTTCACACGCTTCTTCATAATTTCATACATCGATGAATATCGTTTAAACCGGTTTTCAGCACCTTCATTAAAATACTCAGTCACGGCCTGTCTAAGGGCATACAGAGTCTGCACTGGAGGTGTGAAAAGGAATTGTTTGTTCTTATTTAAATATTCATAGTTCGCGAGCAGGTTGAAATAAAAATTTCTCTTGATCGGCGCAGTCATTTTTAAATTTACCAGACGTGCGATAACAAAACTGATTCCGGCCATACCCTGAATACATTTATTTGAAGATGAAACCAGATAATCAACCTGATCGCGTTCAACGTTAATATCCATTCCTGCGAATGAAGACATCGCATCGACGATATTTTCCAGATTATACTTATGAGAAAGAACACAAATTTCTTTAAGTGGATTTAATATTCCCACCGTTGTTTCATGGTGAATAAAAGCAACATGAGAGAGTTCTTTCTGATGAGACTGAATTAATTTTTCCAGCGCATCCAGATCTACCGGAAGACCTGCAGGTATATTCATATCAACATGCTTGATTCCGTAAGCATCACAGATCGCCTGCATGCGCTCGCCGTATGCTCCATTGTTGATAATCAAAACTTTTTTATCCATAGGGACTACTGAGGTTAAACAAGCTTCTACCCCGCCTGTTCCCGAAGAGGTGATCATTACACAAGTATGGTTTTTTTCACCGTGAGCTATCTTAATCAGGTCATCACGAACAGATAAAGTTAATTCCCCAAACTCCAGTTCTCTCGGGCAAATGTCAGGAACAACCATCGCATTTTTTACTGTGTCGGTTGTAGTGGCAGGGCCGGGATTAAGAAGGATATTACGTTTAACTGTTTGCATTTAGACCACCATAAAAAAATGAACCTTCGCAGTATGTTCATTAATAAGTTACCGTTACTATTATCAAAATTTGCTCTATAAAGACCAGCGAACTACTGCTGGTGTCATTTATAAAAGCGCTTTTTTATCTCTGTTTTTTCTCACATTAAATACCTCAGCATTTGCCTGCGTTCAAGGTGAAATTTCTACTCTTCTGCCCTTTACCATTCGATATCACTGGGAATGACCTGATCAGATTTTTTTTTAAATTAAGAAACACCTCTTTTTTACAAGCTCTCTGGAACCCAATCTCTAAATCTGGTACTTATTACTTACTTAACTTTATTGGAGTTCATATGAAAAAATTAATCATACTTTTATCTTTAGCTATGTCTGTTTCTGCAATGGCCGCTTCTGATTTCTCTTGCGGTGGAACTGAACCATTTTGGGATTTAACAATTAAAGGTGACACTGTTACTTACAATGCAGTTATGTCAGACGATTCAATAAAAACAGAACAGGTAACTTCAAGAGTAAACGCTGCCGGAACTCAGGAAGACTATGCTGTAATTGTTAAAACTGAAACGACATCTTCAACAATTCTTGCCGGTGAATGTAGTGATGGAATGAGTGATACAGTTTATTCTCACAACATTATTTTAACAACTGGTGACCAGGTTCTTGTGGGATGTTGCAACCAGATTAAATAGTCCAAATCTGATACTTTGAGAGGTGATTATTACCTATGATCACCTCTGCTTTTCCTGTGTTATTCTATTTAGATGAAAAATCTTAATCTATCAGTTCTTTCAACCATCTTACTCCTCTCTTCATGCTCTCACACGCCTGATACCGCATCTAAAAAAGGTCTGATCAGTTTGCAGGAATCAAAATGGATGGATCAAACTGACTACGTCAGATATGTAAATTTTTTTACGAGAGCTCCTTCAAATACTGGAAGCATTTATAACATTATCGGCGACTGTAACGGATATCCGATGGTGGATGTTAAAACAGCTCCTGGATTCTGCGTCGGTCAGGTTTACAATGGCGACGGAATGAGAAAACCCCGCATGGCCGCTCCAATCAACGCCAATCAGGTAGTAGTCACTGATCAGGGTTCATGGGAACCATACGACGGAAAAATCATTTTATTAAGTTTTGAAAACGGTACGTCTTCAATAAAAAATATATTTACCAATAAATCTTTTGCATCTAATGACCTTCGAAGAGAAATCATCAACAAGCCTCACCAGATTACAAAATATACTGACGGCCTTTTTTATGTTGGTTCAGCAACTGCGCTCTTCAGATTTAACCCTCTGGCAGAAAACCCAATCGATACAATTGAAACTTTGGTTTCAGGTCTTCCTGCTGAAGGACTTCACCCTTTAAAATCTTTCGTCTTCGATGAAGAAGGCTCTCTTTATATCAACGTCGGTGCAGCAACCAATGTCTGTCACAAAAGCGGCCTTGGTGGTATTTTTGGCGGCAAGAAAAAATCATGTGAAGAAGGAGAAGACCTCCAGATAGGCCAGGCACAAATACGTCGTTATAAAAAAACAACAGACGGAAAATTTACTAAAACTTTTGAAGTCTACGCAAAAGGACTTCGCAACTCTGTGGCCATGGTCTGGGACCCGAAAAAGAAAGTTATCATCCAGGGTGAAAATAGCAGAGACGCCATTGATAAGATGGATTCAAAAATAAAAAATGAGGATTACCCTCACGATGAAATCAATATCATCACTAAAGATAAACATTACGGATGGCCTTATTGTTACGATAATAATGAAAACAGTCCTGAGTGGAAAAACATTAACTGCTCTGCTTATCAAAAACCTCATATGTTTTTGCCAGCTCACGCAGCTCCACTAAATTTCACTTACTATCAGGGCTCAATGTTTCCCGAATGGTATAAAGGAAGATTGCTTGCTGCTTTTCACGGATACGAATCAAAGGGTCACAGAATCGTCGCATTCAAGCGCGATCAGGCAGGTCTTCCAACGGGCATTCCTCAAAGCGTAGTTTACGGATGGGAAAATAAAGGAGAACAGAAATTTGGAAGCCCTGTGAGTCTTACAGAACTTCCAGATGGCTCTATGCTGATTGTTGAAGATACCAATCAAAAAATCCTGCGACTTTTTTATGATCCATCTTTAGGAGACGGAACTCCAGTGCAGGAAATTGAAAAACCAGCAATTGATGTGAATCCTAATCGTGCCAACGATGAAGAAACTAGAAAATTAAAACTACTCCGTAAAATTGCTGCCGGAGATGTTCCACCGTTTACAATGTTCCAGACAAAAGTCATCGATAAGACCTGTTTTATGTGCCACGGTGGAGAAAACGCTCCCGGCATTCAGCTGCTACGATATGATGATGAAGGAAATGAAGCGAAAATAATTAAGATGAATAAAGTGAAAACTATTTATTCTATGGTGAAAGGCGAATCGGGATTCCCGACTATGCCTCCGCAAGGCTTTGATGGCCTGGCGGAGAAAGCAGAGGCGGTTAATTTACTTAAGCTTTGGATTGAACATATTCCGCAAATCTAACTGAAACCTGCGCCGGAGTAACTTTAGGTCTTCCTAGGGTTGAAGGTGAACCTTTTTGCGTTTTTAAATGCACAAACGTTGCTGAATTATTATTTTTAATTTCACTCATCATGCCAGTGAATTTTTCTAGACTGTCTGTTGAGTAAATTGTCGGATATCCAAAACCAGCAGCAACAGCTCCGAAAGAAACACCACCAGTAACAGTCCCCTGTCCACCAGTTGAATCATGAGCTTCATTATCGATTAAGATGTGAACTAAATTTTTCGGCTTATAAGCACCAACAGTTGCCATAGATCCAGTTCTCATTAGTAGAGCACCGTCACCATCGATCACAACAACTTTTAAATTAGGTTTTGCCAGAGCAAGGCCAAAACCAAAAGCTAGAGCACATCCCATTGAACCAACCATATATAACTGGTTCGCCTGGTCGCCTACTTCGTAAAACTCACGGCCTGTTTTACCAGTTGTAGCAACAACAGCAGCATCCATTCCAAGTGATTTTTGAAGAACTTCAAGAACCGGAGTTCTTGTCGTACGTGATTTATAATCAAGTTCGAAATGATCTGTATGTGAAATTGAAAAATCTTTCTTAGATGGAGCAGATTTCTTTTGAAGTTTATATTCAGCGATGTCGTCTTTTCTCATTACGAAAACATACGGCTGATTGTGAGCTTTCATGTACTCGTCTGCGATTTTAAGAGCAGGACCGACTTCAGCTTCAGTCTGTGGAAAGAATGCCCATTTTAATCTCATTGTCTCAAGCATCTGAGTTGTGATTTGCCCCATTAATTCATGCTGAGGTTCATCGGCAGGTCCCCCCACTTCTCCGCGAAGAGTAGTGATGATCATAACCGGAATGTTGAATGTATATGTAAGAGATGTAATCGGGTTAACAGCGTTTCCTAAACCTGAGTTCTGGAACATAACAACTGCACGTTTCCCGCCGATAGTTGCTCCCGCCGCGATGGCGATTGCATCACCTTCGTTAACACTGTCGATGAAATCAAATCCATCTGTATCGATAACGTAGTTAATAAATGGTTTTAAATATGAACAAGGTGTTCCAGTAAAAAAGTTAAACCCTAATTCTCTTGCCGGTGTTAGAAATTTATCAGCTGTAATCATATTTTTCTCTCTATTTTAAATTTATCCAATAACGATTTGTATATATAGTTTCACTCTTTGCTAATACTTTATCTTGATACTCACCACCATTTTTCAAAATGGTTTTGATCGACCCTTCATTGTTTTCATCACAAGTAACAAGAACGCGGTCGAGCTTTAAAACATCTTTGCAATAAATCAGAGACTGCTTCAATATCTCTGTCGCGATTCCTTTCATTCTATAAGGAGTTGCTACAGCATAACCAATATGCCCGCCAACTTTTCTGAGATAATCATTAAGGTCGTGCCTGATACTCGAGCGGCCAATAATTTTTCCGTTTAAAAAAGCATAGAGCATCGAATCCGGTACTAATCCGGGAGCTAAATTTCTCCCGTGAAAGCGATCATCTAAAGTCTGTAAGTGCGTTTCAAACTTTATTCCCAGCTCCCAGATGAAGCTGTACCAGTCGCCATCCATATCTGAAAACAATTCCAGACCATCCATGAATGCTTTTTCATCACCGGCATGAAGTGGTCTGAGAATAATTTCGTTCATTAAAATTGCTGACCTTTAGAAGCGTCTGCATAACTGTCTACATCCATCCAGTGACCATCAATGTACATAACATTGATTTTTACTTTCTTAGCAAGAAGATGATTCATTAAATCCGGGAGTTTCAGTTTATTGAAGTCTGGAGTTGTTGAAAGTTCTGCAAGAGATTTAGATAAAATTTCAGATCCAACTTTATTTGTCTTAACAAGACCGATCCACTCACCGCTGGCTTCTTTAGATTCTGCAGCAGTTCCGAATTTGATTCCTTGAAGCTGAGCAGGAGATTCAGAAAAACTGGTGCTGTGGTTTCTAGAACAAAGAACGAAGTCACCTTTGTAATCCGGTGTGCGGCCGTTGATTGTAGCGTCTACAACAATAGTAATATCTCCTTTTTCTTCCAGTAAGCGCGAAAGGATATATTTTCTGTAAAGAATGTCACCATAAGAGATGATTGTATTGTCCGCGATTTGCTTGTTAGCTAAAAACAATGAAGCAAGCTCATTTGTTGATTCGAAGTTATCGTTAGCAACGTATTTAATGTTCGGAAATTTGAAAGCTTCTTTTTTGTATCCGGTTACGATTGAGATATCTTTGATATCGTGAGCGTAGAAGTTGTTGATTGATTGCTCAATTAACGGCTTCCCGTTGATGTCGATAAGAGCTTTAGGACGGTCCTCTGTTAATTCTTTTAGTTCAGCACCACGTGACGCCGCCAGAAGAACAACTCTTGGAGCGTCAGCGTCTGCAACTGTTAAGTATAATTTTTCAGCAGCTTCAAGTTCTTTATCATTTTGAAGACGGAACAATTCAGCAACTGAAACGATCTTATCTTCAACGTTCATTAAAGACTGCTCTTCAAAGATTGTCTTTGTTACGTTTTGCATAGCTGTTACGGCCATTCTCATCTGGTGGTTGGCCCAGATAACTAGAGAAACGTTAGCTTCTCTGAAAGCGTTTGTCGGAGTTGCATAGTATTTAGTTGGTACGATAACTACCGGACATTCTTTTGATCTTTCTCCCCATTCTTTCATGAAAGCAAGAATTTCATCCGGCTTAGAAATTTTTGAGTGCATAAGAATTGCGTTCGCTCCCGCTTTTCTATAAGCGTCTGCTCTTTTAACTGCTTCCTGTAGTCCCCATCCAGCTATAAGAGCTTCTACGCGGGCGATGATGTTGAAATCGTCGTCCAGCTTAGTGTCCTGGCCAGCTTTAATTTTTCCACAGAATTCTTCGATGTCAGCAAGTGGTTGTGCTTCAGTTCTTAAAAATGAATTTGTTTTCGGGAAAATTTTATCTTCGATACAAACCCCGGCAACTCCACGTTGCTCAAGTTTCATAACAAGTCTTCTCATGTTGTTAAAGTTACCGTAACCAGTGTCTCCATCTAAAAGAATAGGAATTTTAGTTGCATCACTCATATACTCAACAACGTCCAGGACCTGAGTCCATGAAGCTTCGTTGTTATCTCTTACACCTAGAGATGCAGAGATTGATAATCCTGAACCCCAAATTCCTTTGAAGCCAGCTTCTTCTGCGATTTTTGCTGAAATTCCATTGTGAGCTTCCATGATAAATTCAAGCTCATTCGACATAAGCATATTTCTTAGTTGCGTAGACTTTTTCGTAGTTAGATTTTTCATAGGTAGACTTCCTTATAAACATTAAAGGCCATAATTAAACTGAATATCAAAATCAAAACACCCGAGACTCGCCCGAAGTTTAAAAAAAACTTCTTAGGTAGACGGTCCTCGTATTTTTGAACCATTTTTAGCAAAAAATAAAACCAGCTTGCAGATCCAACAGCAACACCAAACGACAATAAAAAATAATTTATATAATTAAAATCAAATGCCTTCCAGGATTTAATAACTGCAGCAAGTCCTGTCATTGTCGCAATCAGTGTAGGATTAGATGTATAAATCAAAACTCCCAATAAAAAGAATCCTGTAACATTAGGATGTTTTTTATCATCTTCGGCATGATCTTCAATTTGCTTTTTATTCAGAATCTCTTTCACTCCAAAAATAAAAAGAAATAAGACACCAACAACTTTTAAAATGATTGAGGTCTTGTGAGAAAACGTAAAAAGTGAAAGCCCGGTTAAGATCACCATGAAATAAGAAAAATCCATCAGCGATCCACCAAGAGCGATGGAAAATGCTGAACGGAAATTATGCTTCAACAATGTATTCACAACCCAGACGTTGATCGGACCAACGGGGATGCACATTACGAAGCCAATAGTGATTCCTAAAAGAAGAGCGATCATGCCGTCGTCCCCTCCAGGCCATTTAAACTTTGATTAATTTTATTCTGGTAAATCAGCATTCCAATCAACCATACGTTTGCAAAAACGATCGCGTAGATAAAAAGAATTTCCGGTACATTAACCAGGAGTGCGAGAATTAAAACAGCGATATGCCAGGCAGGACCAATAAGCCCCCATAACTGAATCGCACGGAAATTTTTCTCTACATATTGTTTTGAACTGAACTTTAAAGTTCTTCCTTCATTACCGGCCTGAAGGCTGCTGAATCCTAAATAGATCCATAGAATGAAGTGACGACGTTTTGATCCATTTGGATCAAGCTTGATCAATCTGATTTTTTCTCTGATTTCTTCCAGCTCTCTTTGAACAAATCCACCATCCCCACGGTCATAAGATAAATACTCCATCAGGAAATGGTCATAAGTAATCGAATGAATCGCTTTGCTGATACCAGCAGCGACAACTAAATAAACTGTAGGAATGGGTCCAGTCATTGGCATGTATTTCGCCACACCATAACCAAGACAGATATAGCAGGCAATATTACAAGTATAGTCTACAAGCCCGTCAACAAAACGGCCGAACTCCGATCCGTTCTTTTTCATGCGAGCCTGCATTCCATCACAGCAGTCAAAAATGGCAAACATTAAGAAAGCGATAGCTCCCCAGAAGAATAGCCCTTGATAAAATAAATAAGCAGAATACATTCCAGCCGCAAAAGACATGAATGAATAATTGTTCGGAGTTAGAGGGAGTCTATAAAGTGACTTCACGATAACGAAAGCTAGCGGTCTAAAAAAATAGACATCTAAAAATTCTTCAGCATGAATGTTCTTTAAAGAACTTCTGTATTCTGAAAGCCAGCTCATTAGTTATTCCCAAAAAGAGACTTTGCTCGCGCGTAGTCTTCACGGTTATCAATCTCAACCCATTTTGAACTTACGGCCTGATGAATCCCCATATCGTGAGTGTGCAGGAACTCGTTCATTACGTGTTCCCAGTTTTTAGAGATATTTTTTTCATCTGCTAAAAACTTTTTGCATTCTCTGAACATGTCGTCGCGGTACTCTTTCGAAAATTTAAGAATCCCGATAGCTTCACCAGCAAATTTATATTTTGCACGTTCATCAGTTGTCACTGCTCTTTTATCGATTGTCATTCGTACGAAGCCGTCTGCATCGACCATAGTCTTTGCACATTCGATATCATCAATTGAACTCTCCCCAACCAGAATCTGGTTAGAGTTATTATCTTCAACAAAAGCTCTCAGAATATTCGTTTCATAAATTAAGTCAGCATCAAAAAGTAAAAAATCAGTTTCTACTTTTTCAAGGCCAAAAAATAATGAGTATGTGTTCCCTTTAACTTTGTAATCATCGTTAACGGCGAACTGAAGATTGAAATTGCTTTTGAATTTTCCGAGATAGTCTTCCAGAACTTCTCTCTTGTATCCTGTCACAACAACAACATCTTTTACACCAACGGCTGCAAGACTCTCGAAGTGCCAGTCCATCAATGTTTTTTCATTAATCTTTAATAAACTTTTTGGATCAGTTGTAACGTCAGCAATACGTGATCCGTATCCTGCAGCTAAAACCAGTGCTGTTAAACTAGACATAATTTTTGTCTCTTCTTCGCCCATAGACGGTCCATAGTGCGCTTTAATGGTTTATTGTGGTCTTTTTTGAAATCGAAAATTGTCACTGCTTCCTGAGCATCTGAAAAACATGTTCTGCCGTGAAGAACCTGTGAATCGTAAGTCAGAAGGATTTCTCCAGCTTTGAAAGTATGACGGTACTGATTGTCAGAGTGCTCGATCACTGAATCCAGCGTATCTATAGCGTACATTTGTTCATCAGTTAATGGAGTATCCAGTTTTCTATGTGCTGATTCCATGTATGGACGAAGGTGACGGAACATTGGCTCACCTTTTTTATTGTAAGTTAAAATCGGAGCTTCGTAAGTTGCATCAGAAACACCACGCTCTTCCCATAAGAAATTTTTTTCAAGGATAGCAATAACATCCGGATGATTTTCTTTCAGGATTTTATAAACTGTTAGAGCGTTAACAAGAATATTTTCTCCACCTGACATTGCAGGGCTGATACAGCTGAGAACTAAATACTCCCAGTGGAAAGGAACGTTAACGTTGTCAGTGTGAATTGTTCCACCTTCTCTTGTCTGGTGGTAACGTGCACCTTTAGTCATTGAGTTGTTGCGGTCGCGATCGTAAACGCAAATAACTTTATCGCCTGCTTCATTTTGAATTAACGGGTCACCAAGAACATTTCCAAGCAACCAGCTTACTGTTCTCTGCTCTTGAATTGTGTACTTGTTGTGAAGATCAACAAATGGTCTAACGATAACAATTCGTTTTCCATTTTCAAGTTCGTTTCTGATTTCTTCAACTTCTTTTAAAAAAGTCGGACAATCATCATTTTCTAAAACTTTTGCATCTTCAATTTTTTCGTATTGATGAAGATTTTTAATAAAGTCGTAAATTTCGTTTTGTGCTTCGTTCGAAAATGCGTAAGTAAAGTTGTCATTTAACATGGTCTTTTCTCTTCTGAATTATGGAATTTTAATGGGCCCAAAATAGCACTCTCAAGGGGGGATTACAACTCATTAGGTAGTGATAATGACCATGGTGCGCACTGCGACATTTTGCCGGTATTTTTATTAATACCGGCAATGACTTATCGCAAATTTCGTTAGTTAAGTGAATCGAGCTCTTGGTCGAATTTTTTATTGATGAATTCGATGCTTTCATTGGAGTTAGTAAGCTTCTCAAAAAGGGCATCAATCAAATGATTGAGCTTTCCAACCGCATGGGCATAATCAGTCAGCTTCGCCGTATCGTTAGCCGTAGTGGCCTTCTCAAGCTCGTTCGTGATTCTTCCAAGCAGATCTTCATTTTTCGTAATCTCGGCTTCCAGGCGCTCGATTTCTTCCTTTAAAGGCTTCGTCTGCTTAGCGCGGTCAACAGTGATTTCTGCTTTTCTTTGTTTAATTTCTTTTTCAGTCAGTTTTCTTTTCAGCGTTTTATTGGGTTTGGTTTCTTCACTTTCCCACCCAATTTTTTCTAAAAAGTCATCGTAGTTTCCATTGAAGAATTCAGCCGTTCCATTGTGGAAAATAACCAGCTTAGTGGCCAGATTGCGAAGCATGATTTCACTGTGGGTAACGATAACAACTGCACCTGGAAAATTTCCAATTTCTTCAGTTAATGATTCAATCGATTCCATATCCAAATGGTTGGTAGGCTCATCGAGAAGAAGAAGATTGGCAGGTTTTGCGAGAATTTTTCCGAGTAAAACGCGTGCGCGCTCTCCACCGGACAAGACTTTAATTTTTTTCTTTGCAAGGTCACCATCAAACATCATTGTCCCGCAAATATTGCGGACACCGGAAATTGAAAGTTCACTGTTTTCCGCCTGAATTTCTTCGGCGATTGTATGTTCCATGCTCAGACGATTGATGTTGGTCTGACCAAAATGTCCTGTTTTTGCGGCCGGGTGAAAACTAACTTTTCCGGTATTGGCCGGAAGATGTCCGCCGATAACGTTCAATAAAGTTGATTTCCCTTTTCCGTTTTTCCCAATGATCCCGATTCTGTCTTCACGGTTAATTGGAAAACTTAAATTATGAAATAATAAATCTTCAGGTTTATCAGGATATGAAAAACTAAGACTCTTCACTTCAGCAATTTGTTTACCCGGGCATTCGATAAATCTGAACCTGAATCCCAATGAATCAACATCAGCAAGCTTGTCCATCGTCGTCATTTTTTCCAGTGCTTTCATACGCGACTGGGCCTGAGCAGCTTTAGAAGCTTTCGCTTTAAATCTCTCGACGAATGCTTCCATCTCTTTTCTTTTTTTATCTAAATTTCCACGCGTCTTTTCGTACATTTCTTCTTCCTGAAGAATTTGTTCGTAAAATTTCGCCGTATCACCTTTGATTTTTTTTAACTGCTGTCTGTGTAGTCCCATCGTGTGAGTAACGACATCATCCATGAACTCACGGTCATGGGTAATAATCATAATTTCACCTGGGAAATTCTTTAAAAAACTTTTTAACCATCTGATCGAAACGATGTCGAGATAGTTGGTAGGCTCATCGAGAAGAAGTAAATTCGGCGACTGAAGAAGAACCTTTGTGAGGTTAATTCTGATCTGATACCCGCCTGAAAAACTCTTCGGATCTTTTTGCATGTCTTCATCAGTAAACCCTAAACCAAAAAGAATTTTTTCAGCTTCGTGTTCTAAAAAATCATCAGGGTCTAAAACCTGAATGCATTCTTCCAGTACTGTAGGTTTTGTAAAATGAATGTGCTGCTCAAGAGCACCGAGTCTATATCCTTTCGGAATAGTAATTTCTCCAGAATCTGGAGATAACTCTTTGAGAATTAGTTTAAAAAGCGTCGATTTACCCGAGCCGTTTCTTCCGACAAGACCAACGCGCTCACGTGGTCCTAACTGGAAACCAACATTGTCAAATAAGTCTTGCGTCCCGAAATGTTTCGATAAATTTTTTGCTTGGATCATTGTGTTCTCGCTATACCGGGGATCTTATGCTAAAGTCACCCGAAATTCACTATAAATTTTGATCACGTTCTAACCAAGGATTCGTTTGCATGTCTAAGAATTACTCTAAACTAAAAAACATTGCCGTCGTCGCTCACGTCGACCACGGAAAAACTACACTTGTTGACTGTCTATTAAGACAATCAGGAACTTTCGAAGCTCGCGCTGAGATGACAGACAGAGTAATGGACTCTGGTGAAATCGAAAAAGAACGCGGGATCACTATTACAGCAAAAAACTGTGCGTTCGTTTGGAAAGATACAAAAATTAATCTTCTAGATACTCCAGGCCATGCTGACTTCGGTGGTGAAGTTGAAAGATCTCTGATGATGGTTGATGGTATTTTACTTCTAGTAGATGCTTCTGAAGGACCTCTTCCTCAAACTCGTTTCGTTCTTACTAAAGCAATGGAACAAAGATTAAAGATCGCTGTCGTTATCAACAAAATTGATAGACCCGATGAGCGTATCGATGAAGTTAAACACGAAATCGAAGAATTATTTTTAGAACTAGCTTCAATGCTCAACATTGAAGACTTCGATTTAGATATTCCTATTATTTACTCATCAGCTCGCGCTGGTTGGGCAACTCACGATCCGAAAGTTGTAAGAACAGACATTAATCCAATTCTTGATTTAATGGTTTCTGATTTCTTCCCTTCTCCACGTATTTCAGAAGGACCGGATCTTCAACTTCTTGTAACAAACCTTTCATAC
>JACMNL010000054.1 GCA_014378525.1 Bacteriovorax sp.
AATTTCTGGCCGCCGATGATCGTGTAGGGAACAGAACTTAAGCGTAGCTGATCTTCAATAAGTTGAGTCTGAGTGTTACTACGATAGAGAATGGCAATGTCCCCGAGGTGTCCGCCATTCCCCTGATGTCTTACAACATCTTCAACAACCACTTCAGCTTCATGATCAGCATCGGCCATGGCCCATAAAAGAGGGATGTGTGCACTTTTTTTCTGCGACCATAAAGTTTTATCACGGCGTTTTTTATTTTCTTTAATAACGTGGTTAGCGAGATCGAGAATTGAGCTGACTGATCTGTAATTTTCTTCGAGCTTTACAACTTTTGCTCCAGGAAATGATTTCTCAAATTCCAGAATGTTTGTAATGTCCGCCCCTCGAAATCCATAAATCGACTGGTCGTCATCACCAACAACACAAAGGTTATTGTGAGTGCTCGTTAAATGTCTTACGAGTTCAAACTGAAGTGTATTGGTATCCTGATACTCATCAATCATGATGTATTGGTACTGCTCGGAGTATTTTGTCGCCACTTCCGGAAAACTTCTGAAAAGTTTTAGTGTTAAAAATAAAATATCATCGAAGTCGATGGCATTAAAGAATTTTAGTTTTTCCTGGTAATACCGGTAAGCGTATTCCGTTGCATGTGAATACGGATCGTCAGGATTAAAATGAACCGAATCGGCAAAATCATTTTCAGTAATGCCGGCATTTTTTAAAAAACTGATTTTACTTTGAACATCTTTTACATCGAATTTTTTTTCTGCGTGATAAAGCTTGAGCGCTTCTCTCACAATCGACATCTGGTCGGACTGATCATAAATAGAAAAATTTAAGTGATAACCGAGTTTCTCAATTTCTTTTTTCAGGATGCGAACACCCAGTGAGTGGAAGGTAAGTAAGGCAATTTTTCGCGCTTTTCTTGCACCCAAAAGCGTTATAACCCTCTCGCGCATTTCTTTGGCGGCCTTATTGGTAAAACTAACCCCTAAAATAAGATCAGATTTTATCCCTAAGTTATCCACCATATGGGCAACTCTATAGGTAATTGTTCGTGTTTTCCCTGAGCCTGCACCAGCTAAGATAAGGACCGGCCCCTCGACCGTTTCGGCCGCTTCTCGCTGTTTGTCATTTAGTCCGCTGAGAGAAATCATAGGGAAAAAGAGTACTAAATCCCAGGTAGTCTTGCTATGATTTTTATACTTAAAATTTACAAAATTTCCGGAGATTCATTTATGGCAATGAAGAAAAAGTCTATAAAGAAACCAGCTAAAAAAGCTGCCAAAAAAGTCGCGAAAAAAACATCAGCTAAGTCTGTAAAAAAAGTAGCAAATAAAGCTGCAAAAAAAACTGCAAAGAAAGTTGTGAAAAAAGCATCTCCTAAAGCAGCAGTGACCAATTCTGGATCCGATAAAGATTTAGAAACATCGCTCGTAGAACTTATCCGTGTCACTTCAGCAGAACTTCCGGACGACGTTCAAAAAGTTATTCTTGAAGCTCTTGCCCGCGAAGAAAAAAATACGACAGCTGAATACGCCATGAACATCATCAAAGCGAACATCGAATTAGCTAAGAAAAAATCACAGCCACTTTGTCAGGATACAGGAACAGTTTTATTTTACGTTTATCATCCGGTTGGTTTCAACCAGACTAAATTTACAAAGCTGATTGAAAACTCAGTCGTAACTGCGACGAAAAAAGGTTACCTACGCCAGAACTCTGTTGATTCACTAACAGGTGAAAACTCAGGAGTTAACTTAGGGCCAGGACATCCATCAATTCACTTCCATCAACACGCAAGTAATAAGATTGAAGTAAAGTTAATGTTAAAAGGCGGCGGTTGTGAAAACGTCGGTGCTCAGTATTCATTACCTCATACAGCGCTAGGTGCCGGTCGAGATTTAGACGGTGTAAGAAAAGTTATTCTCGATGCTGTTCATAAAGCTCAAGGAAAAGGATGCGGGCCAGGAGTTCTTGGTGTTTGTATCGGCGGAGACCGCGGAGCGGGTTACATCGAATCAAAAGAGCAACTTCTAAGAAGAGTTGATGACACAAACTCTCATTCTGATTTAGCAGGACTTGAAATTGAAATCGTTGAGACATCGAATAAACTTGGAATCGGACCTATGGGCTTCGGTGGAAAAACAACTTTATTAGGTTGTAAGATCAGTGCACTTAACAGATTGCCGGCGTCGTTCTTTGTTTCTATTTCATATATGTGTTGGGCGTATAGAAGACAAGGGATTGAACTAGGATCTAAGAACGAAATTAAAAAGTGGCTTTATTAATTTGTTAGGGAATCAAAATATGAAAAAATTAAATTATCCATTCTCACATGAAGCAGTTCGCGAATTAAAAGTAGGAGACATGGTTCTCATTACCGGGAAATTATATACAGGCAGAGATGCTGTTCATAAAAGACTTCACGATGGAGTAAAACCACCGGTCGATCTAACAAACCAGATTATTTATCACTGTGGTCCGGTTATCCTTCAGGATAAAGACGGCACTTACCATGTAACTGCAGCAGGACCTACGACTTCAATTCGTGAAGAGCCTTATCAAGCTGACGTTATGAAAGACTACGGCATCGTTGGTGTTATCGGTAAAGGTGGAATGGGTCCAAAAACTCTCGCTGGATGCAAAGAGTACGGTTGTGTATATTTCCACGCTGTTGGTGGAGCCGCTCAGGTATTGGCAGAAAAAATTGATTCAGTTGACGGCGTTCACTGGTTAGATCTTGGATCACCGGAAGCGATCTGGGAATTATCAGTTACTGAATTCCCTGTTGTTGTCACCATGGATGCTCACGGAAATTCTCTTCACGCAAAAGTTGAAGCTGAATCGGCAGAAGCTCTTAAAAATCTTTTATAAGAGAGTAGGTTATGGATTGTTTGTGGACACCATCAGAATCAAGAATTAAAAATTCAAACATGACTGCTTTTATGAAGGCAGTGAATGATGAACACAAACTTTCATTAAAGACCTATCTAGAGTTGCATACTTTTTCTGTAAAACACAAAGACCTGTTCTGGAAATCGCTGATTTCATTTTTCGGTGTAGATTTCACAGGAAGTTTAGATCCGGTATTGCTCGAAGAAGGTTTTGAAAACTATACATGGTTTTCAAAAGTGCAGTTGAACTCTGCTGAAAATCTTCTGAAGAAAGGCATTGACTCTGACATTGCCATTAACTTCCAGCACGAATCAAAAAAATCCCGTTACGTCACTTATAGAGAACTTCGTACAGAAGTGAAGGCGTTGCAGACATATCTTAAAAATTTAATGACAAAAGATGATGTGCTTGCTGCTTACATGCCAAACATTCCTGAAACAGTGATCTCTATGCTTGCGACTTCCTCGATGGGAGGAGTTTTTACTTCTACCAGCTGTGATTTTGGAATTGAAGGAGTGCTGGATCGTTTCGGGCAATCGAATCCTAAAGTTTTAGTGGCCGCTGTCGGTTATGAGTACGGTGAAAAGTATTTTGACCTTCAGGATAAACTGGTGGCCATTGAAAAAGGAATTCCGAGTCTTGAAAAAATTATTCTCGTCGATTTTTTAGGCAAAGGTTACGACATTACTCGATTTACAAAAGCAGTAGATTATAAAACTGTAATTAAAGAAAATACCTCAGATGATAAAATTACTTTTACTAAAGTGCCTTTTGCTCATCCGCTTTTTATTATGTACTCATCTGGCACAACCGGAAAACCAAAGTGTATTGTCCATTCTCAGGGCGGGTATTTAATCCAGCTGGTAAAAGAGATGGGACTTCATGCTGATATGACTTCCGAAAAAAGTGTCATGTATTTTACAACCTGTGGCTGGATGATGTGGAACTGGCTCGTAAGCGGGATCTACTCCGGCGGAACAATCGTTTTATACGAAGGCTCTCCGGCAAGTCCATCACCTGAATATTTTTTCAATATTATTGAACG
>JACMNL010000055.1 GCA_014378525.1 Bacteriovorax sp.
GGTACCGCTGCATCCGATCGGGTGTCCAAGACTCACGCCTCCACCATAAACGTTTACTTTATTATGATCTAATTTTAACTCTTTCATAGCGGCCAATGCAACTATAGCAAAAGCTTCATTAATTTCGAAAAGATCAATTTGATCAAGTTTAAGATTGGCCTTAGTTAGTGCCTTGTTTATCGCTTCGATAGGCGCTGTCGTAAACCATGTCGGGTTCTGTGCATGTTGTGCGTACGAAACAATTTTAAATTTCGCCTGCGACTTATACTCTTCTCCACCTAAAACAACTGCAGCTGCTCCGTCATTAATAGTTGAAGCATTCGCTGCTGTAATTGTTCCCGCTTTATCGAACGCAGGTTTTAGTGTCGGCATTTTTTCGAAGTTTGCTTTTCCCGGGCCTTCATCTGTTGTTACAACGGTGTCACCTTTTGGACCTTTGATCGTTACAGCTGCAATTTCAGAATTAAATACACCATTCTTGATCGCCTCTTGAGCGCGCTTGAATGATTCCATTGCATATGAATCCTGCTCTTCTCTGTTTGAATATTTCGCCGCCGCTTCTTCAGCACAATTTCCCATTGGACGGTTTGTATAAACATCCCACAGACCATCCCATGACATTGAATCTTTCATAGCTCCATCACCGAATTTAATTCCAGTGCGTGAGTTCATAAGTAAGTGTGGTGCCATCGACATATTTTCCATTCCGCCTGCTACAACAAGTTTGTTGTCTCCAGCTAAAATAGATTGAGCTCCGGTGATGATTGTTTTTAATCCTGATCCACAAACTTTACCGACAGTCGTGCATGGAACTGATTCAGGAAGACCAGCGAATAAAGCGGCTTGACGTGCAGGTGCCTGTCCAACTCCAGATGTTACAACGTTACCCATAAAAACTTCATCAACTTTTGCGAAATCAATTTCTGCTTTTTTAAGAGCTGCTTCGATCGCTACTGCTCCCAGTTTTGGTGCAGAAACAGTCGATAGACTTCCCATGAAGCTCCCAGATGGTGTACGTGCTCCAGATAAAATATAAACGCTCATATTAGTCTCCTTTTGAGGTGAAATTATTTAATAAAAAGTGCCTCATTAAAGCACATTTTCCAACTATTTGCCTACAGAACCGCACTTTAAAAACCGATAAAATGGGGTGATAAATTGTAAAAACTTGCTCCTTATCTCTCTTTTTCTCCTGTGCGCCCCGGTTTGGGCCGTCTCACCGATTTGTACCCAAAAAATTAACATACACCAATCCTGCACTGATTCACCGGCAGTAAGCACTTCGGGACTCCCAAAAAAACTGGCCATGATGGAAACATTTATGTGGCTTGAAAGTGAAGTCACAACTCATCAGGAAGTTTACCGCCAGAAAAAAGATCTTTTTGGAAACATGTTCCGTCACCTCGATAATGCTGCCTGGGAAAATAAAAAAATACAGCCGATGGTGATAAAGGAAATTGCAGATACAGAAAATGATTTTCAGTCACTCTTTCAAATTTCCAAAACATCTCAAATCATCGAAACACGCTTGCAGATTTGTTATACAAGGGGACTCTGCTCTGCCTACAGAAGAGTTGAACTTGAAGACCAGCTTGCACAGGTACAGAAATCAAAAACACTTCTTCTTATCAAGCGCCCGCTTTTAAGTCATAAGCTTTTTGAAGACTACATAAAAAAAGAAGTACCGAATTTTATCAATGACGATAAAACTCCCGCACCACTCATTGTTAAAGATTTAATAAAAAATGCCAGTAGAGAAACGGCAAAATCTCTTCTCGATAAAGTCGACAACTTCGACAAATTTCTCAATGATCCGCAAGCTCCTCTGATGCATGCAAAAAATGGCCAGTACACTCAAAAATATCTTGATAACTTTGCTTCAACTCATCCTGAAGTTGTAGATGATTTACTCGATCGCTTCGAGCTCATTTCTCCTCCGGCAGATAAACAGGCAATGCTTTGTTCGCTTGCAACTCAACGACAAAAAGCACGCGACCGCGACGCTCTCGTAAAAAAAGGAATTGAAACTTCACTCTTCGTCGCTCCATTTTTACTCGGCCCCTGGGGGCGCGTTGGTGCACTCGGAATCGAAGGAGCACTTGGAACAAAATTAATTCAATGGGGATTAACGGCAAAAGAGATTCAGGGCGGAGCCTGGGTAGCACGCGCAGCTGTCGGAATTGGTACGAATGCTTTTCAAAGTATGGAAGTAAGCAAACTTGGAAAAAAATGCGAATCCATTGAACAAAAATATTATATAAATGCCGACCAGAAAAATTTCCAGAACATGTCAGAGTGCCGCTCTGATTATCAGGATAGTATGTTCATGGCCAGCATGGGCTGGGTGCTTGCTGTTGCACCTGAAATCCCAGGCCCGGTTGCTAAATTTTACAAGGCAAAATTCACTCCGCAAATGGTAGAGGCCACAGAGGTCTCTTCGCAAATCGGAACAAATTTACAAAAAAATACCCTTCAAAAAAACCAGTGGGCAAAAGAATTCCAGACTAAAGATCAGGGAACATTTACCTATATGGATCTTTCAAAGATCGAGCGCGTAAGTGATCAGCATATGAAAGCTCTACCCGATGATTACTGGAAATTTGTCGGTAATGTATATTCAGAAAGATTAAATTTAACTCCGGATGAAATCAAAGGCTTCATTAAATCCAGCCAGGATTTTTCTTCTCGTACAAAACTTATCGTCAACACAAAAAGCTCAATCAAAGAAGCTGATACTTTCCAGGGCGGTGTGGGTGTCGTCATTTCAGATAAATCAAAAGACCAGCTGCCATTTGAAAAAGCACTCGGCAAAACGATGGACAGAAAACCCGGTGAAAAATCCGCTGAGATCGTGCGCCTGACTGTTTCCAAAGATGCTGACGCTGAAAAAATGTCGAAGTCCCTGATCAATCAGGCCGCAGGAATTATTCTTTCTGACCCGGACATCAAGGTGGTCTACGTGTACACTTCCAGAATTCACCAGAGGCTCTATAACAAACTTGGAGTTAAAACGAGTGATGTTGTAAAGGCCGGTGACAGAGACGTAATCATCACCTTAAAACGCGAAGATATTGAAACTCTCCTCGCAAACACAAAGCATTAAACATTGCTAAGCGGTCATGGCCTTGATAAATAGAGACTTCATTTTCACTGGAGATTTCTATGTTTTCACGTTTAGATCACGACACCCCTGCAGTCCTTTTTCCAAAAGACTGGAGCGAAGGCCTGAAGCAGATCCTTCTCAACATCTACGGTGAACAATGTATCAAGGCCGAAAAAACTTTTGAAGTGTACGGCTTTTCATACGCATCTGAAGTTCTTCTCATCATCTCATACGTTGGTCTCGATAAATTCGAAACACCTACTACACTTTTTGTCTCAGCTGACCTCGATGAAAAAACTGACTCAGATAAAATCATGGATACGATGTTTGATAGTGCCGGTGTTTTCTTCGATTCTTTTTTCGCACAGGATGAAGACAGCGAAGAAATCTGGGATGAATATGTATTGGATTGGGAAGATTCAGAATTCAGTGGTCAGAAAATTTTCTATAAAGTCACTCGTGAGAACGTAGGGCTTTCAATGCAGGCAGATTTATTACTTGGTGAATTAAAGTAGAAATTAAAAAGGCTCCCTCAGGAGCCTTTTTTTTATCTAATATGGTCTGTTTCTAAAACATTGTAACTGGCCAAACACCGTCGTCGCGAACTGTCCTTTCGTATCACCATCAATCCAGATCGTATCCACAGGATTTGCAACTAAGTTCGTATCAACGAAAAGAACTTTTGTTTTTTCTGTCGTCACTGGAGTCAGAGCATATGAATAAACACGATCGTAACCCATGAACAAACAAATAAAACGTGCGCTATTTGTTGCCATTCCTGCGATATCAACTCCACCCACTTCAGCATTAGTTGCATAGTCATGAGCAAAAATCGCTGCAAATGGAAGTCCATTCAAAGTTGGATTATTGAAAGTATATACTTTCGAAGGAACTGGAATTTCATCCGCAAATAAATTGAAGCTTAATACCAGGGCCAGAATTGTTAACATGCTTTTCATAAATTCCCTACTAATCATCAAATGAAGGTTTAACAACCTTCGTTTCAAATGCAATATCCTGATCGTCATCTAATAACTCATCATCATCAAACCCTTCAATCTCTGCTTCATCAGTTTCGATATCAAGATCTTTCAGTACATGGTTGAACGCTTTATCGTCAGCTAAATCCTGGATGATCGTTTCAATATATTTCATCGGATACTTGCGAACAAGTTCTTCGATGATGTTTGCAAGACGCCCCTCAGAAAGAATAAGTTGTTTTTTCTTAACGTCTTTCCACAATTTAATATAGTGGTAACGGCAGTATCCTGAAGTTGTAGACGGGTTATCACAACCACGAACCACACATTCATCAGTTTCAACCTTAAATAGTTCCATGCTTCTGATTGATGAGAATACTTCTTCGATCGAGAAATCTTCAGATAGAGCTAAAATTTCTTCAGCTAGATTGTCTTTAATATCTTCATCGATTGCAGATTTACTTTTCTTTCTTACCGGAATTATTTCTTCCTCTATATCTTCGTCAAAAGTCATTTTAACTTTTTTAGGAGCTGCGTCGGCGAAGTCATCTTCTTCATCTTCTTCTTCAACACGTCTCTTAATTGGTGTTCCGTCTTCATCCAGCTCATCTTCTTCCTGCGCACCCTTTTTCCCTTTCGCTTTCAGAAGTTCTTTTTCTTCTTTTTTCGAAAGTTTTTTAGGTGGCTTAGCCGCTTCTTTAGCTGCGACTTTCGCCGCTTTCGCCGCTACTTTTTCAGCTTCTTTAGCTGCTTTCGCTGCAAGTTTTTCTTTTTCTTTGTTAGCTTTATCAGCTTTCTTTTGAGCTTCTAATTTTTTCTCAAGTGCTGCTTTATCTTTTGTTGAAAAATTAGTCGCTTTTTCAGCTGCTGCTTTTTTTGAAGCTGCAATCTTATCCTGGATTTTCTTTTGCATCCCAGCTTGTGATTTTGATTTGCTGTCTAGTTTTTTTGCTGATGCCGGTGCTGCTTTTTTTGCTATAACTTTTGTTGCAACTTTTTTAGCCGAAACTTTTGCAGTTGCTTTTACAGCAGGTTTTTTTGCAGCTGGTGCTGCTTTTTTGGCCACTGGTTTAGCTGCTGTTTTTTTTGCTGCTACTTTTGCAGCTGGCTTTTTAGCAGGTGCTGCTTTTTTGGCCGCAGGAGCTGGCTTACCCTTTTTCGGGGCCGGTTTTACTTGCTTTTTCATTCTTAGATTCTCCAAGATTTTTTTAATCAATTAACTATTACCTGTTATTTACAAATTCTTTAATTCGTTTGCAGCGATTACAATTCTCTGGATTTCCGAAGTCCCTTCGTAAATTTCCGTGATCTTTGCATCTCTAAAGTGACGCTCAACCGGATACTCTTTTGTATACCCATTTCCGCCCAATACCTGGATCGCCTTCGTCGTAATATGCATGCATGATTCAGAGGCAAAAAGTTTTGCCTGAGCTGCTTCTTTTGAATACGGAAGTTTGTTGTCCTTTAAGTAACTGGCGTGAGCAATTAAAAGCCTTGAAGCTGCAATTGCTGTCGACATATCTGCCAGCATAAATTGAATCGCCTGCAATTCAGAAATCGGTTTCCCGAACTGAATTCTTTGAGTCGAATATTTTTTAGCGTAACGAAATGCTGCTTCGGCAATTCCTAGCGCCTGTGCTGCGATTCCGATGCGTCCACCGTCTAATGTAGAAAGTGCAACTTTAAATCCTTTCCCTAATTCACCAAGAACATTTTCTTTCGGAACTTTAACTTTATCGAGCCAGATTTGGGCCGTCGTCGATCCTTTGATCCCTAACTTATCTTCCAGCTTTTGAACGTGGAATCCTTCAGTTTTAGTTTCCACTATGAAAGCTGTAACCCCTTTATGATCAGAACTTTTTTCAGTCTTCGCCATAACGATTGCAACACCCGCATCTCTTCCATTCGTGATGTAGTTTTTTGTTCCCGATAAAACGAAGTGATCGCCTTTATCTTCTGCAAAAGTTGTAAGTGTCCCTGGATCAGATCCGGCATTTGGTTCTGATAAACAGAAACATCCAATGACATTTCCACCGGCCATTCCCGGAAGATATTTTTTCTTTTGAGCATCTGTTCCGAAATTTAAAATCGGCCACATCGCTAAAGATGTATGAGCTGAAATAAGTACACCAGTTGAAGCACAGCCTCGGGAAATTTCCTCGACAATAATTGCATAGGACATATAATCCATTCCCGCGCCGCCAAGCTCTTCGGGAATATAAGAACCCATAAAACCATTTTCATATAATTTTTTAATCAAATCTTTTGGGATTTCTCCGTCATGATCTATTTTTGCTGCGATGGGTGCGACTTCAGAGTCAGCAAATTTAGAAACCATTTCTCTAATTTCTTTATACTGTGGATCGTACATGCTCATTTCAGTTTCCTATTTTAACGCGTAGCTATTATTTACCTTTAAAGCTAGGTGCTCGTTTTTCCAGAAATGCACGAGTTCCTTCGCGCATATCTTCTGACGAAAAGATTGCAGAAAATTGTCTCTTTTCTAGCTGTAAACCCTCAGCGATAGTTAAGTCAATACCTTCATTCATAACTTTTTTCGCTATTGTGACAGCATGTGGAGAATTCGCTGCACAAGACTTTAACGTCTTCATCGCTTCAGTCAACATATCAGTCTTCGATGCGAATGTTCTGACAACTAAACCCATTCTTAGTGCTTCATCAGCTTTTACATTTCTTCCTGAGAAAATCAATTCTTTTGCATTATTTCTTCCGACTAATTTAGCCAGGCGTTGAGTCCCGCCAAATCCTGGAATTAAACCTAGTTTTACTTCTGGCTGACCGAAAACAGCATTCTCAGTTGCGTAGATAAAATCTGCGGCCATGGCCATTTCACACCCGCCACCAAGAGCAAACCCATTTACACAGGCAATCACTGGAACCTGAAGTGTTTCGAAAAGAACTGAAACGTTTTGTCCTAATTGTCCAAACGTATAAGCATCACTTGGAGTCATGTCACTCATTTCAGCAATGTCTGCACCGGCGATAAAAGCTTTGTCTCCTTCACCAGTAACAATCAATCCTAAAAGATTATATTTATCGTCAACTTTAAGATCAGATAATAATTCTTTTAACTCAGTTAACAATTCAACGTTTAGTGCATTTAATTTTGTCGGACGATTGATAGTGATCGTTCCAAATTTTTCATTCACTTCAAACTTGATTGTATTAAAAGTTTTATTTGTATTCATAAAATCCTCTCCCTGATTTTCTTCCCATTCTTCCCGCTAATACATATTTTTTCAGCAGCGGACATGGTCTGTATTTTGTATCCCCTAAACCATCGTGAAGAACGTTCATGATAGCAAGGCATGTATCTAGTCCGATAAAATCTGCCAGCTCCAGCGGCCCCATTGGCTGATTCGTTCCAAGTTTCATAGCTGAATCGATGTCCTGAATGCTCGCGACACCTTCGTATAGTGCGTACACAGCTTCGTTGATCATCGGCATAAGAATTCTATTCACGGCAAATCCCGGGACGTCATTCGCACGCACAAAAACTTTTCCCATCTTCTCAGCAACGGCCGCAACAGTATTAAAAGTTTCATCAGTCGTCTCAAGACCTCTGATCCCTTCTACCAGCTTCATTACAGGAACCGGATTCATGAAATGCATTCCGGCCACTAACTGCGGGCGCTTAGTAACAGCTGCAATTTCAGTAATTGAAATCGAAGATGTATTCGTCGCAAGGATTGCTCCCGGCTTCGCCACTTCATCAAGCTTCTTGAAAATATCAAATTTAATTGTTTTGTTTTCTGTGGCAGCTTCAATAAGCAAATCACAATTTGAAAGCTTAGACATGTCCGTAACAGTCGAAATCAATCCCATTACTTTTGTAACGTTCGCCTGATCCCACTTCGCTTTATCGACACCTTTATTCATCTGGACCTGGATAAATTCTACGCCTTTTTTTAATCCTTCCGGAGAAACATCGAAAATCTGAACAGTGTAACCAGACATTGCAGCCACTTGAGCGATTCCTCGTCCCATTTGCCCCGCACCAACAATACCGATTGTTTGGATATTTTGCATATTTACCTCTCCACTATGCTCTTTTTATGTATAAAATCGCCCTAATGATACAAACCGGGAACCAGTTTCACAAATAAAACCTTGCCAAGTTTTTACAATTAGAATAAAAAATGAACTCACAAAAATATTGCTCACGGGCAATCAGAATAATTAACGGTAGGAGTTACTTGTGGCAAACCACAAATCATCAGAAAAAAGAGCAAAACAAGATATCAAAAAAAATGCTGCTAACAAAGTTAACGAGTCAAAAGTTAAGACTGCAGTTAGAAAAGTTAGAGATGCACTAACAGCTGGAGACAAGACACTAGCTGCTGAATCTCTTAAATTAGCTCAAGGTGAACTAAGAAAACTTGCAAAAACAGGGGTTATTAAACTTAACGCTGCTGCAAGAAAAACTTCTCGTTTAGCTTCTCAAGTTTCTGCACTTAAGTAATTTTTAAGATTTTATCTTTCAAATAAAAAAGGCCTCTTTTAAGAGGCCTTTTTAGTTTCTATATTTAAAGCTTACGAAACTCGTTTGAATTTCTTTTCCATCAACATCACTTCCCCATCTTCACCCGGCATCGCTACCGTTTTCTTAAAACCAGCTTTCTCATACGCCTTCTGCGCACGTAGATTTAAAACAGATGGATCAGTCACGATCTTTGAAACTTTTTTACTTTTTAGTAACTCATCCGTAAATTCCTTCACGAACATACTTCCGAGTCCCTTGTTCACAAATTCTTCCACACCTATAAACTGATCGATACCAAAAGTTTTTTCATCAACAGAATAAGACTGGATGTAGCCGATAGGCTTACCTTGAAGAAGCACTAAATAAGGATGCACTTTATTCGAAGTGATTTTACCTTCGTATTTCTTTTTGAATGTTCCAAAATCTTCCAGACCTGCATCTGTCCAGAATTCGCGAACGTGCGGCTTAGTGATCCACGAGTGGACCAGCTGGATATCTTCATGGGACAATTTTTTAAACGTAAAATTTTTCATGATACTAAGATGGTATCACTCTTTAAAATCGCAAGGGAGAGATTTAGAGAATTTCTAACCTGAGTTTATTGATCAGTAGTTCATCGCTTGATTTTGCTAGGATTTCCAGCTCAGAAAAGAAACGTAAATACTTAAGTATTACTTCACGGGAAATTTTTTCACTTACAGTCAGTATACTTTGATCATACTTAGAAAGCTTCGCCTTATTTCGTAACTCATCAGGCGCAAGCACCTTGGTCAAATGCCCTTGCATCATCGAGAACAAAGCACGCAGCCATTCATAATCACCGTCATTCTTTTTCAGGACTTCTGCAAAAAATCTTTTTGGGTTTTCGTTGAAGACATCCATCAGTTCGAAAAAATCCCAACGCTCTTTAGTGATCATGGTTTTTAATTCTTCGATATTTATTTTTCCCTCGGGAAAATTTAATTTAATCATGTCGATCACCCAGATGAAAGATTCGAAATTATGCTCGAGCGAATCGAGAATAAAACGACTGACATCGGGAGGAAGATTGACGTTTTTTGCTTTCTGGCAGAACTGCCAGAGTTTGGCCCCTTCCCAGAAGCGTGGCTCTTCAAGTTCGAAGGCCGTGACTTTTTTATTTTTTGCGAACTCGGTGAAGGCCTTGCTGGTTTTTGTAAAAAACATCACCATGAAGCGCTCTGTCCAGTCGATTTCTATTTCGGTTAAAAATGTCAGGACGTCCGCTTTTATGTTTTCACTGTTGATCACCTGAATGTGATCCGTCGATGAAAAAAAAGAGAGGTTAACGAAATGCTCTTCGATAAAATCGCGGGTGATTTCGACGCCGCTATAGAGTGAAAACTCGAGTTCTTTTTTTGGAATGAGATCGAGCACGATTCGCTCGAGATAAGGATCGTCGATTAAAAAAGCATAGATGCCTGGTTTACTTTTATCAATGGTTGTCGGGTGTTTCGGAAGGAAATCCCATGGCAGCAGCTTAGAAAGCATTGAGGACAACCTGCTTAAAAGTTTTTCCTGCATTCACTGCTGTATCCTGGATACTTTTTTCAAAGATCCCTTTGTTTTTTACGAAGTTGGTTTTACCAGGTGATCCATTCGAAATGTTTTCACCAACAACTCTCGTGAACGAGCCTGTGAGTGCAATAGTGTCCATTAGAACGACTTTTGGATTCACTTTCATAAATTGACCCAGGTCAGTTGTTAGGAGCTGCAGCTCTTCTTTTGAAGGACGTTTAATCAGAATTATTTGTAATGCAAATTCGTAAGAGTTTTCGATCGGATAATAGAAAGGGCTTCGTGAACCAACAGATGTTTTAATTGTATCGTCTGAGAAAAGCTGGTTGGTTGTTCTCACAACTTCATTGTAATGGTCACGTGAATCGATGATTCCCAGAAGAACAGCATCGGCAGTATCGTTATCGCCGCTCATGACTCTGATGCCGCTATATTCGTTGAGGACTAAAGTAATTTCTTTGGTCATTGGCGCAGCGAGTTCGGGTATTGCTGAACGGTTGACGAACATCGGTACAGCGATGGTGCGGATGTCATAACCTGCCAAAGGATTGTTATTTGTATTGAAGTGATAACCAGCGCATGATGCCAGTGTAAGCATGAAGACTAAAATAGAAAAAAATCGCACTTTCATAGGCCAAATGCTACCCTAAAAAGAGCGAGGCTTGAATCTTTTTATGTTGAAAAAACTCTCCCAATTCATTGATTTTGACGGTCCCGCACCGCGCTCTTCAAAACATGAGGCGGGAAAATCAGCACAGCTGTCAGACAGTTTCGATTTCATAAGTCTAATCAAGGCCTGGAAGGAAATTGCGGGAGATAAACTTTCCGAGCATACAATCCCTTTGAAAAACCAGAACGGGACATTGATGGTGTTATCCAATCACTCTGCTTTTGCCAATGAGTTGAGTTATATGGAGCTTCCGCTTAAGAAAAAAATCTTCGCTCGCTTTCCGAATCTCGAAAAATCAATTCTCAACATTAAGTTTATCGTCGATAGCACGCATTTTTCAAAACAGTACGCACAGTTTGTGGCACCAACTGAGAAAATTAAAAAGAAAAATGAAAATCTTCTTCATCCCTACTCCCCCGAGTTTCGCAGGCTGAAAAAAGAAGCTGAAGAAATGTTTATTGATATTGATGATCTCGAAATAAAGGAAAAAATGATTTCACTTTATATTCAGTCAGGAAATTTTAATCCCCGTTAAATTCAGATGTTTTTTAATCTCTTCCACTTTTAATCCTTCTCTAATTATTTCAAAAGAACTTCCCCGAAAAAAAACGATCGTTGATGAGCGTCCGGAAAGATTGTGTGAACTATTACCGATCAATTCAGCATCCTGTGCATGAGTCTGCTGGAAATGTTTTGCATCTTCGAAAGTTATAATCGGATCCTGTCCTGTCACATTCAGGCTTGTCGTAAAAAATGGAACATTGAGAGCTGCACTTATCGGCTTCAAGGCCGGAAGATCCAAACAGCGAACAGAGACCAAATCACTCTTCGCTGTCACCCACTTAGGAATGGAAATTTTTGAAATTTTAAGTGGAACTCCAAGAGTTGCTTCCAGCTTGAAAAAATTTCTCAACCACGAAGTACTGATCGCTTCAGGAAAATTAAAACTTTTATGAAGAATATTGATATCAGTGAACATGATTGAGAGTGGTTTGTCAGTTGTGGTTTGTTTTATCGCCGCAATTTTTTTATAAGCATTTTCTGAAGTAATGGCCGCGCCGATTCCCCAGACAGTGTCAGTTGGATAAATGAAAACGCTTTCACTTGTTAATTTCATAAATTTATACCGGAAGTGGCTTGTTTAAAATCTCTTTGAAATAGAAAAAAACTGCCACGATGATGAGAATTAAAATGATCAGGATGAAGAAAATATAATTGTCGTTGCGTTTTTTTAAAGGCTCTGAGTGATCGTCTTTATGTGCAGCTTCTCTGGTTGGATCTCTTTGTGCTGCAGGTTTTGAACTCGATTTGGTTTTTCTTTCGTGAAGAAGTTTTTTGTCCTCACTCTGTTGTGGTGCTGGGGCACGTTCTTTTTTTTGCACAGGTGCCGGTGCTGGCTCTTCTCTAGCCGGGGATTTGTGACCGAGATCGAGACTCAAGGCCATTTCACCAAAATCGCTGTCTAGATTTCTTTGAGTTTTTGCTCCACTTGTTTGTGCTGGTGCAGATGCAGGTGAATCGATGATCTCCGGAATAACTTTAGCGGCCTGCTCGGTATCGAGTGCTACTGTTCTGGTATATTGCTGGTCGAGATCAACTTTACCTTTTTCTACTTTTGTTGAAGTTTTATCCTCAACCGTTGTACTCATGCTTTCAAGATCGGGAAAGGCCAGATCATCTTCATTTGGTAAAACAATTTCTTCACCGTTATGCACTTCAACTTTTGCTTCAACTTTTTTTGCTGAAGATCCTCCGGATGATTGTGCCTGGCCGGGACTTGGATATTTGAAAGACTGATTAACGTTTTCTGCAATCGCATTGATGTCAGGAAACTCAAGATCATCCTGAGTGGGAAGTTTCGTTCCTTCAGGCTCATCAAAATTTAAAACCGGTATCCCTGTTTTTACAGGAGGAGTAATGACCGTTATGTCCGGAAATTCCAAATCTTCCGATTTAGGAACAAGTCCGGGACCCAGGTCACTCATTTTCAAGACCTGTGTTTTATTTACGGGAGCATCATTGATTGATGAAGTTTTGTCCGGATTTTCTCTACGGGCAAGAACAGATTTAGATTCTGAAATCGGGTTGTATCCCTGAGGGATATCACCATAAAGATATTTTTCAACAAGTTCTTTTTCTTTTAAAGAAAACCAGTAGCCGTTTCCACTCGCTACTTCGTCTGTCATTCCAAGTGCACCCTTCTGGATGAACTCCAACAACTTTGCCTTGGCCACCGGGCCAAGAATTTGATTCTGTGATGTTCTTATTAACCAGTTTCTTTCCATTAGAAGAAAAATCCTAACAGCCCTTTCAGGTCTTCATCGTTGAATCTAAGTCCGGCCTGAACTGTTGCAGACGTTCCTTTTCTTCCGATGTCCTGAGCAGAAGCTCTACCATATAATACGTTCCAGATTTGCATTTCTGTAATGAAACGAAGGTTAGCACCTTTGTTCTTTTTGTAGTCGAATCCTTCAAGAGAAAATTTTGTTCCAAAATCCTGAAGATAATAATCGATCCCTAAACCACCTGTTGATTCGATAAGACCTCCGCGGAAAGCGAAGTCCTGAACGCGGCGACCGATCTCAACGTTAAATCTGAAAGTATCTTTATTACGAGTAATTTCATTCGTCGTTGTCGTAACACCATTTGTAGTTCTATCAGTAACAGTTTCTTTATCCGGTCCGATTTCCGAAGTCGTTAAACCTAAATGGTAAAAACGCTCAGGTGAAGGAAAAATTCTGAAGGCCACTTCACTTTCGCCGCCTTTATCACCGGTATTAACACCCGTGAAAACTGAAAGCTCCGTTCTAATAGCATCTGCCTTTCCGACAATTTTTTGAACTGAAGAAAGTGTATCCTTAACCTGGTCTGCGATTTCATCTTCAACCAGAAGTTTACCCATTGTTCCCTTGCCCATTTTTACGTCGGCAACAATTTTACTTAAGTCTTCTGTAATTTTTTTCGTGTTACCCAAAACCTGCTTGATGTCGGCCATCGCACTGTCAGGGTTTCCTTTATCAACCTGATAAGCAAGCTCATAAGAAAAAGACTCCAGGTTTTCAACCAGTGAATTAATTTTTTCTTCGTTACCTGTTGTCATACGTCTAACTGCTTCTGTTGCCACTTTAGTATTTTCAACAAGCACTTGAACGTCTGCCAGAATTTTTTTGATCGGAGAAACTTCTCCATCTGGAGCCACACTGTCTTTTAAACTTTTTACGATTGCTTTAACGTCGACTAAAACTTCTGAAGCATCTTTGATCAGCGTTTCCATTCCTGCAGCCTCTTCCGAATCGATGAAATCGTTTTTCGACATGATTTCCGGAGAGTCACCTACGTAAAGCTCGATATACTTGTCACCTAAAAATCCAACAGACTTGATTCTAAGTTTCGTATTTTTTGTAACCTGAATCTGTTTAAGGATTTCAAAAGAAATTAAAGCAGTGTTCCCTTGAAGTTCAATTGAAGTAATTCTACCTGCAGCAATACCTGCAACTTTAATGGGAGTTTTTGGAAAAATCCCAGAAGCATCTTTTACAATTGTTTTGTATTGAACATACTGTCCAAACCCTGACTGGTTAGACGTAATTTTAAACGACATAAAAACGACGGCTGCAATAGTCGCGATCGCTAAAAGTCCTACTTTAAATTCATTCATAAACACCTTTACTCTATAGTCTCAAAAATTCCTGAACCAACTCTTTGTCGGAATTACGGAACTCTTCTACTGGTAAATACTCAATAATCTTACCACGATCTAAAAATGCGACATAGTCGGAAATTTCCATCGTCGCTTTCACGTCGTGGGAAATAATAACTGAGGTCATTTCTCGGTCTTTGTGGTTTTTTGCAGTATCAACGATTAGATTGTTAACCATTTTTGTTGTTATCGGATCGAGACCGGTTGTCGGCTCATCATAAAGCATAATGTGCGGGCTGAGCGCGAGTGCTCTTGCAAGACCGACTCTCTTTCTCATACCTCCGGAAAGTTCCGACGGAAGTCTGTTAAAAGATTCTTCCTTGATCCCAACAGAGATCAGGAGGTCTTTAACTTTTTCGTTAATTTCAGCAGGTTTTAATTTCGTAAATTCACTTAATGGAAAGCCAACATTTTCAGCGGCAGTAAACGAATCGAAAAGTGCAGCGTATTGAAAAAGCATCCCGAAATTTTTTCTGAATTCGCGAAGCCCTACTTTATCCAGCTTGGTTAAATCCTGACCAAGAACTTCAACAGTTCCTTTTGTCGGTTGGGTAATTCCAAGAATATGTTTTAGTAATGTTGATTTCCCAGCTCCGGAAAATCCAAGAATAGTAGTGATCTTGTTTCTTTCAACATCAAAACTCAGATCGTTCAGGATTGTCTGTTCCCCATAAATCTTTGTGACACCTTTAACTGATATTGCTGGATTCTCAAACGTTAACACAATCCTCCTATAGAATTTTCACTAAGAAGGTTGTTAAAAAGTAATCGAGAACGAGCACCGAAACCATTCCCCAGATAACGGCCAGGTTTGTTCCGCGGCCTACACCGACAGCACCTTTCTCAACCTGAAATCCAAAATATGTTCCGATAAGGGCAATAACAAATCCAAAAACAGTTGCCTTGATTACACCCTGGGCGATATCTTCAACGGCCATGAATTCGCTTAGCTTGGAAAAGAACATTGCATCGTCGATCATAAGCGTTGTCGTACCGATTAAATACGCGCCGAGATTTCCGATGAATAAAAATACAATTGAGAGCATTGGTAATGCAATGGTCGAAGCGATTACTCTTGGCACAGCAAGATACTGAACGCTGTTGATCCCCATAACTTCTAGTGCATCGATCTGTTCGGTTACTTTCATCGATCCGATTTGAGCGGCCATCGCCGATCCGGCACGACCCGCGACAATCAATCCCGTCAAAACAGGAGCAAGTTCTTTTGCAAGCGATATCGCAACGATAGATCCGACAAGTGAATCAACGTTGATAAGTTTGAATCCAAAATAAGTCTGTGTACAAAAAACCATCCCGGTGAAAAGTCCTGCCAGGAAAATAATCGTCATCGATTTATTTCCGATAAAATAAAGCTGTTCAAAAAAAAGATGAAAACGAAATGGACGCTTGAACATCCAGAACATGATTCTTCCGCCGAACTGAGTGATCTTTCCCATTCCATCGACAGCTTCAAGAAGGCCCGCGCCGAATTCTTCGATCTGATCTTTTAAATATGTCTGTAGTTTTGTAATCACGTAATTAGTTTAAACGATAAACTCTTGGAACGCGAGGAAGAAGGGCGCAAAAAAGCTCATAGGGAATAGTTTTTGTTTCGCTTGAAAATTTTTGTAAATCCCCGGGAACTCCACCCCAGATTGTAAAAATCTCATGGGCCTTAATATGATTCACGGCCTCCTTAGGAAAAAAGATATGAGTCATATCCATGCTCACTCTTCCAATGATCACGCCTTCGAAACCTTTGTGATATAAATGTGCACCGGAGTAACGATTGAAAAATCCATCGCCGTATCCGATCGCAAGAATTGCAATCAACCCATCTTCCGGACAAGGTGTTGAATTATAGCCGACAACTTCACCTTTTTTAACTTCAAATACGCGAAGAATATATGTTTCAAGTGTTGAAACCAGCTTCCCTTTAAAGTGACCAGTGACGTCAGCATTAATTGATGAAGGCCCGTAAACCATAAGTCCCGGACGTAAATGTGTATCGCCGCTTATTTCATGCAAACCGGTTTTTTGTTCAATAGCACCTGAATTAGATTGTGAAGTACGCTCGAGAGTAATCCCCGAATCTCGAAAAAACTTTTTGATTTCTTCGAAGCTCGATCTCTGGATTACATTTATTTTATGATCGTTCATGTCCGAACTCGCATTCGCATAGTGACTGATCAAGTGATGAACGCTTGAGCGTCCGTGCTGTTTTAATTTATTAACAATTAATGGAGTATCGTTAACATCGAGACCTAAACGATTCATTCCCGTATTGAACTTGAGGCAGATCGGAAAATTTTTAAACTCGGGTGTGTGGAGAATATAGTCCAGCTCACTGACGTTTGAAATGACCGGCATAATTCTGCGTTTCAAATAAATATCCGCGTTCTCCAGAAGCTCCAGCTGGATATCCGAAAAAACATAGATATCAAATTCCAGTTCATTTAATTCTTCGCGAAGCTTCAGCGCTTCACCTAAAGTCGCACATCCGAATTCACGGATGCCGAGTTCGGTAATCGCAAAACGTCCGATGGGAATCATCCCGTGCCCGTATCCATCCGCTTTAATCATAAAAAGGATGTTCGACTGCGGCGACAGTTTTTTAATTTGATTTATATTGTAAGCAAGGTGGTCAAGGTTCACCACCAGCCGGCTTCTGAATTTCATTTTCTACATGTCCAGGCTGGTTTTAGGTTCTATAAAGTTCCATGCGCGTTTTTGTTCCTGAGTTTTTTCTTTCAATTCACTTTCTGCTTTAATCACTTTCGTTAAATAAGCATGAGCTGACATCGGAGACATTGAAACCTTCGGCTGAATTAACTGAGCAAGAACTCCATCGGAGTCTTCAAAATATTTCCAGTACTGGAATCTGTTAGAAAATTCTTTCAGATGATCATAAAAAGCGTCGAGGTCATTGCCGCGAACTAAAAATCCGATATTCGCCACACCGAAATCAAAATATTTAAAATCCATGCGCGACTGGATTTCCAGTTTATTGATGAACTCAGTAGAATAACGATTCCAGAAAAAACGATTCCCGCTTTTTTTCAAAACGACCTGTAACAAACTTGAAAGATCGAGATCAACCAGTTTCATGTCCTGATAATTTTTGTTTGTCGCCGCTTCGTGAGCAGTTTGTCCAAACAAATACTGATCGAGAAAACTCATCGCCTCAAAAGATGAAGAAAGTTTTTTGCTGTGATCAACCGGACTCGATAATTTATTTGAAAACGTCGCATAAAAACCATTTAAGTAAGCTTCCAGCATGTTCCAGTCAAAATTATTAAAGAAAGTTTCGTTCTTAGATTTAATGAAAATAATTTTATCAGGCTTGATTTCTGTACCCTTAATTAAAAGAGAAACCAGATCACCACCCATAATATCCACGGCCACCTGAGTGGCCATGTTCTGTGCAAACAATTCAATTCCGTGAGTGCATGCCTGACCTAACCAAAGAGAAGGAATATTTCTGAATTTCTGGACATGAGAAATCGGAGAAATTAATTTTTGTCCATTGAAGCTCAATTCTAAAAATGCAAACTCATCGATTTCATCTACACCGTGAAAAACTTTTTCCAGTGCTTTAAAAAAATCTGCTTCGTTTCTGTATTTTTCCAGTTCAAGACAAACACTCTTAACCATCGACTGATAATTGTCGGCCTGTTTTTCTTCACGCAGAGTGAGCTCCAGTCTTTCGATCTGCTCTTTCTGTGCAATGGTCACCATCTTTTGAGAAAGATAATGCTGCTCAAGTGCAGAAACTTTATTCAATCTTTTTAAGATTGCTTTTAAAGGACCTTCGTAGTGAGTAGATTGTTTTAAAACGCCGAGGTGATAAAACTGGTGAGTCGAAACCAGAAGTGGTTCCGTTTTATCTGTGTAGTAAAATAACAGCGGCATTTCTTCTGCCTGAACAGCAGGGTGATCGCGAAGGACTAAACTTCCTTCACTCATTTTTTTTACGTCCACAATACAAAGGGCCGGAAGGCGTTCAAGTGTTCCGCTCCAGAAAGTTTTCAGGTCTTCATAAAAATGTGGAATGATTCCGAGTTTTTTAAAGACTGAAGAAATTTCTTTGACTTCATTCAAATCTGAAAGTAGCAACGCTACCGTAACTTTTCCGTCGTTCACAACTAACCTCTTGTCGGTTTTAAATACTGCTTAAATTATGTACTAAAGAATCTAGGCCTTCAATCTTTTTTATCTCATCTTCAGAGAGACAAATGTCAGATGTAAGATACTGTGGGAGTCGTTTATTGTAGAGATCGTGAAGTCCGGCCTCTCCGAGCGCTGTCAGAGGGCGGTTCGGGTCATTTTTAATTCGTTTGTAGCAGGTATCAAATGCAACATTGAGAAAGACCGTTTTTGCCTGAGAACGAAGTTCAGAATAACCTTCACCCGTATTGGTTCCGCCACCCAGAGCGATGATTTTCATCATGCGGTTATTGAGCAGGCCTTGAAGAACAAAGATTTCTTTGTGACGAAAATTTTCCAGACCATTTTTGTTAATCCATTCTCCGAGGTCAGAGGGCAGAATCGAAAGACTTGCTGCCACGGCCGCATCGAGATCGATACAGTCATAACCCAGATGATTGCCGCGGAAACTTTCTACAAAAGTTGTTTTCCCCGAACCCATAAATCCACAAACCATAATATTCACGTTCACCTCGAATGACATTGTACTTTTAAATCTTTCTAAGATAAATGGGTGCCATGGAAATGATCACAAAAATTAATACACAAATTGACCCTGAAGTTTTAGTAACAAAGTATGCCCACGATATTATCGAGGAGTACGAACTAAATAATACTTACACTCCGTGGATTGATGAAATCCTGACTGAGCTGCACGACCAGCTCGACCCGGAAGACACTTATCCAGCGGGTTCTTTGAACCTTCACCTGGTAATCGCCCGCAAAAAAAATACCTTTTTAGGTGACCACTTAACAGTTAGAGCGACAATTAATGCAAAATACCATTTACCATGTGGATTGACGCTTGTTCCCTTATTTCAACATATGGAACATAAAGTTAACGCAGTATTTCTTCACGACTCTCAGGAAAAACTTCCGGAATACGCTGAGGTGACAACGGCCTTTGCTGACGGCGAAGAAATGGAATTATATTTTTACCATAAAGGTATGGCAGATATAAAAGAGTTCATCCATGAGCAGATTTTCTTAGAGGTTCCGGCCTTCCCGAGAAGCACTCAAATGGAAAATTCGGCAGAAGAATAGAAAATAGTCAGTGTGAGCTATGCGTAAACCTTAAAAAAACTTGCCGAACAGGTCTTTTTATCGTATTGATTTACCCTCATATTTAAAAAAAGTTGAAGTTACCTAATTTGTCGCGGAGTATAAGATGGCAGTTCCTAAGAAGAAAAATTCAGTTTCAAGAAAAGGCCTAAGAAGAGCTGGTCAACACCATAAACTTTATAGAAAGCACCCAATGTCATGTTCAAACTGCGGATCGCATGTAATGCCTCACGCTCTTTGTACTGCTTGTGGATTCTACAAAGGGAAAGTTGTCGTTTCAGTTAAAGCTGAAACTGCAGAAGCTGCTCAATAATTTAAGCAAAAAAATTGTCTCAAATAATAAAGAGGCCCTTATCTTCGTTACGAATTTAAGGGCCTTTTTTATGAGACTAAAACATGGACGTCCAAAATGAAAACCTATGAAGCAAAGATTCTAGGAACTGGGATGTACGCTCCCAAAAAAGTTGTTACAAACGTCGACCTTGAAAAAATCGTAGATACTACTGACCAATGGATTTTCGAGCGAACGGGAATCAAAGAACGCCACATTAGTTCTACTGAAGGTGGAGAATTTCCAACAGACATGGCCCTAGCGGCAACCAAAGATGCTCTTGTAGCGGCAAACTTACAACCAAACGATATCGACTTCATCATATTCGCTTCAGTTACTCCTGACGTAAAACTTCCAAACTCAGCATGTATTCTTCAGGTAAAACTGGGAATCACAAACAACTGCGCTTGCCTGGATATATCTGTGGCGTGCTCAGGATTTGTTTACGGATTAAATTTAGCCAACTCAATGATTAAAACTGGTTTAGCAAAAACGGTTTTAGTGGTTGGTTCTGAAATGCTTTCTCGCGTAGTGAACTGGAAAGATAGAAACACATGCATTCTTTTCGGAGATGGTTGTGGTGTTGCTATCATCGGTCGCGCAGAAGAAGGATCGGAGTCAAAAGTTCTTGCCGGGATTTTAAATTCAGACGGAACAGGTGGAGAGTTTTTCAGCCAGCCAATTGGTGGTGCTGTCACTCCAACAACTGCCGCGCACATTGAAAACGATGAGCAATTCATGCAGATGAAGGGTAAAGAAATGTTCAAAGTGGCAACGAGAACTCTTGCTGAAAACGGTAAAAAATGTCTCGAGCTTGCTGGTCTTCCTCTTTCAGCTGTTGATTGGGTTATCCCTCATCAGGCCAACATTAGAATTATTGAAACGACAGCAAACATTCTCGGAATCGAGATGGATAAAGTTATCGTGAATATTCATAAGTACGGAAACACTTCTGCGGCGACATGTCCTATTGCTTTTCACGAAGCAGTTATGGAAGGAAAAATTAAACGTGGGGACCTGGTTCTCTTCGACGCTTTTGGTGCGGGATTAACTGCAGGAGCGGCCCTTATAAGATATTAAACCAAGATACTAAAACAAGGATATGTTGATGGTTAAATCAGTTACACTTTTATTTCCCGGACAAGGCTCACAATACGTCGGAATGGGAAAAAATCTTGATCAATCTCTCTTCGATAAAGGCAATGAGATTTTAGGTTACGACTTAAAAAAACTTATGCAGGAAGGCCCTGAAGACGAATTGAAACTGACTCACAACACTCAACCTGCCATCCTAAAACATTCAGTTGCGCTTTATAATCAACTGGAAATTCTTTTTAAAAAATACGATGTAAAAGTTGACCGCGTTTTAGGCCACTCTGTTGGTGAATACGCGGCCCTTGTTGTCGCTGGTGTTTTATCTCCCTACGATGCCATTCACGCAGTTCACCTTCGTGGAAAGTATATGCAGGAAGCAGTTCCTGTTGGAAAAGGAAAAATGTTTGCGATATTAAAAGTTCCTGCTGACGTTGTTGAACAAGCTTGTAAAGAAGCTTCAAAACCTGGTTCAGAAGTTATGCCTGCAAACTTTAACGATCCTTCGCAAATCGTAATCTCGGGTGAAAGTGAAGCTTGCGGACGTGCAGTAGCATGGCTTGCAGAAAATTTTAAAGACGCTCACCGTGCAATGGAACTTAACGTTTCAGCACCCTTTCACTCTTCACTAATGAAGCCTGCTGCTGATCAGTTGAAAGAAGCCTTCGCTAAATTCAAGTGGCACGAAAATAAAATTCCTTACATCGCCAACATCGATGCAAAAGAATATTCCGCAGGAACAAATCCGGAAATTATCATCAACAATCTTTATCACCAGGCGTACGGTCCGGTTTTATGGACACAATCTATCGAGAAACTTCCATCAGACACACTTTGTATTGAAGTAGGTCCGGGTAAAGTTTTAATGGGTCTGGTTCGCAAAATTAATAAAGACATTAAAGTCATTCCTCTCGACAGAGATGAAGCACTTGCTGAAATTGAGGAGCTTTTAAAATGATCGCAAAATTTGAAGACTTAAAAGGTAAAACAGTTCTTGTTACAGGTGCCTCACGAGGCCTTGGTAAAAAAATGGCAGAGGCCTTGGCATCACAAGGGTCGCACGTTGTATTCAACTACAGAGGCGATGAAGCAGCTGCAATGAAGTTAAAAGAAGAGCTTCAAGCTTTAGGTGCATCTAATGTGACTGCTTTACTTTTCGACGTAACAAATACGGCGCAAATGAAAGAAGCAGTTGAAAAATTCGTTGAAGCAAACGGACCGATCACGGGCCTTGTGAACAACGCTGGTATTTCAAAAGATCAAATCGTTCTTCGCATGAAAGAAGAAGATGTGACGGCGACAATCAACACGAATTTAACGTCAGCGATTATGTTGACTCAAATTTTATCACGCAGCTTTTTAAAGGCCGAAAACGTTTCTGTAGTGAATATCTCTTCAATCGTTGGATTGATGGGAAATGCTTCGCAAATTGCCTACTCTGCTTCTAAAGCGGGAATGATTGGTTTTACTAAGTCATACGCCAAAGAATTAGCTTCAAGAAACGTCAGATGTAACGCAATCTGTCCAGGTTTTATCACGACAGATATGACACACGCTCTTGATGAGAAAGTTAAAGATGCTTATTTATCCACTATCCCGTTAAAACGCATGGGTGACCCGGAAGAAGTAGCGAACTTAGTTTGTTTTTTATTGAGCAAAGCATCGTCATATATCACTGGTGAGACGATTAAAATTGACGGTGGATTATATATCTAATAAAACTATGACTTATTTTTTAGATTAATTTCAGGAGTTATTGAATGAAAGACAAGGTTATTAAACTAATCAGCGACGCGACGAAAATTGATATCGCAAAGATCAATCTAGAAACAAGTTTCGTTGACGATCTAAACCTAGACTCTCTAGA
>JACMNL010000006.1 GCA_014378525.1 Bacteriovorax sp.
ATGAGTTCGACGTCAACATTGGAATTCTTTTGATATAGATCGATGATTTCTTTTTGCTTTAACGATTTTTGTGAAGATTTCAATCGAGCTTTTTCAATGAGAATAAACGATGACATGTTTTCATCTGGTTTGTGCTCTATGGCCGGTGCTTTAACAGGCTCAACCTGATCTATAAATTGCGGAGCTAGTTGTGACGTTTGTTTCGCCTGAACAACAAATCTCGGTGCTGGATTATCTCCACTACCTGTTTCAGGAACACTCTCTTCAACAATTTCTTTTTTTCCAAATGGAAGAATTTTCGCTCCACTTTTTTCAAGTGATTGTTGAACATGCTCTTCATGAATTTCATCCATCGAATCAGATGAAGTAAAATCGCGATAAATTTTTCTATCAACTCTCTCGTTTACTAAATCTGTAAGCGAAAGAAACTTTCCACCATTGTGTTTGGTTGCGATATCAGCAATCTCTTCAGGAGTGATGATTCGAAGGAGGTTCATTATAAGAAGATTTTGTACTGCCATAGTAATGAACGTATCGGCAGTATTGCGTCTAAACTTGAGCAATTTGATCTGGCAATGTGCCATGACTAAGTTCCAGTGACTTAGCCTGAGTTATAAGGTTTTTTCTAAAAAGTTCTAGACAAACAACCCAATAATTTTTATAACTTGTGTACTTATTTCAAACTGATGGGGAGTAGCGCAGTGGTAGCGCAGTAGACTGTTAATCTATTGGTCGTGGGTTCGACTCCCACCTTCCCAGCCATTTTGAAATCCAAATATAATCCACACAAATTCAAGCGCAACTAAAACTTATTGGGGACCCATGAAAGAACAACTATTTTCACGAGACTTTCACAGAAAACTTCAAAAGAATGTTGAACTTGGATTCAAAGATTTTATCGAAGATCTTCGTGTCGATTTTCAAAAAGGTTTTGAGACAGACGTAGTTGATCCAAATTTTCTGGATCAGTTAAATGACATCGTTCATGATGAAGCTTTTGATAAATTCTCACCTCTTAAATTTTACTGGTTAAACCTGGTTGATAATTTAATTTATATCATTCAGCTTCACGAAGAACTACTTCTGGAAGAAGGAATCGATACTGACGAATTAACTGAACTTGAAGACGAACTTTTTAACTTCTGGAATGAGTCTGAATTGTCAGAGAGTTTCCTGAATTTTTTAAATGAAGGATCTCCCGTTATTGAAGTTTCAGAAAAACTAATCCCACTTCTGGAAAACCAGATCGTATCTTTTTATGTTGTTCACATGAGTCTTTACCGTCAGGAATTCGGAGACGCACTTGTTTATCAGGTCGTTCCTGAGCTTGGCGACTCGGAAAGAAAAATCTATATCACTGACCAGCATTTTGCCGTGACTTTAAAGAACACACCGGAAACTTACCCGGCCATTCCTCTCGCTTCTATTTCTCCTGAAGAAAAA
The DNA here is from genome assembly GCA_014378525.1 of Bacteriovorax sp. Taxonomy (GTDB): domain Bacteria; phylum Bdellovibrionota; class Bacteriovoracia; order Bacteriovoracales; family Bacteriovoracaceae; genus Bacteriovorax. The sequence continues at coordinate 1,444 of JACMNL010000006.1, forward strand.
AAGATCGTGATCGAAGCCAATGATAAATCTGTCGTTTTAACGATCGATGCACCACCTGCTCCGATTGAACTTGAAGATGTAAAACTTTTCGTACTTCCTCACTGTGAAGCCGGTGATAAGAAAATCGAAGAATTTAAAAAGAGTATCATCAAGGCCCTGGGAAATATCAAGAAGGCCGCACCTCACTTACATACAACATTCAAGAGTTTCACTCATACAATTGTGCCAGTGGATGAAAAAGGAATAGTAAGTTATTCGATGCAGTCATTACCTGGTTATTCATGCATCAATATGTTCGACCGCGATTCAATCGATCTAATGGATGATCTGCTTCATGAAAACGGACACCACTACTTAAATACATACTTAAATCACCAGGACCTGATTCACGAAGACGATGATAAAGTTTATTACTCTCCATGGAGAAAGGCCCTTCGACCTGTTCGTGGAATTTATCATGCAGTATTCACGTTCTTCTGGGCGATGGAATTATTTGTGAATTTAAACATTGCTTCTGAGAAAAAGGTTTTAACTTTCACGAAAGATGAAAAAGTTAAAATTAAAACGCGTTTCCTTGAAGAATACTACATGCTGGAATATTGCCGTCCTGACTTTACTCACGCTTTTAAAAATAAGCGCGTAACTAAAGAAGGCCTGGCGTTGATTAATTCTACTTATGAACGAATTGATGCCTATAAAAAGACTGTTGAAAGTGTCTTAGCTGAATTAAAAGCTAGCGACTCCGAAGCTTCTGCTAAAATTTCTAGATTAAAAAAGGATTTAAGCGAGGCGAGAGGCCACTACAAGCTGGTTTAATCTCGATTGCATTTCATTTGCAGGCATCATGTCTCCTCTTTTAGAAGCGACATCGATGCCTTTTTTATAGACTTGCATAGCTCTTTCCAGATTCGCCGATGCTTCTAAACTTTTTCCAAGCAATAAATAAGCTGCAGAATATTTTTCATCGATTATAACAACTTTCTCAAGCAGCTCTGCTGCCTTTTTAAAGTTTTCTCTATAAAACGCGACATCTGCCATCCCATAAAGAGCAATCGTATCGTCAGGGTCAATCTCGATAACCTGAAGGAACATTTTCTCACGACGGTTAATGTCTTCTTCTTTTTTCAGCCTTTCAGCTTCGATCGCCTTCTTAAGTTTTGCTTCTTCACCGTACATTGAAAAAGATTTTATAGTCGCAAGACCCTTTTCGGCCTCTGCTTCTTCAATCTTTCCAAGCTTCATTAAAAAAAGTGATTTATTAGTGTGGGCCATGACAGATGAACTTTTTACAGTAAGAAGTTTATCCATCCACTCGATCGCTTCCTGATACCTTTCTTTTCTACCAAGAATTACCCCGATAGATTCATAGGCATCAGACAAGGCAGGATTGAAATCAATCGCTTTCTTCATATAGCTCATCGCTGATTCAACATCTTCTCTTTGAAAATCATCAACTCCTAAATGATAAAGCTCATTGGCAACATCATCGCGTTTTTGATTTTTAAAAAATGGAAGATAATGAATCGTTGCTGATAGTTCAAGTGTTCCGATAATCAGATCTATTTTTTTCCCGTCAACACGGAAGTCACGGAATAGATCTACCTGAAGATATCTGTCTTCTTGATAATTCACGACTCCGGCCTTTTTAGCATCGATATAAAGTTCGGTTAATGGAACTTCGACATCAGTCGTAAGAGTTAAAAGAACAGGATAGTAAGCTGCGCCTCTGTTGTTTTCAATCTTCGCAACAGTTTCTTGTCCTAGAAAACAGCCTTTTTTATAAGAGATCGCTATTTCATTTAAAAAAGAGTCATTGATAAACTGAGTTTCATCAACGTCTGTCTTCCATTTGGGGTGGCCATTTAAAAAACGAACGACTTCGAGTTCTTTTTCATCTGTTGCAGGAATACCTGTAAATGGTTTTGTATTGATTGAAGCCGTGATTCCATAAAAATTAAAATGGAAAAGATGCTCTTCATTTTCATTGTCGAAAAAATAATTGAAATGCACATAAACTTTTTCATCAAGTGCTTTTAGTTCAACATCATCCATGACAATAAATTTATTAAAATCAGTAAGTATGTTTTCTACGAGTACTTTTGGACAAAGAATAAGAAGTTTATCTTCAAGTTTCGCAATCGTAAAAAACGACTGTACTTTTCCTGTGCGGTTTAAGCGCGCAGTAACTTGCGCTTCTTTTATACCAATTGCACTCAGATCGTTTGTAACCTGGCCCTGGAAAAAAGCTTCACGATCAGCTCCGGTCACTTCAATGAGTGACCAGTCTGATAAATGCATTGTTGTTGAATTAAATCGAATCGAAGAGAGATCGGTTTTCATATGGCATTAAACTGAGAAAGATTCACCACAACCGCAAGTATTAGTCGCGTTCGGGTTATTGAAAACAAATCCTTTTCCGTTAAGACCGTCTTTGAAATCAAGCTCGACACCTTTCAGGTAAATTGAAGATTTTGGATCGATCAAAATTTTGATGTCTCCGAAATCCAGAATATTATCTTTTTCTTTTTTCTCAGAGAATTCGATTTTGTATGAAAGGCCTGAACATCCTCCACCGGAAACACCAAGGCGAAGACCTGTATCAAGTCCCTTTTGTTCCTTGAGATATATTTCACGAATATGTGTTAATGCTTTATCTGTGACTGTAATGACTTGTTCCATATTAACCTCTGACTTTGATCAGTTATTACCATATTCTATCACATTTCCTATAGAATGTTTTGCCCTCCTTTAAAAGAGTTAATTCATGAGATATTATTTAGTTACAAGGGGTTAAATTATGGCAATTATTCTGATTATAAAAACTGAAGATGGTCTTATTACTGAACTGCCCGTTTTGAATAAAATTGTAATGGGTCGTTCTGGAATCAGTGATTATAAAATTGTAGATATTAAAATGTCAGGCAAGCACTGTTCATTTGAAGTAAACGGCAAAGGCCAGTTACTTTTTACTGATCTTGGTTCTACAAATGGATCTTTTTTAAATAACAGCCAGGTGAATAAGACAATGGTTCGTGTCAATGATGTTATTCGTATTGGTAATACACTTATTAAAATTGATGAGAAAAGATTGTCGACTTCCGAGCGTTTAGCGATTGGCTCTTCTATTCTTTCGAAAAAAGATGAGAAGACACTTCCAGACATTAGTAAGTTAAAAATTTCACCTTCGACAGATAGTGAAGCCGATGAAGACTCTCCCAAGAAAAAAACCATTTTTCTTAACAAACAACATAAAGAAAAGAAAAAGCCGGGATCAAACTGGGCCAGCGCTGAAAACGTTATCGAGCAGGAAGAAAGCAGTGGTAATACAAGATTTCTTAAACTCGATAGCAAAAAGAAAAAGTAATTACGTTCCTGGCACCCATTGTGTTTCTTCAATGTTTTTGTTTGAATTCAAGTAACGTGACAAAATAAAAAAATAATCAGAAAGACGATTCATATAAACCAGCGCATTTTCCGGAATTTCTCCCGGATGCTGGTCTTCAAAATCCACCATCTCTCTCTCAATTCTTCTGCATACTGTACGACATACATGAAATGATGCTGCGGCCGGATCACCACCTGGAAGAATAAAATGTTTTAGCGGTGCAAGTTGGGAATCCATCTGATCAATGTCATTCTCAAGACTATCAATTGCAGTTTTGCTAATCTGTGGAAGTTTAAACTGTGTACGTTTATCTTTTTCACAGGCGAGGTTCGAACCTAAATCAAAAAGCGAAGACTGAATTTGCAGCAAAAGGCTTTTGTCGATGCTCTTATCCATATGTGAAATCGCTACACCAATATGCGAATTCAACTCGTCTACTTCGCCGTAAAGATTAATACGCGGATCACTTTTTTTAATTCGGGTTCCGCCGACAAGACCAGTCGTTCCCATATCTCCAGTGCGTGTGTAAACGTCTGCTTTTTTCATTACATGTTCCTGCGGTATTTTCCACCAACCTCATAAAGCAAATTAGTAATCTGCCCAAGGCTTGCGAAGTTTACGGTATAAAGTAATTCTTCAAAAACATTTCCGTCATTCAAAGCAACTGACTTCAATCGTTGAAGTGCTTCAGAGGTCTTATCTTTATTTTTTTCTTTAAATTTATTCAGGCGAAGAATCTGGTCCATTTTTTCATCCTCAGAGCAGCGTGAGATTTCAATTTCTTTCGCCATTTGTTCTTTGATGTTAGGAGCAATATAAGTGTTTACGCCAATGATAGGGAACTCTCCGGTATCTTTTAATGTTTCATAGTAAAGTGACTCTTCCTGGATTTTTGAACGCTGGTACATTGACTCCATTGCACCCAGAACTCCACCTTTATCAGAAATGTTTTCGAATTCCTTTAAAACAGCTTCTTCAACAATCACTGATAATTCTTCAACGATATAAGCTCCCTGAATAGGATTATCAGTTTTATTCATTCCGAATTCACGGTTGATGATCATCTGGATCGCCATTGCACGTCTTACAGATTCCTCTGTGGGTGTTGTAATAGCTTCATCATAAGCATTCGTGTGTAGTGAGTTACAGTTATCAGAAAGTGCTAAAAACGCCTGTAGTGTTGTTCTGATATCGTTGAAGTCAATTTCCTGAGCGTGAAGAGATCTTCCTGATGTCTGAACGTGGTATTTAAACTGTTGCGATTTTTCATTCGCACCATATTTATCTCTCATCGTAACGGCCCAGATTTTTCTCGCTACTCTTCCCATAACTGTATATTCAGGATCAAGTCCGTTAGAGAAGAAGTACGAAAGGTTCTGGGAGAAGTCATCGATCTTCATTCCACGGCTTAAATAATATTCAACAAATGTGAACCCGTTTGAAAGCGTAAAGGCCATTTGAGAAATCGGATTCGCACCAGCTTCTGCAATGTGGTAACCCGAAATAGAAACTGAATAATAATTTTTAATGGCGTGACGACAGAAATACTCCTGAATATCCCCCATCATTTTTAATGCGAACTCAAGCGAGAAAATACATGTGTTCTGTGCCTGATCTTCTTTTAGAATATCGGCCTGAACTGTTCCTCTTACCTGTCTCATAACGTCAATACGTTTTTGCTTATCCCAGAATGAATCACCCGGTAGAGCTTGCTTCATTGCTGTGTTCATAAAAAGTGCAAGGATGATTGGTGCAGGTCCGTTGATCGTCATTGAAACTGAAGTCATTGGATCAATAAGACTGAAACCTTTATATAAATCGCCCATATCTTCAAGGGTAGCTATGTTAACACCGGCCTCACCGATCTTTCCGAAAATATCCGGACGTGTATCAGGATCTTCTCCGTATAAAGTTACAGAGTCGAACGCTGTCGATAAACGTTTAGCTGCATCATCTTTTGAAAGGTAATGGAATCGTGTATTCGTTCTTAATGGCCCGCCTTCTCCGGCAAACATTCGCTTCGGATCTTCATCGGCACGCTTGAAAGGAAAAATCCCAGCAGCGAACGGGAAGTGACCAGGAAGATTTGAATTCTTTATAAAATGGTATTTATCAGTTAGTGACCTGAATTTTGGATAAGCAACTTTTGAAATATCATTGTGGGAAAGTGATTTATATTTGGTCTTAACTTTAATTTCTTTCGCGCGAACGAAGTAAGAAAAAGCTCCTGCCTCATATTGAGCAATTGTTTCATCCAGGACGTTTAATTCTTTAAATGCATCTGGAGGAATTGAAGCTTCGACTTCTGCAAGTTTTATAGCGACGTCTTTATTTCCATTCAATAACCTGGCTGCAATTGAAAGAGCTTCATAATCTTTAATTTTTTCTGCCGTTTCAAGCGCTTCACGATTATACGATCGAACAGCTCCTGAAATATCTCTCAAATAAAGAGTTCTCTCCGGAGCAATAATTCTTTTTTTCTCAGAAGGAGCTTTATCACGCTTCATTGATTCAAGATTATTTGCTTTAACTTTCATCGTATTCACGATGTCGTAAAATAGCGCGTTCACTCCAACATCGTTGAACTGAGAGGCCATTGTTCCGTAGATTGGTAGATCAACATCTTCTCGTGCACCAGGATGTCCTGCGAATTCCTGATGATTTCTTCTATATTGTTTTCTAATGTCTCTCAGAGCATCTTCAGAACGTGGTTTTTCAAATTTGTTTAAAACGATAAAGTGAGCAGCATCAAGCATTTCGATTTTTTCAAGCTGTGTTGCGGCCCCAAATTCCGGAGTCATCACATAAATGCACTTGTCAGCGACTTTTGTAATTTCATCTGATGCCTGACCGATACCTGAAGTTTCAACTAAAATTAAATCAAAGGGCTGTGACTTTAAAAAAGCGACAGTATTTTTAATTTGCGGAGATAATTCAGTATTTGAATCGCGTGTCGCAAGAGACCTGATATAAAAATTATCAAAGCTCGCACTTCCCAGACGAATTCTATCGCCTAGTAATGCACCGGATGTTTTTTTCTTTGTAGGATCGACTGAAATTAAAGCAATTCTACAGTCTGGTGAATGACGATAAAAACGAAGAAGAAGTTCATCAATTAAAGATGATTTTCCTGCTCCACCTGTACCGGTAATCCCCAGGACAGGAACATTTCCGGGAGTGAACTTTACCGGAAGCTCGCCATTGTCTTCAATGGCCGTGATGACTTTTGAAATTTCACGTTTATCTAATTTTGCTAAATTTAATTTTGAGAAATCCACGCCATCAAGAGTCGAGTATGTCGCCTGCTCAATCATGTTATCGATGATTCCGTTAAGTCCGATTTCCATTCCGTCTTGTGGAGAATAGATGCGATTGATCCCGCGAGAATGAAGAAGTTTAATTTCAGTCGGAGTGATAACACCACCACCACCACCAAAAATTTTTACATTTTTAGCACCGGCCGCATCGAGCAGTTCACGAATATAAGTGAAATACTCAACATGCCCACCTTGATATGAACTTAATGCAAGAGCATTTACGTCTTCTTGTAGGGCCGCATCGACGACTTCTTGCGCCGAACGGTTATGACCTAAATGAATTACCTCAACCCCTTTGGATTGTAGCATTCTTCTCATAATATTGACCGACACGTCATGACCGTCGAACAGGCTGGCCGCGGTTACAAATCTAAGTTTTTTCATAATCTTCACTCTATCTCTAGTTAATCTAATAGCAAGAAAAGCCGATTTGGTTTATAATGGGACATATTTATTAACATAAATTACTCGATTTGGGTTTGCTATGAGCACCGAAAATACATCAAATAATTCTACTATCAATGACTCTGACGAGGCATTGATAGTAGAGAACCCTTTCCATACTGCGCGCCTAAAGCCGAAGAGAAAAGGTAAAAAACCGCCTAAGTTATTGGCAGTTGTTCACCAGTCAGGTTGTACTGGTTGCGAAATCTGTATTCAGGGTTGCCCGGTAGACTCTATTGAACTTGTTCCAGGACCTCAACCAGAAAATCCTCAATTCCAGCAAACTGTAGAAATCGATCTGGCCCGTTGTATTGGCTGCCAGAATTGTACTGTAGATTGTCCTTGGGAAACCATCATGATGTACGAGCACGACGACGCATTCACTGCGTGGTCAACTGAAACTCTTGGTTCTGAGCTTTATATCGATGAAAAAGAACTCGAAGCAATTAAGAAAAAAGTCGCAAACGAGTAATCTCTTTCTAAATTACCTTTCAATATTTTTGATTTCAGGAAGTGTCTCTAACGGAACATTGTATCCCGCTTTATTCACCGATCGTTTTATTGAGTTAATCGTGTTCAGATTTTTCTTCAACGTAACCAGGCACGTTCTCAATTCTTCCATCTTCACACATACGTCCTTAGCTTTTTCAATTTCCTCTTCGATCCTCATGCTGGCCGCTCCACCTGCAGTCAACACACTCACCCCTTTTTCCAGTGGATTAAAGGCTCCATCAGCAACTGTTCCTGAAGTTATTACTTCAACGCAAGACTGATAACTTTTTGTTACCAGCATTTTATTGGCCATAAAATCTTTTACTTTTTTTGCATTAGCTTCAGAAACTTTTTGAATTAATGCTTTAACCGATGCGAACTCAGGATTAAATGTCGAGTGAAGCAATGAAACCATGTTATAGCTTGGATATTTTTTAATCGTATCGTTCTGAGCATAAAGTTGATCGTTACAATCATTATTCTGTCTTGCAAGCGCATCCATAATTTTCTTTTTATTATTCTTTTTTACGTCGCTTACACAGCTCATGAAACACATCATTCCCACTTCTTCCAGATTTGTTTGTAATCCTCCGAGTGCAGTCAATAGAATTTGTGTTGCCTGGGCATCCAGATCACCATCATCAGCATTGGCCACTGAAATTACAGAATCTATCAATGTTGTTTTTTTACTTAAACCGAATGTACTTCTTTTAACCTTGAAACCATTTACGTACATTTCATCTTTTAAATAATTTAATACTGTAAATTGAATGCGATTATTTTTTATAACAATATTAAATTTCTGTCCGATACCCTTATAAATCCCAGGCTCAGAATCTTTCTTTTTTTCGTTATAGCGTTTTACGCCGGAGTTGAAATCTTCAATAGTTTTTTTCGTCAGGTAATCAAAATAATCTGAAGGTGTATTATTAAAACTTGCAGCAAAAGATTGAACTGAAATAAATAAGCTAATAAATAATATTACACGGCCCATAGACAAACACTCCTAACGGTAATGGATCCTTATTTTCATTATAAATGTTTTAAGAATAATTGTGTACGTGGGCCGTCATTTCCCATCAAAGGCTGTAAAAATGAAAACATTCTTGACTGTTTTAATCTGGTTTTAATCACATTTTAATTTGTTTATTCATTGCTAAAAAGTAATGTTGAAAGGGAGTGAATAAATTATAAATTAAGTTGATCTTAATTGAGGATGGGCCTAATTATATTCTGTAAATTTCGCAGGAGTAATCTATGGCGTACTTAGAAAGACAGCTTGATGAGTTTGACCCAGCTATACAACATCACTTTCACCACACACTTCACAATCACCCATTGATGCAGTTTGATGAATTATCCAGGCTTGCACTCAGGAATCCTAAAGTGCGTTTTCATAGTGCTAAACTTGAGCGTACTCAAAGATTCGATACTGCCCGCGAAGAGCATGTAACGGGACTAACATTACAAGAAACTTTGGATAATATTGATGTCTCCGGATCGTTTGTTTATATCCAGGAAATCGAAAAAGATCCTGTTTACGGGCCACTGGTTCAAGAGGTTTATAAAGAGATAAAGAAAGATACTTTAAAATTCCATAAAAGCATCTCCAGAGTTGAGGCCTGGATTTTTATCACTTCACCTGGTGGTGTTACTCCTTATCATAGAGACTTCGAAACAAATCACTACTTCCACATTAAGGGAAAGAAGACGTTATTTTTATGGGATCCAAGAGATAAAGAAATTGTTTCGCAGGAAGAGAATGAATACTTTCATGGCGTCCACAGTCTTGCTAAAACTCTCTATACAGCGGAAAAATTTAAAAAAGCCTCTAAGTATGACCTTGACCCAGCAATGGGAGTGTTCTTTCCATTTACTGCGCCTCATATGGTGGAGAATGGTACAGATGAGTTCTCTATTTCATTTTCGATCACCTATACGACCGCTGAAGATATTCAAGTGAGAAGAGTTCATAAGATCAATCAACTTTTAAGAAAAATTGGTCTTAAGCCTACTGACATAGAAAAACAAAATAAATTAGAATACCAATTAAAGCTTGGGGCCCATTGGGTATTAAGAACATTTATCTTTTTTGCTTTAAGTGACTGGATTGGAAGTTAAGCTTTCTTTTTAATCTTGATTGTTAAAATGATAACAAATAATGCTAACGAAATTATTTGTGATGTGGATAATGAAAACCAATAAACTCCGCGGATAATATCACCGCGGAAAAACTCTACGAAAAATCTTAGTAGTGAATAATAAAGCAGGTAATGGCTTACGATGTAGAAGTTTTCTTTTTTCTGTGCAATCCACTTCATGACCAAATAGCCGATTAAAAAAAGGCCAAATGCTTCATACAGTTGCACTGGATGAATCCATTCCCCATGCATCTTTACGGCCCATGGTAGATCACACTGGATACCGTAACAGCATCCCGTAAAAAAACATCCAACACGGCCAATTCCATGTCCAAAAACTAAGCCTGGAACGAGGTATTTACTTTCTTTGAATGGAAATTTTTTTAACCATACTGAGTAGATAAAGTAGAATGCAAGTCCGAAAATGAGACCGCCGTAAAAAACAAAACCACCACCGAGCCAGAAAGAATCGGCATAAATATATTGATAAACTTTATGTTGTGATGAAACCACCAGGAAAAAAACCTTGGCCCCAATCCATGAAGAGAGAAATAATCCACCGAACAATGTAGGAAGTGGTTTAATATTTAAATTATGATTTTCAAAAACATAGCGGGTTAAATAAAACCCTACCCCCCAGGCCAGCCCCATAAATAACGGGTAAGCGTAGAGTATAAAATAAGGAGATTCAAACAGTACGGGTAGCACTGTCGTCTTTCTTTAGATTAGGCGCAATAAGCGTCTCGTAAATTAAAAGAATGGCCGCAATCGTAATTGAGCTGTCTGCAATATTGAATGCCGGGAAGTGATGTGTTCCCCAGAAAAAATCCAGGAAGTCGACAACGTAGTTCATGCTGAAGCGATCAATTAGATTTCCAACTGCACCAGCGAAAATTAAACTATAAGCAAGACACTGAAGTTTTTTAGTATTTCTTGTCGTCCAGATTAAATACAGAAGCCAGATACAGGCCACTACTGGAACACCGAAAAACAACGGAACACGGATCCAGTCAGCAGAATAACCAAACATACCAAAAGCAGCGCCCGGATTTCTCACATAAGTAAAATGGAAAAGGTTATGAATCACCGGCACAGTTTCACCTAAGTAAAATTTCTGCTGTACCAGTGCTTTCGTTGCCTGATCTCCGATAATAATAGCGGACATCATAATGCACATTCTATAAATCATTTTCATAAGTCTTAACCGTTAACGTAATCTTTCGCGTGAATTTCGTATTTCTCAATTTTTCTTAAAAGCGTTTTCTTTGGAATGTTTGCTTTTAAGGCCGTCTGGTTGATCTTCCCTTTATTTTGTCTCAGGGCCCATACGATAAACTCTTTCTCGAAAAGATCTTTTGCAACCTGGAAGTCCATGACCATTTCTTTAGAATTTAAAACATTGTTGAAAGAAAAGCTGTCCGGAGACTTAACATCTTCATCACTCTTCATGTCGAAGATTGAATCCTGGATACCCTCAACGTCAATCATCATGTCTGAGTTATCTTCCGGCTCCGGAACTTTAGTTGGAGAAGTGATTTTCAGAGTATGAGGAAGTGAAGGTGCCTGGATCATATCAGATGATTCGATAATGAACGCGTGTTCAATAACGTTTCTTAGCTCTCTGATGTTACCCGGCCATGAGAAGTTAACAAGTAAGTTTTTAGCTTCTTCACTTGCACCCTTGATGTTTAATCCATGAACGTTGTTGAAATATTTAATGTAGTAATCAACAAGGAATGGGATATCAGATTTTCTTTCACGCAACGGTGGAAGATACACTGGTAGAACATTTAAACGATAAAATAAATCTTCTCTGAACGACCCGTCAGCAATCATTTTTTCAAATGGCTTATGTGAAGCTGCTATCACGCGAACATCAACTTTGATATCGCGGTTAGATCCTATTGGTGTAAAAGTTTTTTCCTGTAGAACACGAAGAAGTTTTACCTGCATCGTTGGGCTAATGTCCCCGATTTCATCAAGGAAAAGTGTCCCGCCGTCAGCGTACTGGAATTTACCTAATTTTCTTTCTGAAGCACCAGTGAAGGCGCCTTTTTCGTGACCGAATAACTCAGACTCGATTAAGTTTTCAGGAACAGCTGCTAAGTTGATAGTAACGAACTTGGCATCTTTTCTAGGACCGTTATAGTGAATCGCGCGTGCCACAAGTTCTTTACCTGTACCCGATTCTCCACGAATTAAAACCGGAGTATTAACTTTTGCAAGTTTATCGATTACGTTGAAAACTTTTTGCATAACATGAGATTCACCAACGAATTGATCGTCACCACCAAGAGATAATCTTGGAGATGAGAACATTGATGTTTCAACTAATGATCTTGCTTTTAGTGCACGCTTAATAAGCGCAACTAAGTTTTCGGATGAGATTGGTTTTTCTAAATAATTGTATGCGCCTTCTTTAACAACTTTAACGGCGTCACCGACGTTTGAATAAGCTGTTAAAATAATCACGATAACTGAAGGATCAACTTTTTTGATTTCAGTTAAAGCAGAGATACCGTCCATCTCCGGCATGTTCACGTCCATTACGACTAGATCATATTTTTCTTTGTAGACTGCATGCAGGGCCTCTTTACCATTGTTGGCAACATCAACAGCAAAACTATGGTAAAGAAGTGCTTCCTTTACTGAATCTTGTAATACCTTGTCATCATCAACGACTAACACACGATGCATATCGATCTCCCTGGAAATATTCCCTGAGTTTATTGTACTACTTGTTGAGTAATTTCACTAAGAATTTTGTCTCTTGTCCCGCAATAGAATCCACTGAAATGGTCCCACCGTGAAGTTCGACGAAATACTTCACCAGATAGAGCCCCAGACCGGTCCCTTTTATTGAATGATTCGCATCATTTTTTATCCGATAAAATTTCTCAAAAATGTTAGAAAGCTCTTCTGCCGGAATTCCCACTCCGTTATCTTTGATTTCGATATAAACCCATTTTTCATCGTCCCATGTCGCCACTTCAACGATAGACCCTGCCCCAGAATATTTTACCGAGTTTTCCACAAGGTTCGAGATAACTCTCGTCATCAGATTGGCGTCAATCTCAATGGGATAAAGTGGTGATAATTTCTTTTTAACCTGAACATTTTTTTGGCTGGCACTGAAATGAACATCTTTGATGACTGATTCTACGATCAGGTTTACATCTTTTGAAGCTTTAATCAGACCAAAGTTGCTCGATTCAATTTTTGTTAGATCTAAAATTGAAGAAATAAATTTATTCAACTCTTTTGTAGAATCGATAATTAGCTGTGACTTCTCACGAATATCCGGATTCCCGGAATTTTGTGTATATAAATTATCCGCAACTCCGGCAATTTTCGCTACCGGAGTTTTTAAATCGTGACTCATTAGAGACAGGAAGTTTTGCTTTAATTTCTCAACTTGTTTTAAAAGTTTTGTTTCTTCCTGAATAGCATAACGGCGCTGGTATTCGCCAATTGCACGGAATGGAATCCAGATATAGTAAACGACGAACACGGTAACAACAAGATGGGCTGTATATAGCCAAAGACCCATCAGAACAAACATCAGATAAGAAGCAAGTAGTATAGATGCTAAAACTAAGAGTGTGATGATAAGACCATCTTTAGGCTTTAACTTTGAAATTAAAATAGAAAGAATAATGGCAACGATGAACGCCAGAGTATTTGAAGCAGATCTTGGAACTGCTTTAATGGTTTTATTCTGGATGAGTGAATCGATGATACTCGCATGGATAATCAGCTTCGGGGCCTTATACTCTTCAAGGTTAAAGGGAGTAAGATAAAAATTATCACTTTGAGAAATATAATTCGGGCCAATTAAAACTATTTTATCCTTGAAAATTTCTGGTGAAAAATTTCCAACCAGAACGCGGTGATAAGGAATTGTTTTATACTTAAACTCACTATAAACTGGTGAACTTGAATAACGGAATAAAACGAAATTCGCATCAGCTTCTTCGTTATAATAAGCGCCGATAACATCCGGAACGTTAATTGGAGGTTTTCCTTTTAGAATCCTGAATTGATTGGCCGTTGAAAGATGCAGGCTCTCTTCACCTGAGACGTTAAAGATTGCTCTTCTTACAACATCGTCTTTAGCAAAAACGTTATTATCAATCGTAAGCTGCGCCAGTGAATAATTAAACTCACGCAAACCTTCTGGTGGTAATTCTTCACCTTTCAACTCATCGATCTCAGTAGCAAAATTAACTTTTCCGCCTTGACTTGTGAACTCCGTCAACCTGTGTTTGAAGCTGTTAAAGTTTACATCATTGTCAGTGGCCACTTCTGGCATCTTGATAAAATAATCGACGATCTTTGGCTGCGCTCTTAATACGCGTTCTAAAAATCTCGAGTGAGTTGCATAAGAATAAGGATAAACATCACCAAGGTAGTCATCGCTTTCTTCATCCAGCGTCACGATCACAATTTCCGGAGTAGGATGAACTCCAAAGTCCCAGCGGACTTTAAGGTCATAAATAATAGATTCAAACGAAGCAAGTGGATACTGGAAGAGGATCGTCACGAAAATCAGCGTGAAAAGCATCGGATAATAATCCGAGAGATCGATCTTCATTTTTTTAAACTTAATTTTCATCATTAATTAGAACCCAAGGCCTTAATTCGTGTTTTAATATCGACCGTTTTAAATAACAAACTGGCCAGAACATCTTCCGTCTCATTTTTTGCGTGAGAAAGTTCTGCGACAACCAGTGCACCGATTGTTCTTTCATTGAAGCTTGGAAGGTGGGTTATCTTAAACAATGCTGCCATATAATCTTTTTTTAGACCGATCATTTTTCCAACTTCAGAGTCGAAGTTAATTACGCTTTTTTCATTCTCATACATCATTGTTTTGATGCTAAATGCTGGATAGAAAAAAATCTCCAGATTCTTGCGTGCTTTATATGAATTGAAAAAAGACCTGATGATATAAACCGGAGAGTAAAGCACGAAAAAGATAAGTGATACCATTGTTCGGTTTTTTGCTTCTCCTGATTTGATCTTTAAGATTGAAGCATAGATAAGACTGTTAAGTTCGTTTCTCGAAAACTGATTGTAAATATTTTTCCCGATAATCAGGGCCGGCTTACCAAAATATGAATCTGAATAGTAGACGTTATTGACGAAAGCATTCGACCAATAGATCTTCACTTCATGAACATTTAAGTGAACGCAGAAATTTTTAACCTGATTGATAAGTGTTTCATCATCAGTTACGTATCGTGCCTTTGCAAAAACTAAAACCAGCTTCTCTCCCCACTTTGAAAATAAAACTAGAATGATCACTGCCAGAAGGCATCCAACCATGAGTCCATATGACAAATTAAACATCACTCCCACAAGAGCGAACGAAATGATAAAAACTGCGATGATAGTGAGTAAGTATCTATAAAGAAAAATAAAAACTCCGTAAATTAAGTTTACCTTGATGTCATTATTACACTGGTATTCATAAATTATAGACAAAAATCCGGGGTAGAGCTATAAGGCAAGGAAGCACATGAATACGGTAGGGTGGGTTTTTTAGACGCCCCGGAACACCTTGAAATTAAAGGTGTTTTCACGACGCGTCTCTCGTATTTTTGTGATTTGTGATAACAATGTCTGGGAAAAGTTAATTACTTGGGGGCCTATATGAAATTCGAACGTCTACTATTTGGAACTGCTGGTGTTCCAAACTCTACGCCAAAGAAAAATAATCCAATCGACGGTGTAAAGCAGGTACATGCTTTAGGTCTGGATTGTATGCAATTAGAATTCGCACACGGTGTTCGTATGAAAGAAGAAGTATCTTCTGGATTACGTAAAGTTTCGTATGAATTAGGAGTTCCTCTTACTTCACATGGTCCTTACTACATCAACCTGAACGCTCGCGAGCAGGACAAAATCGATTCATCTGTTGAACGCATTATTCAAACTGCAAAGATCTCTGATCTGTGTGGTGCTGAATCAATGACTTTCCACGCTGCTTTTTACATGAAAGATTCTCCTTATGATGTTTTTGATTTAGTTCAAAAATCATTAAACGTGATTGAAGAAAGACTTAACCGTCTTGATATTCAAATTGAACTTCGTCCTGAGTTAACTGGGAAAACTTCTCAGTTTGGTTCACTTGAAGAGTTAATTGATTTAACAAAATCAGTTTCTTCATGTTCACCGTGTATGGACTTCTCTCACTTGTTCGCTCGTACAAACGAGTACAACACGTATGAAGAATTCTGTACTGTACTTGGAAAATTAAAAGAAGAGTTAGACCCGAATGCTCTTCAGAACATGCACATCCATTTATCTGGGATTTCTTCAAACTCTAAAGGGGATTTAAAACACTTAAACCTTGAAGATTCAGATTTTAACTGGCGCGAACTGCTTCGTGCACTAAAAACTTTTGACTGTCGTGGATACGTAATCTGTAACTCTCCAAATCTTGAAAAAGATGCGAAGATGATGAAGGATTTTTACTTAGCTTTATAATGATTATTTAGATGTGGCTTAGGAGTTATCCTAGGCCGCTTCTTTTAGAATATCGTCCAGTGCGCCCATTTGATTTTTCTTCTCAAAAAAACCTCTGAACCAATGAATATGATCTTTTGAAACTTCTTCAGGAAGATAAATTAATTTTACCTCTGCATTGTCTTTAACCAGCGCCAGGTTAAAAAAGCTTCCGTTTAATTCTGAAAAAATATCCAGCAGAAAATCCTGATCAAGAGACTGATCTACGAACACTAAATCCTCAGACTTAATTTCCTTGAAGATCGACCAGTTTGATGGAAAATCTAAAGTTGAGTCTTTTACTTCTAAGCGGTAACACTGTGTTGCCGTCTGGAAGACGACGTTACTCATAGAAAGATTATGTTGTGCCAGATAGTCGTTGATTGAAAGGAAATCGACTTCATTAAGTTTCTTTTCGAAGTAATTTCTTAAATCAGAAACTGCAGACGGCGATTCTTTATCCGCATTGTCTGTGTATGTTTCTGAAATAAGCTTTGAAATTAATGTGTCGTCATTACTCATGACTGACTTTTCGGAATGAGACTAAAAAAGTTTAGGAACTACTCGAAGAGTCCGCGCTCTAGGCAAACTTTGTACAGATCCGACCAGTTTAATAGGGTAACAGGATCTTTTTCTTTAACCAGGTTAAGTCCAATGCCCTGATCGTAAGTAGACGTCAGCTGGGCCAGATGAGTGAACTTAATTCCTTCGTATTCCGCCATTAAGCGATAATGTCCATTGGGATTAAGGCCTGCGATCAGGTGTTCTGCCTGTGTATTTTCAATCAAGGCGAAACAGCTGTCTTGATCGATGTTAGTTATCAGCACATCAAAACCCTCGCTACCATTTGTATTTTCCACTCGCCCTTTCAGGTGAAAGCGCGTGGCTTTTTCCAGGTCATTTTTTGAGAACATAGGGTTGTAAGAAGCTTTCGCAATCTCCAGTTCCCAGGTAACAAAAAAGTAAAAAGCAAAAATAAGGTAGATAAAATTGAGCCCGAGGATCAGCTTATTAAAGCTGGTCGCAAGCATGATAAAGTTTTTTCCGGTAATCATGGCGAGACAAAAGAGCAGAACTTTGTCTGACTGCTTTTTAATGTTGATGACCAAATAAAGTGTAATTAATGTCAGGACGAAGATCAGGTAATGATGACTAAAGAATGATTTGATCGCAGCAACGTTTAAAAGAGTCTGTCCCTGAGAAAGCGAGTAAATCGCTTGGAGATAGACCAGTGAAAAAATCAAAAAGATAATAAGGTTTCTATGCTCGTAATTTCTTTTTAATATTTTCATAACATATCTTAGGGAAAAATTATCCTTCGCACATAGTTTCTGTGAAGCTTTGCTATTATATGATCATGATACCATATCTTGAAATTAACACACTTTGTATTTCTTGCGACAATTGCAATTTAATTTGTCCGGAAAATGCCATCCTAAAAAATAACAATTTATATATCGTAGAAACCTGGTCGTGCACTCTTTGCAATGCCTGTGTCGAAGTCTGCCCTGTCGATTGTATCAAGCTGATCACAACGGAAGAAACTAAAAAGAAAATCTTCTAAGATAGCAGCGCCTGCACTATCCCCTTACCTACAAGACTATTTTTTTCAAAAGCATTTGATCCTTCAAGGCTGATTGAATTTAATTCCTGGCTGAAAAAATTATTTTCGTCACCATTTAGGGCATCATGTTTTTTCAGAAAAGTCATAAGCATCCCCGGTCTTGACTCCTTTACATTGAAATATATCTGCTTGATGCTTTCAAAATAAATTTCAGCCGTACCAAAGTCCCAATATTCGAATTTTTTTGGTGTAATAAACTGAATTCTTTCTTTATTAAAATTGGCTACTGTTTCAAAAAATTTAGTAGCGCCACCAATTGGATTGAGACCATCAAGTTTTAGAATTCCCAGGCCTGAGTAAGTAACATAATCACTATTGCCTGAACTTTTTTTGATTTCAGTAAGGACATCATCCACTACAACTGTCTCATTATATTTTGCGCCTTTATCCACAATGATTCCGAACAAGGCTGCTCTTGAGTTTTCGAGAGCGGAGAGTGCCTCTTCAAAATACTTACTATCAAAAAATAAAAACTGGTCTGCATTCACCAGCAAAAGATTACCACTGTAATTTACATCACCACGTGAGGCCATATTATGAATGGCCCCGCCGGAATCAAGAAGCGGGTCTTCGTGAAGAATGATCAATCTTGCAAACTTTGGATCACTCTTGACGTAATTTTCAATTTCTTCTGAAAGAAAATGAGTATTGATAAAAATTCTTTTAATGCCAAGGTCATGACAGTAATCCACCTGAAGTTCGAGCAGGTTCTTATAAAATACCGGCCACAAGGCCTTCGGCAGTTTTTTTCCGATGTCACCCATTCGGGTTCCAAGTCCGGCACTTAAAATAAGCGCATGATCAATTTGCATAATAAAGACTCGATAGAATTTTTCTTTCTTTCGCAAACTGTTCATGATTCAGCATGATGCTTCTGACTTTTTCGAAAGCATAACCGATGTATTTAATGTAACGAAGATCTTTCCTGTCAGCATAGATATAAGCAAAACTTCCGATGGCCTTAAAGACTCTTTGAATTGCCATCATGTCGTATAAAGATTTGAATTGTTCGAAATTTTTTGTCGAATCAAATTTTTTAAAATAAGTATTATAGTAATACTCAATCAGCTGCTTCTTGTTCACTTCGTCAATCTGGTAATAGCAGTCTTCAAGCAGTGAAACTAAATCGTATAAAGGAGTTCCCATTCGGGCATCCTGAAAGTCGATGACAATTTGCTCACCATTTTTAATCATCAAATTTCTCGAGTGGTAGTCACGGTGAACCAGAGTTCTTGGCTCACTGGAAATCGCAAAACACATTTCATATAGTCGTGCATAGAGAATTTCAATTGAAGCTGATGAGACATCAAGACCTAGATACATTTTCAGGAAATATTTTTTTGTAAATTCCATTTCTGCATAAAGTTTTTCCGTGTCGAAGGCCAGCTTTGTGAAAGGTTCGTCTTTATACTTTTTTAAATCGATTTTATGAATTGAATGCATCAAGTCGATCGCTTTAATATAAAAATCGTACTCATCTTTCAGTGTATTGATTTGTGCGATTTCTTTCAGGAAAGTCACATCTCCAAGATCTTCTTCAAGGATATAGCCTGTTGTAAGTTCCTTATCGTGTATCAGCGGAACGCGTACATTTTCTCCGTGAAGAACTCTCTGGAGTTTTAAGAAAGTTGGCTCTTCCTGTCCGTCTGTTGAAGGATTATCAAGGCAGGCCACATAAGATGTTTTTTGCGTCCAGATACGATAATATTTTCTTGTTGAAGCATCACCCGTTAGCTTCTCAATATTTTCTACCATGTCATCGTTCAATAAATTTTTATGAATCGTTTTTTTAAACAACTCTTCAACTAAGATACGCTCTGACTGTTCTGGTTTCATTTTCCGCTCACAATGTTATTTAACAATTTATAAAAATCTTTTGAGGAATTGGCTTCATTGAGTTTTTTCTCTACGCCGAGTATTCCTTGTTTTGACATGAAGTTTTTGAAGAGATGTTCTTCTTTTGAAATACCGATCGGATCACCTAAAAATAAGGCGAAGTCGAGTGTGTTTCTGTTTTGTACCTGAATCCAGTTCAAGTAGGCAGAAGAATCGTAGCCCGCTCGTTTTAAAATAAAATACGTCCATTCGTTAACCTGTTCTTTGGTGTCGAATTTCAGTCTTGTCAGCTGGATCATCTTCTCAGTGCTATAGAAACCAAGAGGGATCATGATATTTTTTTCGTAGATGAAACGCTGGCTTCTTAGAACTTCTGCGGCAAAAGCTGCAACAAAAAGTTCTTCACTTTTTAAATATCTTTCGATAAGTGCTGAAGAAAAGAAAAATTGAGAACGAGGCAGCGAAAAGATAAAAGGGGATTTGTTCTGGATAATATAAAAGGTAGGTTTTTCAGTAATGTTTAAAATGGTCTGATTATTTGTCAGCAGGCGCTCATAAATTCCTTCAAGGAATTCAATGCTTGTCGGACGAAGCTTGATTGTTTTTACATCTTCATAATTAAGATAATCTTTTCCGGCCGCGGCCAGGTGATCTACATAATCTTTGGTCTGAAGTTCGCCGAGTGTTTTGTAGTTAATCATCGTCCCTTTATTTGTACTACACGCCGACATGAACATGCCAGCACAGATAAAGATGAAAAGATTAAAAATTTTACGCATATAAATAAAAAAAGGCCCTTGATAACAAGGGCCGAGTTAAAAGTCCGTATTTGAATTTAATTATAGATTATTTTTTCTCAGACGCAAGCTCGCGTGTTGGTTGATAGTAAATTGTGAAGCCTGCAAAAATAAGGTTCGGGTCTCTGATAAGTGGACGGTTATTGTTGTAGATTGATTTCCACTTTCTAGTCGTTGAGTATTTTTCCATAGAAATGATTTGAAGTGTGTCACCTGACTTCACAAGGTAAGGAAGACCACTTGGCATCCATCCAAACTTTGAATCAGGAACCTGATACTTCAGCTCTACGCCTTCATGATATTTTTTAATGTTTTTGTTCCATGACTTGATGTCTTTCCATTTACGATAGTCACCGTAAATTTTGAAAGAAACCATCATCAACGTGTCACCTTTTTGCATCTTGTATGTTTCCATAGGACCATACGAATTGTGAGCTGCTGGTACAGGCTCATTTGCCTGAATGACGACTGGTGAGTCTGATGCCGTTTCTGCAAGGAAACGATCGACTTTTTCTTCAGGTTTTTTAAAGTCACCAAACTTAGGTTCTACCGGAGCTGTCATTGGTGTTTCTTCGACCACAACCGGTGCCTGGTATTCGTCAGGTACAATATTTTCTGCAACCTTTTGTTCTTCAACTTTGAATTCTGTATTTGCCGGAGCATCGGCAAGTGTATCAACTGCAAACTCTAAATCATCATGGTTAACGGCGACTTCTTCTTTTTTTGAAACGCTACATGAACCGAGTGTTAAAATCAGAGCTAAAAATGTAATTATTTTCATAAAAATTTCCTCTTAACTCAACTATCGGCATTTTTTATAAATAGTTTAGTGACCGAACCGGTACAAAATGCTCGAGCATTAATTTTGGTTGCAAATTTTCCATGAGATCCTAGAATCTATGTATGTTCTTGAAGATCTATCGATTAACCGTCTTATTTAGTCTGATAACACTAATTGTGTTTGGTACTGTCGCGCGCGCACAGAATGTATTAGACGATATTGAAGAAGAAGACCGATTAGATAATCCAACAAATACAGAGACAGCTCCTGGCCTGGTTGCTGAAACAATTAGAGTCATTGCCCCTTCAAAAAAAATTTTTATCATTACAAACGATAACAAGACCTTCTCCAAAGGAGATTTTATTTCCTTGTTACTTGGAAATAAACTGGTTTGCCGTGCCCTGGTCGCAAAGGTAAATGAAGACCTGCTTTCCGGGATTAAAGTCGTTAAAATTTATAATGTAAATTTATGGAAGCAGCTTAGGGCCGGTAAAGAAGTTTTAGTTTTAAAAGGTGATGATAGTTATTATTCAAACCTGGAAAAAACACCGAAAGAAACTGCTGCAAAGAAAAGTAAAAAAGAGAATAAAGTTCAGGATGAAGAAGACCTGTTTAATTCAACAACAGTGAATGATGACGATCTTTCTCTCGAAGAGTCTTCAAAACGCTTAATTAAAACTGATAACTTAATTTCGGCAGGTGTTGGTTTGATTTCGGCCAAAACCGTCGATGGTTCAAGCACTCGCTACACACATGTAAATGGATCATGGGGCTACCAGCTTTCAGATAATATCTGGGGCGAATTAGGTCTGGGAACAAACACTGTTACTGATTATCCTTCAACTGGCCTTGATACCCGCATGATAAACATTACGACTAAGATTAAATACACTTTCAATGCTCCATTCTACAGTTATATTATGCCTTACGTTGGATATCAGATTATCCGCGCAGACTCTCCTGGTGCAGGCGTGGATGATGGAACGGGAAATCAAACAACGGAAGACCTTTCGAAAGAACTTACAAAAGTTGATTCACTTAAAAAGAGTACTGTCATTTTCGGTGCCACTGTTTTAAAAAGGATTGTACCAGGATGGTTCATAAGAGCAGACCTTGGAACAGACATAGTAAGCGGTGGATTGACTCTTGAATTTTAAAATCTTTCTTTTTCTTTTTTCATTATTGTCATTAAGCGCGTGTGGCGTAAAAGCTCCGCCGGTTAAATATCCTGAGACGGTCGTAGAGTCGTATGTTAAAGGTTATACCGGTGCTGAGCCTACGCCGGAAGAACTCGCCCGCAATAAAAATAAAAAGCCGATTGAAAGCACTCCCGAGCCGGTTAAAATTCCAGCTCTTCTTCCCCAACCATAATTATGTCACTTTTTATTGCTACCGGATCAAATCTTGACGACCGACTACTTTACTTGAATAAAGCAAAAGAGATGCTTTCTCTAGAATTTTCTTTTATTGCTGAAAGCCGTGTATATGAAAGCCCTGCAGTGGATTATCTTAATCAGCCGGACTTCTACAATCAGGTACTGGAATTCCAGATTCCCAATAAAAATCCTGAATATGTAATGAAAAAACTCCTGGAGATTGAAAAAGATCTGGGAAGAAACCGCACGATTCCCAAAGGACCGCGAGTCATCGATCTCGATATTCTATTCTGGGATGAACTCACAATTAACACGGACGCTCTACAAATTCCTCACCCGAGACTCTTTGAAAGAAGCTTCGTTGTCCTTCCTTTGTCTGAACTACCTGGCTTCAAAAAACTTCAGGCAAAATTTGAATTCAATTTCACGTTTGATAATACTGCCTCTCCTATTTCTTGATTGACCGCAATCACTATCAGTTCGTATAATTATCAAGATCAATATTTTAAGATCACACAAGGAAAAATCTATGGATTTTGGATTAACTCCTGATCAACTCGAGATTCGCGAGCTGGCCATGAAATTCGCACGCAACGAAATGATGCCGAAGGCTCAAGAGTTCGACGAAAAAGCATCGATGCCATTAGATATTTTAAAGAAGGCGTGGGAGCTTGGATTAGTGAATACATGCATTCCAACCGAATACGGTGGAAATGGATTCACAGCGATTGATTCAATGATCATTACAGAGTCTCTTGCCTATGGTTGCATGGGAATGAACACTGCAATTATGGCCAACGATCTTGCACTTCTTCCGATTGTAATTGGAGGCAGTGATGAACAGAAAAAACAATTTCTAACACCATTTACTGAATCATATAAAATTGCAGCTTTCTGTTTAACTGAACCTGCTAACGGATCAGATGCTGCAGGAATTAAAACAACGATTAAAGAAGACGGCGATGATGTCGTCATCAACGGAAATAAAATGTGGATCAGCAACGCTGGTTACGCAGACCTTTTTGTTTTATACGGAACCAGTGATGCTTCTCTAAAACACAAAGGCATTACTTGCGTTGTGATTGAAAAAGGAACACCTGGAATCGAAGTCGGAAAAAAAGAAGACAAGATGGGCCACCGTTGTTCTGATACCCGCGCTGTAACTTTCAACAACGTGCGTGTCCCAAAGAAAAATGTTTTAGGCGGCATGAATCAAGGCTGGAAGATCGCGATGAAAACTCTCGATCACTCTCGCCCGATGGTTGCTTCAAGCGCAGTTGGTGGAGCACAATGTGCTTTTGACCACGCAGTAAAATACGCGAAAGAGCGTGTGCAGTTTAACGTTCCGATTTCCCAGCATCAAGCAATTCAATTTATGATAGCTGACATGGCGATGAAAATTGAAGCTTCACGTTTACTTGTTCACAAGGCCGCATGGCTTTTAGATAACGGAATGCCGAACACTCAACTCGCTTCTTACTCGAAAGCTTTCGCAGCTGATTCGTGTATGCAAATTGCTACGGATGCGGTACAAATTTACGGTGGTTATGGTTACAGTAAAGAGTATCCCGTCGAAAAAATTATGAGAGACGCGAAGCTTATCCAGTTGTACGAAGGCACATCACAAATCCAAAGATTAGTAATAGCTAAAGAGATATTTTCAAGGAGCTAACATATGAATATTTTCGTTTGCGTAAAACAAGTACCGGACACTGAAACAAAAATCGTCCCAACTGGTGACGGTACATTTATCGAAACTGCTTCGATTAAATGGATCATGAACCCATACTGCGAATTCGCAGTTGAACAAGCTCTTCTTGTTCAGGCAGCTAACGCCGGATCAACTGTAACTGTTGTTCGTGTTGGTTCATCAAAAGATACAGAAGCTCTAAGAACAGCAATGGCAATGGGTGCAGACGATGCATTCCTGGTTGAAGCTGGTGATAACTTAGATTCTTATATGATCGCAAAAGCTCTTAAAGGCGCGATTGAAAAATCAGGAAAAACTCCTGACTTAATTCTTACTGGTAAACAAGCTATCGATGATGACTGTCTACAAGTTCCACAAATTTTAGCGACGATGTTAAACCTTCCATCGGTTTCAGTTGTTGTTGGATACGAAGGATCTGCTACAGACATTACTGTTAAGCGCGAAGTTGAAGGTGGAGCTCTTGAAGTTTACGGTGTTAAACTTCCGGCACTAATCGCTTGTAACAAAGGGATCAACACTCCAAGATACGCTTCACTTCCAGGAATTATGAAAGCGAAGAAAAAACCTCTAACAACTCTTGCTCTTGCTGACGTTGGCGTTAGTGATGCAGACAAGAGAGTTAAATATTCGGGCTTCACTCTTCCACCTGAAAAACCAGCTGGGAAAAAATTCGATGCAACTGATGCTGCAAAAATGGGCGCTGTTGTAAAAGAAGTTGTCGGCCTGTTAAGAACTGAAGCAAAAGTTTTATAATTTAATTAAGAGGAATTTATGGCGAAAATATTAGTATTCACAGAACTTCACGGATCACACGTTAAAGGTGTGACATTAGAAATTTTAGGAAAATTAGCAGGACACACTGTTGATGTTGCAGCTATCGGTGCAATTCCATCAGAAGCGATTGCAGACCTTGCAAAGTTTGGAGCTGCAAATGTTCACTCATTAAAAGGTGCAAACCTTGATAAGTATTCTCCTGAAGGATACGCAAACGCACTTAAAGGATTTATCGCAGCTGGATCGTACGATTACGTATTCGCTGGAGCTACTTCAGTTGGTAAAGATTTACTTCCAAGAGTTGCAACAATGTTTGATGCTGGTATGGCATCAGAAGTTACAAACTTCATTATGGAAGGTGATAAATTTGCAGGGACTCGCCCGCTATTCGCTGGTAAGTGTTTCGCGAAAGTAGAATTACTTGGACCAAAGCCTCACTTCGTTACAGTAAGACCAAACGCTCTTGGAATGAACGCTAATCCAACGGCCGGTCAGGCTTCCGCAAAAGACGATGCTGTTGACGCTGGAATAATCCGCGCAATGATTAAAGAAATCGTAAAAGGTGCTTCTGAGAAATTAGATTTAACTGAAGCAAACATTATTATCTCTGGTGGCCGCGCGATGAAAGATGCTGCTAACTTTAAAATCCTTAATGAAATGGCTGACGTTATTGGTGCTACAGTTGGTGCATCGAGAGCTGCAGTAGATTCTGGATTTGCTCCACACGCTATGCAGGTAGGACAAACTGGTAAAACAGTTGCTCCATCACTTTATATCGCTTGTGGTATCTCGGGAGCGATTCAACATTTAGCTGGTATGAGAACGTCGAAAGTTATCGTTGCGATCAACACTGATCCTGATGCTCCGATCTTCACAAAAGCTGACTACGGTATCGTTGGTGACTTATTCACAATCGTTCCGATCATGACTCAGGAATTTAAAAATCTTTTAGGTAAGTAATAGAAAAGGCTCCTTCGGGGGCCTTTTTTTTGGTTTGTGTATTGCTTTGTTTTTCATATTTGTTACGATAAAAACTGGTTGGGGTGATATAGACAAATCTTGCAGGACTGATCTTCTACCCCAACCAGAAAAACCTCAAATTCTTGAGCATCCTTTTCACTCTACTTAACATTCGCTCTCCTTTTTTAAAGCCGAAGTTTTATAAAAAAGTTATAATTTTTCATGTTCGGAAATATACCTCCATTATTTTATGCCTTGGGTGCAACTTTATGTTTCGCTTATTCGAGTACAATCTTTACTGAGTTCGCTAGAAAGATAACTCCGTTCTGGATGAACAGTTTTAAAGCTTTTGTCGCTCTCGCTGCTTTCTGGATCACAATTGCATTGGCAAACATCTGGGTTACACCAAACATACATACTTTGATTGCATTGATCAGTTCCGGATGTATCGGCCTTATGATCGGCGATATTTTCATGTTACATGCAATGAAGGATCTTGGTGCTTCAAGAATGTTGATGATCTTCGGATTACAGCCGTTCTTTTTAGGTATCGGAGGATATTTTTTATTCCATCAATCTTTTTCTCTTTTAAACTTAGTCGGTGTTGTATTCATGCTTTGCTGTCTTTATACAATCTCTCTGGAGAGTTATAAAAAAAGTGGGAGCTGGCAGCTACGTGGAATGTTTTTAGGTTTGATTGCTATACTCTTAGATGCTGTCGGAATTCTCATGACGAAGTACGGTTTTGAAGTCACACCAGGAATAACCTCAGCACAGGTTAACGGCATAAGATGTATCGGCGCAGTTGCTGGATTTTTTATCATCAATTATTTTTATTATCCAAAATCAGAACAAGCTCACTTCAAACCTGAGTGGAGTAAACTTAACAAAAATGATAAAATAAAAATCGTGATTGGATCGCTTGGTGGAACTTATTTTTCACTGATGTTGTATCTGGTGGCAGTTTCGCGTGGACAACTAAGTGTTGTATCTTCTGTAAGCGTTACAGGTCCGATGTTCGCAGGAATTTTTGAATGCGTTCGTTATAAAAAATGGCCGACGTTATATCTATTAGTTGCATTCATCTTTTTCATCGGTGGATTTTTAATTTTTTCGAGACAAGCTTAAAACTTCGAATAATCCAGCTTCACTTCCGGTCCAAGCCATCTCGCACCAGTTGTATGATCAATAAGATCATCACCGCTCAATGAATGAAGTAAAACCGAAAACTCTCCCCTGTTATCCATTAACCACAATGAAACTTCCATAAACATATGTTTAGGAAAATTCGCTTCAAACATGGGCTTGGTATGTGGTCCTATAGGAACAGGAATCA
Organism: Bacteriovorax sp.; assembly: GCA_014378525.1. Lineage (GTDB taxonomy): Bacteria > Bdellovibrionota > Bacteriovoracia > Bacteriovoracales > Bacteriovoracaceae > Bacteriovorax. The sequence goes on from JACMNL010000006.1 coordinate 28,928, forward strand.
TGTCACCGACAAAAAATGAATCTCGCGCGAATTGTAGTTTGAATTTATCGCGAAGTTTTGTCGCAGCTTCTAATTTATCTTCAGTGAAATAAATATGAGCGTCGTACTCTCTGGGAAATCCTTCGGGCAATAATTTAGAATTAACTTTGAAATTTTTTTCCATTACCTATTAAATCAAAAAAGCCCCGCGATTGCGAGGCTTATTGAATTAGAATTAAAAAGTTCTATATTTGTAAGTGTTTTTTGTATAAGGAAATTCAACATACGTTTTCCCAACAACCTGCTCTAACTTTAATGTTAAGTATTTTAGGTCAGCGTCACCGTAGTTATCAACTTGCCCTGAAATAAAAAGGGTAATCTTTTGCGTATCACTTCCATCAACATCATCACGAACAACACTTGAAGATTTGAAGCTATAAAAATCTTCATTTTTACGAGTTACTGAATTTAGTTTTACATTTTTATAAAGGTCAGAAAAGAAGTAGCTGTAAATGGAAATAGTATTAGCTGATGTATCAACCTTTAAATTCTCCAGACAAATTTGAGTCGGGATATTGTCGTTAATTGCTGAGCTTTCTTCTGCCACTACGTAGTAACATGTTTGAGCTTGTTGGTGCTCCTCTGGACCTGCAAACGCGCTTAAACTAAATGCCAATGCTAGAAATGCTGTAAAAGTTTTTATAAGGCCTCCTAAGTTTTAAATCAACAGGAAGCTCATATCATGAAGAGTCAAAAAGTTATGTTAAGAATTTGTTATATGTAGATTGGCCCAATAAAAAAAGCCCCGCGGTTGGCGAGGCTTTGATCTATCTTGTTTATTTTATTTAGAATGAAAATCCTTGAGTCTCTGCTGTCTGTTGAACTTCCTGTGCACTCATGATTTTTACCGGTTCATAGTTTTCAACATCTGATGCTACATCTCTTCTTTCTTCTAACACTTCAGCTTGAGCTGTTGTTTGAATCTGTTCTTCTTTTTCGAAGTAGTTATCATTTGTTTCAGAGTCTTTGTTTTCGATTTTGCTTAACTCACCTGCTGTTACGAAGTTTAACATGGCTCCAGCTAACGGACCTGTTACGAAACTTAGTCTGTATCCATCTTTACCGTTGTTGAACACAACACCAGCTACCTCGTCACCATCTACGTCTGCTTTAAATGAACCACCATCCATTAACTGAGCAGAAGCGATCTCGATTGATTGTACTTCACCGTTTGGATTTGTAAGGCGGGCACTTAATCCTTCGATTGATGTTTTAGTTAAAGTCATTGAACCTTCGATTTCCTGACCGGCTAAAATTTTCCCGGACTTTGACTGGTTTAAAGCGCGCTCAAGAACCAGTTCTACTTCAGATGAATCAACAGTTACGTTTTTCACTTCAGTTTTAATCTTTCTTGCTTCAATAATTTCGAAACCGTTACCCATATGTTTAAAGATGGCGATTGTTCCGAAGTTAGAAAGAAGTGATATTTTATATTCAAGTTCTGAGTCGTTATTTAATCTTACTAAAGATGTATCAACTAACTTCATCGGAACTTTATTAACTTTTTTAGCGTCTTCAGGATTGTTGTTCTTATCAAAAGTCACAACTCCATCAGCTCCAACAATTCTTGTAATTTCCCAATTACCGTTGATCAAAGCGGCCTTCGACATATCTACCAACATGACCGCTACATTTTGAGATGTATGGTTGTCAGATGCGACTGTTCTTTCTACCGGAGCCAGCTCTTCTAAAGCTCGTGCTCTATTTACGGTGCGTGAGTTAATATCTTTAATTGTTCCAGCTAGTACTACTGTGCCTAAGCTTAGTAGTGCGATGATGGCCTTCTTAGATGTTAAAACTTTCATAACCGTTCCCCTTCTTTGTTTAAGGGTATAACTGCACGGATGATGCCATGTTTCAAAATCTTTTAGTCAGGTATTTTGGTGTCTAAAGTATGGGTATTATTGAGGGGTGTTTAAGCTTTTGATAGGTAAGTGTATTGAAACTGAACAGGTTTTAGTCGCACTGGCCATAATATTTACATACTACGGCCGGGTGTATAGATTTTGGTCTTATTCTGATTTCTTAGACTTAACATCCCAATCAGAGTGTGATGAACGGTATCTTTTCAAAGCGATTACAACCAGATCATCAATCGTAAGACCTGATGCTTTCGTCATTCTTTCGAACGATTCAACAACTTCCTTCTCGATTTTTACATTAAGTTCTTTAAGTTCACCCTGGTTTTGTGTCTGGCTTTTCATATGTTTCTCCACTCTATCAATTATAAAAGTATGAAATTCTAATTCTGTATTCCTAGTTTTGGAATACCTTTATTGCTCTTTTTTTACGAAGTGACACGAGGGCATGAGTCACCTCGAAATCCATTAACTTGCTGTATTTATAGATATCACTAACATTACACCATTCGCTAATAACCGTTAAAACATCAAATTCCTGCGAGGTAATGTCGTCTTTTGAAACGATAATTTCCGGGTCGATGACCAGTTTCAGGTGATTGGCAGGTCTGAGTTTTTTTGCGCTTAGGTATTGTTGAAAGTGAGTTTGAGCTTCCACTTTAATTTCTTCGAACGTGATTCTCACTGACATAAATTCAGGAGCAATCACTTCAGGCTCAACGATGAACTTGAAGTTCTGGTTAGACTCAACATCATCAAAGATCATTTTAAGAACTGCTTTTTTACCTTTCAGTTCTTTAACCTGAGCTCCAACGATCAATCCTTCCTGCTGATAGATGACTCCAAGAAACTGGCCGTTGTCCTGCGAGAGAATATTAATTTTTCCCGTGAATCCAAATGAGGCCTGTTCTTTTAAAACTTCTATCAAGTTCGTCATATATTTATATTAAGCATGAGCTTATGAAAAAAGTCTTTTAAAAAATCCTTTTGGTGCGCCTTCTTCAGCAGGAGCTGAAAAACATGCTTCAATATTTTTTGCCAGGTTCATGTAGGCATCCCACACTGGGCGGCCTTCATGTTTCTTTTCATTCATATACGGTTTGCCGTTATCTGAACCTTCGCGAAGTGCAATCTCCAATGGAATTTCGGCCAGAAGATTTACATTCAATTCCTGTGCAGCTTTTTTTACTCCACCTTCACCAAAGATATAATATTTTTTTGTTGGAGCATCATCAGGAACGAAGTAACTCATGTTCTCTACCATTCCAAGCACAGGAACTTTTACCTGGCTGAACATGTTCAATCCTTTTTTAGAATCGAGAACTGCTACATCCTGTGGAGTTGAAACAACTACAACACCGTCGATGTCAGTCGCCTGAATCATAGACAGCTGCATGTCACCTGTTCCGGGAGGAAGATCGATAATTAAATAATCGAGCTCAGGCCAGGCTACGTCGAAGAGGAATTGATTTAAAACTCCACCTAACATGGGACCTCTCCAGATAACCGGATCTTTTTCGCTGATGAATAAACCGAAACTGATAAATGGAATTCCGTAAGCATCGATCGGAAGAATTTTTTTCTCCGGAGTTGCTCCTGGTTTTGCTGCTCTTTGATTTAAAAGCATCGGCATTGATGGCCCGTAAATATCTGCATCAAGTAAGCCTACTTTTTTTCCCTGCTGTTTTAGTGCGAAAGCAAGGTTAACAGAAACTGTCGATTTACCAACTCCACCCTTATTCGATGAAACGGCGATAACTTTTTTTGCATTTTGTACGCGTTTTTTATTTTGTCCAGCAGGCCCATGTCCTGTTTTGATTTGAGCAGGTGCTGCTTTCTCTTCCGGTTTCGTAAAAGTTTTTCCAGCAAACACGTCTGCAGAATTTTCTGAAACTGTAAGTACAGTTACTTTGTCTGCCGAATAAGTTGGTGTCGCAATATTGATAACGATTGTTTCAATAGCGCGCTTTTGTTCCGGTGTAATTCCGTCGCGCTTATATTTAAATAACAGTTCATTTTGGTCTGCTTTAATTTCGACAATTCTTCCTTCTTCATGGAGAGTTCTTCCAGTGTTTGGATTTACTATAACTTTGAGAGAGTTTTGAATGTTTTCGTTACTCATATTAGGCCCTTTGATTTTGTATTTAGTGTTCAATATTTATACCTCACAGGTCACAATTATTAAAGCGTTTCCAATGACTGATGAGACTCGTCAACAATTGTCCAACCGCCTCATATTTTCCTAGGGGCCGTAGGGTATTTGCACTAAAATAAAAGTATATTTTGTACGTATTAGGGGAACTTGTGTCTTACAGTAGAAAAATCTATCTCATCAATCCTAAGTTTCAATACAGGCTGAGCTTTTACGCATCAGTTTTAGTATTCGTCACCGGTTTGATCTATCCATTTACTATTTATGTTTTACTTAGTGCAATCAGCGCGAACTTTGCGTTGAAGAATCCTGAAATTGCATCGTATTACAGCGAAAAACGCGACTTGTTGATCCTGCTTTTAACGGGACTACATTTTGGATTCGCTATCCTGACATTTTTTGGATGCATTTTTTACTCGCACAAAATTGCAGGGCCTTTGTACAAACTGCAAAAACATTTACGCTCGATCCGCGAAGGGTTTAATCCGGGTAAACTTTTCTTCAGAAATGGAGATTATTTCCAGGATGTAGCGAACGATTTAAATGATACGATAGAGCACATTGAGGAAGGTTATAAAAGCGACCTCGTCTATTTGAGTGAAGTAAACTCATACATAAATAACCTCAGCCTCGTGGTTCCGGATGATAAGCGGGTGGTATTGAACGAAATCTCTTCGAGACTTTCGGAAATACAAGAGAGATTTACGAACAAGAACTAGATCTGATTTAAAAGACACGGAGGTCTTTATTTTTAGGCTATTATCGCTGGCGGCCCTTACTTCATTTTGTTTTTCTGTGGCAGCACTGGCAAATCCAAATTTAAATTTTGCATCAATCGCGATGGCAGACGATATTCCGTTTAAGCTTAACTATTCTCCAGTTGATTACGAATATGGAAAAGAGCTGGTTAATCTTTACAATGATCTTTCAAAAAATGAACTGCGAAAATCTTCTGTCGATAAATTCGTAAACTGGAAATCTAAAAAGAATTCATTTTCACATTTAGATCCGGTTGTTGACCGCATGGAACTGATTTCGAAAATTAAAGATCAGGATTCTTTTTACAACAACTGTACGATCCAGCCGCGTGCCGTAAATGAATTTACGGAGAGTCTAGCCCACAGAATGGACATCAGTCTCGATAAGTACTGCCGTTATTTATTTTTAAAGAATCTTGAAAAACTTTCTTCGAACATGAATCTCTCGACACGCGACCTGAATTACCTGAAAGACGCTTCAGCATTTTTCGTGACGGGTGAAAATCAGACCGAAGTTTCATCGCTGCTAAAACATTTCAAAGCTAATAAAACTGAACACGAAAAGATTTCAGATCTACTAATAGCTAAATATATTGAGTTCAAAGCAAGACCAACTTCTGCAATCCTTGTGAACCTTCATGTAAGCATCCTGCTGAACAAGTTCCTTGCTAACAACCTTCACCTCGACAGCAACACAGGTTCAATTTTCCAGGAAGAATTCTCGCGTTTAATAAAAGATTCACAAGAGCAATCTGACAAAGGTGACTACGTTGCTGCAAAACAAAGTGTCATGTCTGCACTGACTTTCTATTCTAAAAACAAAAAGTTTATAGAAGTGAAAAAAGCATGGGTTGGTGTAACTCTTGCGGCCAAAGCTCTTTTTTATAAAGGTAAAGACTCCGATGCAATCGATATCTTTGCTCAGGCACGCTCAATTGCCTCTAAAGAAGATTTCTCTGAAGCAACTTTCTATTTGTTATGGCCCCACCTGATTAATAAAGACTATAAAGCGATGAAAGCTGTCATCGAAAAAAACAACCTGGAAAAAAGTTTTGATAATTTTGATTCAAAATTACAGTACTGGATTTCATTTGCGATTTTAAAAACAGGCGATACAAAAAAAGCGACGACCTACTTTCAAAAGATCATCAACTCTTCTCCTTACTCCTTTTATTCGATCATTTCACTTAAAGAAATGGCAAACCTGAATAAGGGAATGAGCGAGCAGGATATTCTTGCAAAACTTATTTCTAAAGATTCACCTGCTGAATACAAGATGGATGTTGCAAGCGACACAATTAAAGATTCCCTTCGAAGACTTGCCGTGTGGAACAGTTTAGGAAACGAACGATTTGCGACACTTGAACTTCGTTATATTCAGGGTCTGGATAAAAATGATGTGTTCACTGATAAAGAATTTGTAAAAACAGTAACCAATAATTCTTATAAAGAATTTGTAGTGTTGAACCTTGTCCGCCTGCTCCACTCTCAGGAAAAATTCGTAACTTCGTTTAAAGTTTTCCAGGATTCTCTGGGTGAAAACTCTTTAAGCTTAAACTACAGGTTAATTAAATATATTTTCCCTGTAACTTATCTGGGAATGATTGAGAAAAATTCAAACAACCTTGACCCGTTGGTTGTTATTTCATTAATCAGACAAGAGTCTGCGTTTAATCCACTTGCCACGTCTCGTGTTGGTGCCAAAGGCTTAATGCAATTGATGCCTGCAACAGCAAAACGTTTCAACCGCAAAATGAAAGTAAAACATCTTGCAGACCCTGCGACTAACGTTTCTCTCGGAACGAAATATTTAAAGCAGTTATTCACACGATTTGATGGCAACCTGATTTATACACTGGCCTCTTATAATGCCGGAGAAAACAGAATTGACCGCTGGAAAAAAGAAATCTTTAGAAATGATGATCCTCTGGCGACGATTGAATCGATTCCATTTGAAGAGACAAGAAATTATGTGAAACTTATTTATAGAAATAAGTTTTTCTACTCTCTTCTATCCAATCGCTCAGTTCTGACAACGTCTCTGGATGAGTCGTTTAAAGTTAGCTTTACTGACGCTAAATAATTTATTCTTTTAAAAATTTTTGAATTGTAACTTGAGACTCGGGCTTCGCTAAAACTTCGAGATGCCCGAGTTTCGTATCAACAGAAGAGAAATTAAACACTCTAAAAAATGCCAGTGGTGCTCCAGACCTGTCAGTCACAGTACCATCCCCATCAGTCGCATCTGACTTTTTGAAATCGTAACCCAGTCTTTCACCATCTTGTTTCAATCGTGCAAATTCGAGAGTCTTGTGACCAAGACCACGCATGTGCAAAAGAGGAATTCGAATATTTGGATGATTTTTAATTGGTGCTCTCAAAAGCTCATGAAACTTTTCAGATCTCGCCATATATTTTTCAACAAAACTTCTCACGGCCATAACTTCATCCGGTTTCGCAAATTTGAAAGCTCCCCAGGTATTTTTCTGCCAATTATCGATGTTGTGAATCGCGAGCGATATTTTTTCGCCTTTTTCACTTATCCCGATATCCTCCCCTTTAGGCGGAAGAAAAAAGAAAGTAGATTTGAAACTTGAATAGTCTCTGTCTGATAGAAGTTTGCGGTTTATTCCAACTCTTGTTCCATCTTCCATATCGCGGAATAAAATCATCAGGCCATGAAGAGGCGGAGCGATCAATGCGAGCTTCTTGATGTGTTTCAATCCTTCCCAGTTCTCAATAGCAGTATCGACATCCTGAGCACCGTAACGAATGTAATACGACATCAACAGAGCACCCTGACTGTGACTGACGACATAGAGTTCATCATTCGGTCCGAGGTTAAAACTTTTTATTTTTTGATCGATAACTTTTAACGAGCTGACAAAATCGTCGCGCCAGTCATAAGCGACGACTTCGAGATGCATTTTATTTTCGAGAGCGAACTTATCCAGTTGCTCCAATGTCGACTGATAAGAATCCACATCCCATACTTTTGGAAGTACACGCACGTTTCTTAAAACTTCAGTCACAACTAATTTATTATTGGGGCCAATTGTTGTTCCCGGAATTTCGTCAGCTACGCCAGTCTGGCTGAATAAAAAATTTGAAGCTTTCGCCCAGCGGATTTTTCCGGTCTTCTCTTCTTTGAGCATTGAACCGTAGTAACCGGGAACGAATAGAATAATTTTTTTTGGCATAGATGGATCGAAAGGAACTTTATTTGAACTGATTTCGGTATTGCTTGATGAACAGGCCATAACCGAAATCAGTATAATGATTTTTACTAAATGATTAAACATTGAACCTGAAGTGCATGATGTCGCCATCCTTCACTAAGTATTCTTTTCCTTCAACCCTGAACTTACCTGCTTCTTTAACTTTTGCTTCAGAACCAAATTTAATTAAATCGTCGTAATGGAAAACTTCTGCCTTGATGAATCCTCGCTCGAAGTCTGTGTGAATAACACCAGCACATTGAGGAGCTTTGAATCCGTCATGGAATGTCCATGCACGAACTTCTTTTACACCGGCAGTGAAATAAGTTTTTAAGCCAAGCATATGGTAAGCAGCACGAGTAAGTTTATCTAAACCAGACTCTGTGATACCAGCTGCTTCTAAAAATTCTTTTTTCTCTTCAAGAGTTTCGAGTGCTGCGATTTCTGATTCTAGTTTTCCACAAAGAATCATCACTTCTGAATTTTCATTTTTTGCATATTCTCTGACCACTTTTACGTGCTCATTATCTTTTGTCATACCGTCTTCATCAACGTTGCAAAGGTAAATAACTTTTTTCATCGTGATCAAGTTTAAATCTTCTAAGGCTAATTTATCTTCTTCAGACATAGATGAGTTTCTTGCTGCAATTCCAGATTCAAGTTCTGTTTTTAGTTTTTCTAAAAGTGGAAGTTGAATTTTAGCGAGCGTTAAAACTTCTTTGTTTTGTGACTTTAAAAGTTTTGGAATGTTTTGAAGTTTTTTATCAACAACCTCAAGGTCGGCAAAAGCTAACTCAAGATTGATTGTTTCGATATCGTCTTTTGGATTAACTTTTCCGTGAACGTGAATGATGTCTCCGTCTTCGAAACAACGAACTACGTGAACGATTCCATTAACAGATCTGATGTGACCTAAGAATTGGTTTCCTAGTCCTTCACCTTTTGAGGCACCTTTTACAAGGCCCGCGATATCTACGAATTCTACTGTCGTATAAATCATTTTTTCAGGTCCGATGATGTCACCGATCGCTTTCATACGTGGGTCGTGCATTGCTACAATCCCAACGTTTGGCTCGATTGTACAAAACGGATAGTTCGCTGCTTCTGCAGGAGCTGATGTGATCGCTGAAAAGATTGTCGATTTACCTACGTTTGGAAGACCAACAATTCCACAATTTAATGCCATAAAACCCTCTATATTATTTTAAACAATTTTCTTTTTACTATATGTCGTCGCGGCTTTTTCAAAACCAACTTTGATATACTGCTCGAGTGCTTCAGCCGTGCCTTTTAAAACGTGGCGGAAAAAATCTTTATCTTCACCTTCATACCCTGACAAAACCCAATTGGAAACATCGCCATGGACAGGGCGGCCGATTCCGACTCTCACTCGTCTAAAGTCCTGAGTTCCCAGGAGACCAGCAATAGATTTTAGTCCGTTGTGACCCGCTAAACCACCGCCATTCTTAAAGGCGATCGTTCCGAATGGTAAATCCAGTTCATCATGAACCACTAAAATATTCTCAACCGGGATTTTGAAAAAGTTCATTAAGGGCTGAACACTTTCTCCCGAGAGATTCATAAACGTCTGTGGTTTAAGAAAATAGATTTTTTCGTCGCCATTCTGGTGAACAGCATACTGGCCTTTAAATTTATCATTCCAGCGAAGGTTGCCTGAAAAACTTAGTTCTTCAAAAACATCCCAGCCGATATTGTGACGTGAATAATGGTATTTTGATCCGGGATTTCCCAGCCCAATAATTAATCTATCCATGGGCGCGTCCTAGATGAACAGCGAGCTGACAGAATCGTTATTGAATGTTCTGTGAATGGCTTTTGCCAGAAGCTCTGCAGTCGATAAAACTTTAATTTTTTCGCATTTTTTTGCAGCGTCTGTTAGCTGGATTGTATCTGTTACGATGACTCTGTCTAGTTCCACACAGTCAGTAATTCTTTGAATAGCTGGATCTGAAAATACCGGGTGAGTTGCACAGGCATAAACTTTTGTTGCACCATTTTTCTTAAGGGCCTTACAAGCTTCTACCAGTGTTCCTGCTGTGTCGATCATATCGTCGATGATGATACATTCTTTCCCGGCAACGTTACCGATAACGTTCATCGCCTCGGCGATATTTTTTCCAGTTCTACGTTTATCGATCATGGCGATATCTGCATTTAATTTTTTTGCATAAAAACGAACGCGCTCAACACCGCCAGCATCAGGAGAAACGAACACAGAGTTTTCCGTGAAGATTTCTTTTTTGATGTACTGGAGAATAACCGGTGAAGCGTAAATGTTATCGAAAGGAATATTGAAAAACCCCTGAATCTGTCCGGCGTGAAGGTCCATCGTTACAACTCTTGTTGCTCCGGCAACAGTTACAATGTCTGCAACAAGTTTTGCTGAGATCGGAGTTCTAGGAGATGCTTTTCTATCTTGTCTTGCGTATCCGTAGAATGGGATGACCGCTGTGATTGATGAAGCCGATGCGCGTTTAAGTGCATCGATCATTATCAGAAGTTCCATCAAAGAATCGTTAACCGGTGCACTCGTTGACTGAACAACAAAAACATCAGCACCGCGAACATGCTTTTCGATTTCACAGAAAATCTCTCCGTTCGCGAAACGAACTAATTGAGGATTAACTAACGGCACATCTAAAAAGTCTGATATTTGGTTTGCGAGTGATGGGTTTGAAGAACCAGAAACTAGTACGATTCGTTTCATAAGATCCTTGTAAAAAATGTGAGAGTAAAAATGGTTGGGGTGCAAGGATTCGAACCTTGGCATGGCAGAATCAAAATCTGCAGACTTACCACTTGTCGACACCCCAATACATTTGTGGATTCAATATAAACTTTAAGAGCTGTTTTTACAAGATCAAATCACAGCTGAATTGCTGAAAACGTCTGCCGCGATCGCGGTAATAATTTTGAAAGACATCAAATGCTGTGGTCGCACCGTATAATCCCAGAGATTTTGTTTTACGCTCTCCTTCATACCCGACCCAGATGAGCGTGATATTTTTTCCATCGAAAGCAACATACCAGTTATCGTAACCATTATTGGTAGTTCCGGTTTTTCCGAAGAACCTTAGCTTCTGCATTACAACGTCGACAGCGCGCTCAACCGTCGTCTGATTCGGGTCAGACATAATCTGCAGAACAGATTGGTCCATGAATCTTTCACTGTTTTTTATTTTGCCGCACTCTGTTCTAATAAACTTTACGTAAATATCGCGAAGTTCACTCATACTGAGTTCCATACTTCCTAAAAGTTCCGACGGGTAATCACCCAATGGAGTTTTAAGATCGGGAAAGTAAAATTTCATTTTTTCTTCGACGACTGGAAATCCTAAGTCGTTGGCAACTCTGATCACGGGACGGTTATAAGATTTCATCAGTGCTTCTGTCATTGTGATCTGAGGCTCGGTTATTTTGTGAGCTTCTTTTGGTGTCCACGGCCCTGATTTTAATTTAAGCGTGATAGGATCCGTCGAAACATAATCATCCATTCTGCGGCCGAGATCTTCAAAGATACTATAGATGATTGGCTTGATCGAACTTCCGACCTGGTGTTTTTCTGTGTTGAGAGCTTTCTCTTTATTTCTTTCTACACGCGAGTAATAGCTGTACCACTGATCTGAATTCAGAGGTCCAAGCATAACCTTTACAGATATATCAACAGTGTTGAATTTGTCGTTAAAGCGGTCTGAAATTTTTTGTTTAACGTCGGCAACTTTTTGGATCAGAACAAATTTTTCGTAATTCGAAAGAGTAGGCTCATGATCATTAAGCGTTCGCCAGATTGATTGATGATATCTGGTCGTTTCAAGTTTTTGTAAACGGGCGACGAAAGTGTCCCAGTCTTTTTTCTTCCAGATTAAAGTCAGGTCATTCGGAACTGAGTTTTCTTGAATTAGTTTTTTATAAACTACTTCAGCTCTCTCCTGAAGGCGTTCGATTTTTTTCAATGGATGAAAATATCCCGGGCCCTTTAAAAGTCCGATAAGGATTGCACCTTCAAAGGAAGTAATGTCTGCCGGTTTTTTTCCAAAGTAAAAAAGTGAAGCGGCCATGACCCCTTTCATTTTTATACCTTGAAGTGCGCCCCAGTGAACTTCATTTAAGTAAGCTTCAAGGATTTTTTCTTTTGGAAATTTTGTTTCGATATAGATTGAAACAATCATTTCTTTCAGTTTTCTGGAAAAAGTTTTTTCATTGGTAAAAAACAAGTTTTTCACGAGCTGCTGTGAAATCGTAGATCCACCCTGCGTGTACTTCATCGTTTTTAAATTTGTAACGAAGGCCCTGAATAAAGATTTTAAATCGATACCGAAGTGATCAAGATAGCGCTGGTCTTCAACACCGATTAAACCTTTCCAGAAAATTGATGGAATGTATTCAAACGGAAGATAGTGCTGGTAACAATAAAGTTCAGTACAATCATTTGCCATTAAATTTTTAAATTCGACATTTTTGTTAACTTGTAAAACACCGGAAACTTCTTTTAACTCTGTTAGCTCGCCACTTTCGCGTGTGCGGGCCATGAAATCCTCAAAGGTGTTTTTCTCTGCGGTAAACAGGAAAAACTTTTGCAGTTCTTCACGTTTTACAAGCGAACCCTCATCGAGAACGATGGGTGCTGATGGTGTTGTATAGGGATCGTAATTTTTAGAAATTTTTTCTTCGAGAAGAGCAACCGATGTTTCATTTAATGTCGTTTTGACAAAAATGAAAACTCCAATTGAGACTAGAATCACTAGTCCGAGTAGTGCGATAAATATACGAATTGCCCATTGCTTCATCTTCAAAATCTTCTCAATAAACTTCTGTATTAACTACAAGTTTCTGTGGTTATTTTTATGGTTTCACGTTTTGACTTAACTACTACCATTTCATATAGTATTTTGATAAAACTTTCCAATGTTAATTGACTTCTTTTTTTGGAGTATTTCATGACTATGTCTCTGAACAGATTGTACGTCCTCGCACTTTTGGCAGTTGTTCCTGCTACATCTTTCGCCCTTCCAATAGACTGGCATGGTGCCTTCGGTGTTGACACAACTCTTCTAAGTGGAGCTCGTCGTGTAAAATCTAAAGCTGCTTTAACTGCTGCAAACCCAGGTTCACAAGAAGTGGCCCTTGATGCTGGCGATAAACAAACTGCTGAATGGCAAAGTTATGTTTTTAAATTAGCTCCAACTATGATCATTAATGACGCAGCTACTTTTAAAGGTGAGCTGACAACTGGATATGCTAACGGCGGATACCTTGGCGATTCTTTCGCTACTGATGCTGTTAACTCAAACAATGTTCCGGTTTATTACCATACACAATCTTCTAATGGCGCAAACATCAACGTTAGAAAAGCTTACCTTGAATTATATTCTGACACTGCTACTTACCAGATTGGTCGCCACACAATTAACTGGGGACTTGGTGCTGTTTACAACGACGGTAACGATACCTGGGATCGCCACTCTTCAGTTCGCGATGGTGCGACGATGAAATTAAAAATTGGAAACTTCTACGTAAGTCCATTCTGGTCAAAAGTTTCAAACGGCGGAGGAATCACAATGGGAACTGCTGCAAAAGAATTCGGAGCAGGTTTATTATATGACAATCCGGAAAGAGATATTGCTTTCGGACTTCTTTACACAGTTAGAAGCAACAATCAAAACAGCACACTTAAATCTGCCGTAGACGCTCCATACACTTCAGTGACTCTTGGAGAATCAAGCGTAAAGATCACAGATATTTATTTAAAAAAGGAACTAGGGAAATTTGATATCGCTGTTGAAGTACCTCTTGTTTCTGGAGACCTAGGAAGAAATACAATTGGGCAAGTAAGAAGTTATTCAGCAAAGGCAGTTGTAGTTGAAGCAAATTACAAAGCAAGTGACTTCTGGACATTCGGATTCAACGGCGGGAAAGTTGCCGGTGATGATGGATCTCCATCAAAATTCGGAGCAATGTATTTAAACCCGAACTATCAGGTTGCAAATATTCTTTTCCGTTACAACTTGAATGCAATTGGAAACCATGCTCAAAGTATTTACGATTCATACATTACGAATGCACTTTATTTAAAACTTAAATCAAGCTACAGCACTGAGAAGTGGACGTTCGATACTGGTCTTATTTATGCTAAAGCAGAGGAAGCCGCTTCAGCTGGTAAACAAGCGTACAACCATACTAAAAATACAATCTTCACGGCCGTAACAAACCAGTCTAAAGATCTTGGAACAGAAATCGATTTCAATGCTACATACAAGTGGAATAACGAAATCAGAGTTGGTGGTGGCTTCGGTTACCTGATCACTGGTGACTATTTCAGTTATACTAACGACGCTGCCAATGTGAACGAAAAGAAAAGTTCGATGTTAATCCAGGTTAATACTTCAGTTACATTTTAATTCTTAGATCTCATTCAAAATAAAAAATGCCCTCATTAAGAGGGCCTTTTTATTTCTACTTTTTAAATTTTTCTGCTTAAAGACTCGGCCATCCAGACTGAACTCGCCCTTGTCCCATTTGTAACTGGCCACTGAATTGACCTTGCTGCATCTGCTG
>JACMNL010000056.1 GCA_014378525.1 Bacteriovorax sp.
ACTGGTGACTATTTCAGTTATACTAACGACGCTGCCAATGTGAACGAAAAGAAAAGTTCGATGTTAATCCAGGTTAATACTTCAGTTACATTTTAATTCTTAGATCTCATTCAAAATAAAAAATGCCCTCATTTAGAGGGCCTTTTTATTTCTACTTTTTAAATTTTTCTGCTTAAAGACTCGGCCATCCAGACTGAACTCGCCCTTGTCCCATTTGTAACTGGCCACTGAATTGACCTTGCTGCATCTGCTGTTGAGGCATGAATTGCTGTTGACCCATTTGCATTGAATTACTTACTCCACCCATATTGTAGTTAGAAGCATTGTAAGCTGTCGTCGTCGTTGGTCCATAGTATCCAGGAAATCTGTCAGAGAAGTTATCTTCATAGCTAGTGTACGATGAACCATATGGGTCCATGTTGTCCTGATCAGCTTCTTCTCTCGAAGCAAGTTTTCTCTGGTGTTCGTTATAGTTTGTTCCCATTTTTTCTAATTTTTCGTTTCTGCCTCTAACATAGTTAAGGTCAGTTTCACGTTTTTTTAATTCAGCAGTTCTGCGTTTGTTAAGGCCGTCGCTCCACTCTTTACACTTCACTGGATTTTTTACAGATCCAAGCATTCCAATCCCACAAGAGTTAGCGTAGTCAGTTGATTCTTTTTTCTCGTAAGCTGCCCAGCGTGTATTCATGCGGTCGATAGTTGCCTGACGTTCTCTTTCAACTTTTTTGATTGGGTAAGTGTTACCTTGTCCAACCAGATAGACATCTGACCAGTCTGTTAACGTCTTATCGAATTTTTGCAATTGTTGATATTGTTTTTGGTTTGCCGCTTCGAAGGTCATCGGTTTACCACGTCTCTCGTCTGGTTTTCCTGCGTATACTTTTGAGTACAGGTAAGATTTCAAACGAATATCTTCAATAACTTTTGCAGAATCATTTAAAGCGTATTTTTCCATTACAGAATATACACTAGCAAACGAAGTTGGATTTCTTTTTGCGAACTGAGAAATATCTTCATTCAACTTTTTAATTTCTTCATCGATTCCCTTAACCTGAGAATCATCGTCATCAAGTTTCGCTCTTTTTTGCATTAGAGAATCAAGTCGCATAATCGCCGGGTCTAAGAATTTTGTGTTAAGTTCCTTTGCCAGCGCTGCGTATTTTTCAATTAGTTTTTTAGAAGAAGACTCATCGAGTGTATCTTTTTCTTTGTTAAGCTGATCTTCGATTTTTTTCATGTCTTCATCGATTCTAGCAACATCTTTTTTAACTGCAATCAGATAACCGGCATCAAGCTCTTGTCTGATTTTATCTGCGATATCTTTTAATGCATCCATGTTACCGATGTTAGCTCTTGCTTCTGCGATCTTTTGAGCATCACCACCTTTACAAGTAGCATTTAGTTCATCAATTAGAATATCTTTGCCTTTATTAATATAAATTGGGTCGGCCGCAACTTTCTCTGCAACCATACATGATTCACCTGGCACTGATGCATTATCTTCGATACCAATCAGTGGTGCATATCCGTCTGGTGAGTTATAAGATTTTGGATAACCATACGAGATTGTCGCTGTCTTTTTAATGTCGACCTTTTTATCAAAGTCATAATCAAAAGTGGTCACACTTTCAGAATAACCATTCGATGGAACTTTTGAATAGTCAATTTTACCATCTTTATCTGTAATGTGCTTAATTGCTAAACATGTTTCAAAGTCTGCATTTGAAAGCAATACATCTTTCGTTTCAGTATAAGTTGGATTTCCTTTATCATCTAGAACAGGCTTTTTATCTGCATCAACCGCTGGCGTAAATTTTGTTCCATTTAACTTCATTAGAATAGTCACGTTTCTAGAAACCTTATCTTGTCTGATTTCTGGAATCCATTGCCCACATACATTGATCGTTGGTGGAACTTTTACAACGATTTTATTATTCGGCCTTACCGAAATATCTATTTTTGCTCCTTCATCTCTTGAGATTAGTGGAAACAAACTTTGCGGAAAATATTTTTCTTTTGATGTGTCACTATCACAGGTCGCGGTATTACCCTGAACAACCTGGTAATTATCCTTCGTCGCTTGCGACACTTTATAATCTGAAGGTTTGGTTTTAGAATTACCACTGCTTGAAGATGAATCTCCATTCGCTGGTTTTCTATCACCTGCAATAATTCTTGCCATAGCTGATTCTGTAATCAGAAAGCTTGCTAACAAGTGAACTGCCATCATTTTTTTATTCAATTTCATAAAAATATTCCTTTGAGGCCCAAAGCTTTATACTGCTCTCCTCGGTCTTAACGGAATTTTTCTGAATTTACTTTAATACTTAATCAAAATAATAAGGATCTACATCAATTTTCAAAGAGATAGTGTGAGGGGGGCGGTAATTCTTTTCAAAGGTATTCATCAGGTTATGGAGTTGATTGATATCACTACTTCTGATCATTAAAGACCAGGTAAATTTGTTAACCTTTTTCTCAATCATGGAAGGACGTGGCCCCAGAATTTCAACCTGGTTAAAATGAGTATCGGCCATTTCTCTCAGGCGCTGTGACTGCTCCGAGCTCTCCTTTATAACTTCTGCCTGATGTTTTCCGTTGAAGTATAGAAGGATGAGTTTTTTTAACGGCGGAGCTGAACACATTTCACGCATCGGTATTTCATCTTTATAAAAGTCATCAAAAGAATGGTTTTTAAGGTAAGTAAAAATTTTATTTTCAGGGGCCAGTGTATGAACTAAAACCTCTGCACTTTTTCCGAAACGCCCGGCACGCCCGCTCACCTGTGTGAGTGTCTGATAAACTCTTTCGTTTGAACGAAAGTCAGGGAAGTTTAACTGTGAATCAATTCCCAAAATAATGACGAGGTTTACGTTTTCAAAGTTATGACCTTTTGAAAGCATTTGTGTCCCGACCAGCATATCAATTTTTTTATTATGAAACTGATCGAGGGTTTCCTCTAGTTTCGTAAAAGTTTTTATTTCATCGCGGTCGAACCGGCCGATGACTTTATCTGGAAACAGCTGCATTAAAACATCGTGCGCTTTTTCTGTCCCGAAACCTTTTGGGGACAACTGAATGTTCATGCATTCCGGACACATTTCTGGTGCCGGTGATTTATACTCACAGGTCTGGCAAACCATCTCACTGCGTTTTTTAAAATATTTTAAGTTAGTGCTGCAGTTGGGGCAAGAAAACTGATGTCCGCATGAATTGCATTGAAGGTAACTAGCGTACCCAAGCCTGTTGATGAAAACGAGAACCTGCTCGCCCTTCTCCATCGCCTTTCTGATTTTAAAAATGCTTTCACTACTGTAAGGCCACAAAAGTTTTTCAGCTTCCACTCTCGCTCTTCCACGCATGTCCACCAGTTCAATGTCCGGAAGTTTTGCGGACTGGGCCCGGTTTCTCAGCGGGAAATAATGAGCAGTATCGACGAAGGCCTTGTAGGTTTCCACCATCGGTGTTGCTGAGCCGAGGATTACCGGAATTTTCTTAAGTGAAGCTCTCTTGATTGCAATGTCACGTGCATTGTATGTGCAGCGGTCGTCCTGCTTGAAAGACTGGTCATGCTCTTCATCGACCACAATGAGTCCCAGGTTTTTTATGGGTAGAAAAACACTGCTTCTTACTCCCAGAATTAACTTAGGAGAAGAATCTTCCTGAAGAAGTTTCCACAGGCCAAATTTATCCGAGTTGCTGATAGAGCTGTTATAAGAATAAATTGGAACATCTAAATAGGTTTCAAAGGTTTTTAAAAACTGTGGTGTTAAATTTATTTCGGGCAATAGAAATAGCACTGATTTTTTTTCTGCGATAATTTTTTTTATCAGCTCAAGATAGATTAATGTTTTTCCGGCACCTGTTACACCATGAACAAGCGACTTTGAAAATTTATCAAATCCTGCTGCAGAAATTTTTTCTACAACTTCACTTTGTTCCGGATTTAAAACGAAATGGCTTTCTTCGCCTTTCCCCTGGTCAAAATTTAATTTTCTGGGACGTTTTAAAAATGGTGGAAGAATATCAAAGATCAACTGGCCTAGCGGATAGTGATAATAGTTGGCCATCCATTGGTAAAGTTCACACTCTTCCTTTGATAAAAAGAGTTCATCTGTTGCGACCTGAATATCTTTAATTTTACTGATGTCGATTTTGTCCGTCGAAGCAACCTGCCAGACGCAGCCATCAACTGATCTTTTCCCCAATGGAACTTTAACAAGTGAACCCTTCTGAATCTTTTGGGCAATATCCGGCCCTGCACTATACGTCAGCATAGAGCCATTAAAAGGCGTGTTAACAGCTACAAGAAAAAGAGTTTTATCCATTCTTTAAAATAGAAACGAATTCGTTGTGTCTTCCTGACCTGGAGTTTTTTTAAGTTCTTCGTAAGAATCCACCAGTCGTTTTTCAGCTTTTCTTACGTCAAGTCCCAGAACCTGAATCTTATACAAAGAACCTTTTGTATCTTTCATGTTCATAAATTTTGGCAGTTCATTTGTTCCGTTGAACAATAAATAGTTGCTTGCTTCAATTTTAATCTGGGCATCACCAGAGCTGTAATCGATGGCGCGGAATTGTCTTTCTTCATTCGAGAAAAACCCCTGTGCTGATTTCCAGTCTACTTTCCACATGAACTCATTATCTTTTTTAACAAGCTCGATGTTTCTGGCGCGCTTAAATGTATTTGATCTGAAAAGATCCAGGATTCTTTCTTTTGCCTTTGGATCATCCGGATTAAGCGGTGAACCAGCATCCCCTTTTCCTTTACTGTTAACAAGGTGGGATCTGTAGGCGCGAAGAAGTTTCATTTTATCTTCGTTAAGGATGGTTTTATTTCTTACGACACTGACACCATTTTTTTCCAGGAACGCTTCCAGCCCCTGAGAACGGTTAGTCGTTAACATCATCATCACGCTGTAGAATAAACTTTTTTCAGGAGTCTTTTCTCTTTTAATCTGAGTCAGAAGATCCGGAAAATATTTTGTACTTTTCACCTGCGAAGTAAGCATCTGCCCGTTTGAATATACAGTCTGAAGAACAGCGATGTTACTTCCTTCAAGCGCAAGCTGTAATTTTACGTAGTCGCTTTTTTCCTGCTCGCTTAGTGACTGCAACATCATTTTTACAGTTATGAATGATCCCGGAAGATCGGCATTACTCAGGTTTTTTAAAAGACCTTCTTCTGTCGGAACAGAAGCAAAGACACTTCCTGAAATCACAAGGGCCAGAACGATTTTTGAAAACAGCATTTTCATATCTATTACCTATTTAATTTTATATTTCTCAACTTTTTCTTTTATCAGACGTCTCATCATTGCTTCTGAGTCTTTATCCATTAATGCAAACTCGATTGTTGCATTTAAATATCCTTCAATGTTTCCGGTATCAAATCTCTCGCCATCGAAAATATGTGCATATACTTCACTTTCTCTCGCCAGAAGATTAATGGCATCAGTCAGCTGGTATTCACCGCCAACACCTTTGGGGATTACTTTTAGTGCATCAAAAATTTCAGGACGAAAAACATATCTGCCCGGCGTAGCAAGATTTGATGGAGCGTCTGCAGGTTTTGGTTTTTCAACCATCGTACTCATTCTCATGGTTTTTTTCGAACCAGGATTGAATTCACCCTTAACAACACCGTACTTATAAGTTTCCATCGGATCAATTTCCATAACACCGATGACGTTAGCTCCGTTATTTTTTTTCGCGACTTCGATCAATTGTTTTGTAACCGGATGTGGCCCTCTTACAATTTCATCACCAAGGATAACCGCAAATGGCTCGTTACCAACTAAATCTTTGGCCATTAAAACAGCGTGGCCTAAACCTAGTTGCTCCTTCTGACGGATAGAAGTGACTTCAACCATTTTTCCGATTTTTTGAATCAGTTCAAGCTCTTTAATTTTTCCATTTTTAATCAGGAAATCTTCAAGCTCAAAATTGCGGTCAAAGTAATCTTCGATGGCGTGTTTACCTGAGGAAGTTATAAAAATAACCTGCTCAATACCCGACAAAATTGCTTCCTCAACCACGTAGTGAATCATAGGCAAGTTAATGATCGGAATCATTTCTTTAGGTGTTTGTTTGGTTGCAGGTAAAAATCTTGTTCCTTTTCCTGCAACAGGGATGACGGCGCGTCTTATCTTCATTATAATTTCCTCTTAAGCTGAGATTAATTTTAAAAGGAATTAGTAACATTCGCAATCAAATCAAAACAACTATTTTTTTGGCAGTAGCTCTAACGTCAAACTTTGCTTTCGCAAAAATTCATGAGTTTGAAACTACACATATTAAATCTCAGGCCGGTACAGGGGTTTCCGGGTTGTTTATGGAAGAATCCGCATTCCTGAACCCTGCCAGCTTGTCCTTCTTCAATGTCGGCGATGTTTATGTGCAAAGAGACATGATTCAGATTAAGGATGCTGCCGGCAACGTCATACAAAAACCTAAAAATACCGGTGTTGTTCTTGCTGATGGCAACCAAAGCGTAAGTGGTTCTTTGAGTTATATTCATCAGGAAGAAGGTGTCTTAACCAGAAAACGTTGGGGACTTTCTACTTCAACTTTGCTCAATCCAAAAAATGCACTTGGTGTGAGTGTTCGTAAAACCAAAGATGAAAATACTTTAACAGGAACAAGTGTTGATTATTATCAAACTGTTTTCGGTCTTACACATGCTCTCGATCAACAAACGTCATTAGGCCTTGTTGCTTACGATGCTTTTAACTCAAAAGGAGAAGCCACCAAAGCAATCCTTGGTGTTCAGCATTCTTTTGCTGATGCTCTTACAATTGCATTTGATTTCGGTGGAAACTATAAGGCCGATGAAATTTCAAATACACTTTTATACCGCGGAAGTGTTCAGGTAAAAGTTCTGGATGATTTTTATCTTCGTTTCGGTGCTTTCAATGACAAAGAACTTGAAGAAAAAGGAAATGCATTCGGTCTCGGATGGATTTCTCCAAAACTTGCTTTCGAATTTGCACTAAAACAAACAAAACAAAAAGCGAGTATCGCTCTAGTTAGAAACGAAACAAAAATGAGAGAAGCCTCTTTCGGACTTTCACTTAGATTCTAAGGATCATCAGTGGCCATTAAGAAAAAAGCGGATGCAAAAGATCTTAAAGACGAAAAGAAAAGAGAACAAGTTGTTGAGCTCTATCGTACTCGCCTGACTCATTTGAAACGTGCACAGGCATTCGTAAAAGAAGACCGCATGGCCCAGGCCGTTGACTCTTATAATAAGTATCTTGGCATTCTTGCACTTTATTTTGACACAACAGAAGACCGCCTGACTCCCACTTTGTTTGATGCAGAAAAAGATATGACTGAACAATTATTGATCAGTCACGCTTACTGGGACCTTGCAAAAGCGTACGACAGAAGTCCGAATCTTCAGCGCGATTGCTTCAGATGTTTAGAGCAATTCATGAAATTTTCCATTGGCTTTAAGTATCAGCATGTCAACGCCCAGATTATCCGTAAATTCATCAATAAAAAACAGGCCCACAACATGAAGGCCTTCGAAGCTGCTTATCACAAAATCCAGATCAGTTCTAAACGCTGTTATGTTGCAACGATGTGTTTTGGTTTTGAGGATGAAAAAACTGAAACGTTACGCCACTTCAAGCTGGCGATTGCAAAATATAAACTGGGTCTCGACTTCATTGATTTTTATTATTCGTTTTCTCCATTTCTGGTTGAATCACTGGAAAAAAGACCGAAATTAAAATTTATTTTTAATAAGCTTATAGCTCGTCCTATCTTATCAACATTTGTTTTTTTCATAAGGTCTCATGTTCACGATACGAAAACTCATTCTTAAAGAATGGCTTACATTTTTTTTAGGTGCAGTCTTCATTTTGTTGATGGTTTTATCATTGGGACAAATCCTGACGGGATTACTTAAAGCAACAAATGAGATGAGAAATATTCTCCTTGATCTCATTCTTGAAATTCCCAGCTTCCTGATCAGAATCTTTCCGGTATCTTGTCTGATTGCCTCATTGTTTTCAATTAATAAATTAAAAAGCAGAAACGAATTAACTGCAATTTTTGCCAGCGGGTTTTCAAGACGCCAGTTTGTTCTTTGTATAGGAATGATCGGTGCGCTTGTGGGACTTATTTTATTTTTTATAAATGGATATCTGGTTCCCTATACAAAACACAGGCAATCACTTCAGATAAACGTTCCTTCGATTGCCAACAAGGCAAAAAACAGCACTGTTTCAATCAATGCTATGAAGTCGGGAAAAATCTGGTTCAAAGGACAGGATTATTTTTTCTCTTACAGTTCTTTCGATGATAAAAAAAATATTATCTATGACCTTTCACTTTATTATTACAACAGCAATTTTAAATTTTCAGAAGAAGTAACTGCTGACTCTGCTAAATTTACGGGTGGTACTTCGTGGTTATTAAATAAAGGAACTCATGTAACGAATCTGGAAAATAAAACATTTCCTGAACCGAATATTTTTCATGAAAAAACTTTTCAACTTAATGAAACAATCAACGATTTTAAAAAAATCAACGCCGACATTTCAACCCTGGACCTCTGGCGTCTCTATGATTATATCGCTGTTCTACGTTTGAACGGAATTAATGATAGTGAGTATTTTGTTACCTTTCTCGATAAATTTTCATCAGGATTTACCTGTCTGGTCCTCTCAATTCTTGCCTCTGTAGCTCTCTTCAATCCCAACAGAAGAAACAGCTCGTTCGGAACCAACATTGCATTCGTCCTTAGTTTTACGTTTATCTATTGGTTTGTTTATTCTTATTTCATGACATTGGGACAAACTAGTAAAATTCCAGCGGCCCTGGCCACATTTGGTGTACCGTCTTTGTTTGTTATCTACCTTACTTTCTACTTTATTTACCATCGCAAATTACGTTAATTTGTGATATTTAATAGAGATGAAAGATAACTTCTTAGAAAATTACGAACTGGTTGGCACAAAGCTTCCAATCTCTGTCTTCCCGGCACCAATCCTTAAAAAGGTGGCCGCACCTGTTACTGAATTCAATGATGAACTTCGCAGCTTAATCAAAGATATGTTTTATACGATGTACCACGCTCCGGGCATTGGTTTAGCAGCTCCACAAGTTGGAGTGAGCTTAAGGTTATTCGTAATGGACATCTGGTTTGAAAGAGAAAAAGTTACGTTACCAGACGGCTCTACCGAATATAGATATTTTGATTTCAAACCGATGGTTGTTATCAATCCGGTCTTCAAAGAAAAGTCGGGAGAAATTGTTCACGAAGAAGGATGTTTAAGTGTCCCGGGCGTTTACGAAGATGTGAAGCGCGCTGAATTTGTGACTTTAGAATATCAGGATATGCACGGAAATCATCACACTCTGGAAGCTGATGAACTTTTATCTGTCTGTCTTCAACACGAAAATGATCATCTTGATGGAATTGTTTTTATTGAACGCCTTAGTTTTTTAAAAAAACAATTGATCGAGAAAAAATTCCTTAAAAAACATAAGAAGAAATAATGACTAAAAAACTTAACGTTGTTTTTTGTGGGACCCCTGATTTTTCTGTTCCTACACTCGAAGAACTGTTCCAAAACCCAGCAATCAATCTCGTTGGTGTAATCACTATGCCTGACAGACCTGCCGGACGTGGACAGGAATTAAAATCTCCTCCCGTTGCTGAGTTTGCCAAGGCCCACAACATTCGATTGTTCCAGGTTGAAAACATCAACCGCGAAGAAGAAGTTTTAAAAACACTTGAGACTTTAGAAATAGATTTTTATCTGGTCCTCGCTTTCGCGCAATTTTTAGGTTCACGTGTTTTAACAATGCCGAAACTCGGATGTTTTAATATTCACACTTCTATACTTCCAAAATATAGAGGGGCCGCTCCCATTCAATACGCTCTTTTGAACGGAGACACTTCAACAGGTGTTTCAATTCAAAAAATGGTTAAAGCAATGGATGCCGGCGATCTGGTTCATTTTGATGAAATCAATATTGCTCCGGACGAAAACGGTGAGAGTTTATACAACAGACTTAAACTTCAGGCCGCAGTGAGCACTAAAGCGCTGATTGAAAAAATTCTAAATGATAAAATCGTTTACACTCCTCAAAATCCGGATGGTGTGAGTTTTGCTCCTACACTAAAAAAGGAAGATGGATTTTTAAACTTTAAAGAGTCTGATTATAAAAAACTTCATAATCAGGTGCGCGCACTTGATCCGTGGCCGGGAACTTACTGCCATTTAAATTCCCAGCGCCTTAAAGTATACGCTATCGAAAAATTACAACGAACTCTTAAACCAGGTGAAACCTCCATTGAACATGGCTTTTTATCTGTGGGCCTTACTGATTGCTCTATTCGTTTAACGAAGGTGCAGCTGGAAGGAAAAAAAATGTGCACTGATACTGAATTACTTAATGGACTAAAAAATAAGGGCGGTGAGGTTATCCTCAATCCGTAAATTTTTATGACGATTATTGCTCCAAGTCTTCTCGCTTGTGACTTTTTAAATATTGAACCCGAACTTTTGTCATTTGATGGCGTAAAAGATTTATGGTTTCACCTCGATATCATGGACGGACATTTTGTTCCGAACCTGACTTTTGGTCACCCAATTATTGAACTCATTACAAAAAAATCGCCGCATAAATGTGATGCTCACTTCATGGTAACGAATCCTGAATTTCACGGTGAGACCTTGAAGAACATGGGTATTCACAATTTCACTTTTCACGTTGAAGCTGTCGCAGACTCATTGTCATTAATAAAAGAGTTGAAAAAAAATTATCCGAGCGTGGGTATTTCAATCAAGCCAAATACTCCTGTCGGTAAATTATCTGATGAAGTTTTAAAAGCGGTTGATCTCGTTTTAGTTATGTCAGTAGAGCCTGGTTTCGGAGGACAGTCTTTCATGCCGGCAGCTTATGATAAAATTAAAGAACTCGTTTCAAGACGTAAATCTCTTGGTGCCCACTTTCAAATTCAGGTTGATGGAGGCGTGACAGATAAAAATGCAAAAGAACTGGTGGCGGCCGGTGCTGACAACCTTGTCGCGGGCTCATACATATTTAAGACAACTAAAGTTAATTATAAAAATAAAGTTGAATCGCTTCGATAGTTTGCCACAAATTAAAGGCATTTTTTTGCCCAAACTTTTAGCAGTATACTGCCAATTTTAACCACTTAGATGTGTGCTTGGAATGGACAGTCTTAAGCTTTAGACTGCATGTAATGCGATTTAAAGATTTCAAGAAACTATTCAACTTCTCTAAAAACTCAATCCAGCAAAATAAGTGGAATAAACGTCTATTGAAAATGGTTTCCCCAATAGAAATGCGCCTGATCGCCAATGACTACTGGGCACTTTTATTCATTTGCTGCATATCTCTTTTTGTTCACAAACTTTTTTTCTGCGTCTTTATCTATATGGCCTTTAAGATTAAAAAGATTGATAAACGCGCTGACCTTAGAGAGATTCACGAGCAACCCAAAGAAATTGACCAGCTGATATTATTTATTCATATGAATCATCTCCAGTCACTCACAGAGGCCATAGAATCCAACCCTCAACTTCTGTATTGCGACTACAAGAAAAAGTCTCTTATGCACTGGTGTAAGCACTACAACAACACCAAGGCCATTCTGGTGATCAACCAGATGACACAGAAATACCCGAAAGAAGCGCTTCAAGCGGCTTAAAAACGTGAAGCAAAACATCATTACAAATCACAACTTTTCATTGTAGGATTAAGGGATTTTTAACCCTTGTGAGTACATATGAATATCAGTCTTAACGGCCAGTCTTTAACTATTGATCAAGTCCATCAGGTCGCACATTCTAAAAAAGGAAACATTACGCTTTCAATTGATCCGTCAGCGATGACAAAAATGAAAGCTTCGCGTGCTTTCGTATTTGATATTGTAAAAAAAGGTGCGCCGGTTTACGGAATCAATACAGGCTTCGGTGCTCTTTCAAGCAAACACATTGCTGAAAGTGACCTTGCTCAACTTCAATTAAATTTAATCCGCTCTCACTGCACAGGTGTTGGCAATTCTTTCAGCAGAGAAATTACACGTGCGATTATGCTCCTTCGTGCAAATTGCCTGATTTCCGGATTTTCAGGAGTAGAACCTTATACTGTTGAATTACTTTTAGAGTTTTTAAATAAAGATATTACGCCAGTAGTTCCGGAAAAAGGTTCTGTTGGTGCCAGTGGTGACCTTGCTCCCCTTTCTCACATCGCACTTGCTTTAATCGGTGAAGGCGAAGTTGAATACGATGGAAAAATTATCAATTCAAATTTTGCCATTGATCAGATTGGAAAAAAATGTGCCGTACTTGGACCAAAAGATGGTCTTGCATTAATTAACGGAACTGCAGTTATGGCCGCTCTGGGTGCGCTTGCTGTTTTCGAATCTAGACAGATTATGAAACTTGCAGACATCTGTGCAACACTCACAATGGACTCTGTTAAAGGAACTGATAAAGCATACAATCCAAAAATTACTGCATTAAAACCACATAAAGGTCAGATTGCGAGCATGGAAAATCTGAACAAGATTCTTATCGGCTCTTCTCTAAAAGACTCTCACCCTGACTGTCATAAAGTTCAGGACCCCTATTCACTTCGCTGTGTACCCCAAGTACACGGGGCCTGCAGACAAACTTTGATTCATGCAGAAGAAGTGATCAATACTGAATTAAATGCTGTCACAGATAACCCGCTTATCTTCGTTGATACTGGCGAAGTTATTTCCGGCGGAAATTTTCACGGTGAAGCCCTTGCTTTAGTTATGGACTATCTTGCTATGGGTGTTGCTGAAATCTGCAACATCGCAGAGAGAAGAATAGAAAAAATGATGAACCCGGTTTTTTCAGAACTACCGGCCTTCCTTACAAAAAACACTGGATTAAACTCAGGACTCATGATTGCACACGTTACAGCTGCCGCTCTTGTTTCCGAAAATAAATATCTTTGTCATCCGGCAAGTGTGGATTCAGTTCCCACTTCTACAGATAAAGAAGATCACGTTTCAATGGGTGTAACTTCAGGAAGAAAACTTCACGAAGTTGTAGAGAATGCAAAAAATGTTTTAGCGATTGAACTTCTTTGTAATACTCAGGCACTTGACATGCAACGTCCGCTTAAATCTTCAAAGGCCCTTGAAGAGGTTCATACGTTAATCAGAAAACATGTAGCAACAATTGATGAAGACAGAATATTTTATAAAGATATCAACAATATTGTGAAAGTTATTAACAGTGGTGAAATCATAAAGGCCGCTGAAACTCACACTGGAGTATTAAACTAATGAGCACACCAATCATCCCCCTTCCTCCAACGGGTTCTACTCTAACGTGTAAAGGCTGGCACCAGGAAGCAGCTCTTCGTTGTTTATTAAACAACCTTCACCCTGATGTCGCAGAAGACAGAGATAACCTTATTGTTTACGGTGGAAACGGCCAGGCCGCAAGAAATCACCAGGCACTTCAGGATATAATTCATTCATTAAAAAATTTAGAAAATAATGAAACGCTTATGATTCAATCAGGGAAACCGGTTGCGATCATGCCTTCTCATGAACACGGGCCACGCGTACTAATTGCGAACTCAAACCTTGTTCCTCACTGGGCGACATGGGATCACTTCAATAAATTAAAAGACGAAGGTCTGATGATGTATGGTCAGATGACTGCCGGTTCATGGATTTACATCGGAACCCAAGGGATTCTTCAAGGGACATACGAAACATTCATGGCCGCTGCAGAAAAACATTACGGTGAAGGGTCAGATCTTTCAGGTAAATTAGTTTTGACTGCCGGTATCGGTGGAATGGGGGGAGCTCAACCGCTTGCTGTTAAGATGGCAAACGGAGTGTGTCTGGCTTGTGACGCTGCTAAATGGCGTATTGAAAAAAGATTAAAAACTAAATATCTTGATGTTCTTTGCGATACATTTGATGAAGCGATCGATCTTGCACTTAAATCAAAAAAAGAAAAAAAAGCAATTTCCATTGGTGTTGTCGGAAACGCTGCTGACTTTTTTAAATATGTTTTGGATAAAGGAATTGTACCAGATCTGGTAACAGACCAGACATCTGCCCACGATCCGCTCAACGGATATGTTCCAAACAAGATGACGATTGAAGAAGCTCTCGCACTAAGAACCAGTGATCCAAAAAAATATGTAGAGCTTTCTCAGAAGACTATGGGTGATCACGTAACATCGATGCTTGCTTTCTTAAAGGCCGGCTCGCACGTTTTTGACTATGGAAACAATCTGCGCGAAGGTGCAAAAGTTTCAGGAGTAAAAAATGCTTACGACTTCCCGGGATTTGTTCCTGCTTATATCAGACCACTTTTCTGTAAAGGCTCCGGCCCGTTCAGATGGATTGCTCTATCTGGTGATCCTGATGATATCCGCGTAACAGATGAAGCAATAAAAAAATTATTTCCTGAAAATAAAAAACTCCACAACTGGCTTAACAAGGCGAGTGAGATGGTTGCGTTCCAGGGTCTTCCTGCACGTATTTGCTGGTTGAATTATGGCGAGCGTGAAAAAGCAGGATTGATGTTTAATCAACTTGTGAGAGATGGAAAAGTTAAAGCTCCAATTGTTATAGGTCGCGATCATTTAGATACAGGGTCGGTAACTTCTCCCAACAGAGAAACAGAAGGCATGATGGACGGTACAGACGCTGTTTCTGACTGGTCATTATTAAACCTGATGATCAATACAATGAACGGTGCTTCGTGGACTTCTTTCCATCACGGTGGTGGTGTTGGAATCGGATACTCTCAGCACTCTGGTATGGTTATCTGTGCTGATGGAACTAAAGATATGGATGAAAGACTTTCAAGAGTTTTAAATTCAGATCCGGGAATGGGTGTGGCCCGTCATGCTGATGCTGGATATGAAATTGCTCGCACGACTGCTAAAAATAGTAAGCTGAAACTTCCGTCTCTTAAAATTAATTCTTAAAAAAGATCGCTCGCGCTGGCGATGGAATTGTCTTTGAATTTACAAAAGGCACTTTCATTGTCAGCAGAGTTTCTTAAAATCAAAACTTCGCCACCATAATTTTTTTTGCAAACAACGGCACCGGGATTTTTTCCACCGGCCCTGTCTTTTTCTGAAACCTGTATTTTGTTTTTATTCAGCAAAGCTTTGTAGGCTTCGCAGGATTTTTTTTTGCCCAGACAGTCTGCAGTTAAAAGTGCATTGGTTGTTTTGTCTTTTTGAAACGAATAATATTTTGTTCCAATCCGCCATACATCTCTATCCTGAACAGGATCAGCAGCGAAAGCAGTATGAATTGTTAACAGGACTAAAATTATTTTCATAATGATCTCTTAATTTATGTAATCCATTCCATAAACGCTGTCGAAAAACGTTGCTTCATCAAACCAGTATGCACCTTTTCCGTCTATTGTTTCAATTCCCTGATTGGTGGCCCTGGTATTTGCCCCCCAAGAATTTTGAATCAAGTAACGGGTTTTCCCGGCCACACATTGAATGCCGGTAATGCCAAGAGCATGATTACCACATTCACCTTCTTTAAATTCACTCTTTGGTTTTTTTATAATGGCAGAACACAAACTCGCAGTTAGAGGCTTATTCGCTTTTATCACTTCTATAATTTTTTCATTCACTTTTGACCTATCATTTCGAGAGATATCCATCGTCATACATGAAGTGTTAGAAGGAATTGAAACTTTATTATTCTCGGAGCAGTCAGATGCATAAAGTGCCATCATCGCTTCATCATAATTTTCTCCGGCCTTTGCTGTTAAAAAACCAATCGCTGTATCGATATCATTCAATCCGGATTCTTTATATTTCATAATAACATTCGTGGCCTGCTTCATCAGATCAGCATATGAACACAAGCTGGTTTCACCTTGCCAGTCATTTTCATACTCCTTGCTCTGAAAATAATTATACGTATTTCTTTCCACACAGGCCTGAGAGAATCCTTTTGTAGCAACTTCATTGTACTCATTACTTAATGCCTCTAGATTTTTTCCGACACTTGTTTTACCGATAATTCTATCTTTCATGAATTGTTTTGCCATCGCTTTACCTTTGAAATCCAGGGATTTTAGGCCATCGACAAAAGTATCAGTGATAGAATCTGCCAGATTTTGTGAACTGAAATGCGATTTTTTTTGAACGACTTTCATTTGCAGCTTTTTTATCCACAACGGATTCATTCCTTCAACAAGGACCGCACCATCTGCCTGAACCTTTGGATTGTGAACAAGATTTATAACGACCTGGCACCAGTATTCATCTTTTGAAGGGAAATCTTCCTTGAAGCAGGCGCTATATGTTAATGCCATCTGAGTCATCGGTGCTACGACTGAATCCAGTGAATCAGCATTAATTCTATTACAGTCATGATCTGCAATTTTCTTTTTTTTATTTGTGATTAGTGCAGTGAAACCATCTTTAAAATTTTTATATTTTTCCTGATCTGCCTGAACACGTTTTTTATTAAATAGATCTGGTTTTTCATCGATATCACCAAATATTTCCTGAAATTTATTCATATACAATGAAGTTTCCAGAAAAGTTTTAAACTGCTTATGTTCTGCATCTCCAGAAGTTAAAATCTTTTCCAGGTTCATTCCTGATTTTAAACAGACGACAGGTTTTTTATTTTTAAATTCCAGATCTCTTACTGCAGTAACCAGAGAACATGTGTTGCCACCATCAATGGCAAGATCCCACTTCATGGCATCGCCACCACCATTGATTGCTTTTTCATTATTGGTGGCAGCTTTTGCATAAATATCAAAATCCTTCGAAGATTTTGCAGAACTTCTTTTACTCGCCAGCTCTTCAGTTTTATAAAGTGTGGCCAGGTGTAGATATGATATTTCCGGATTACCTTGTAAATTACCCTGTAAAAGTAAACTTGCTGCATTGGCATAACAACTTCCAAGACCGTCCTGATCCTGCACTTTAAAATTCTGTAAACTTTTATTATCTTCATCAATACGAATCGTTTCGCCATCGGCCAGCGATCCACAACTTTGCGCAAAGCTATTGATTGAAAATAGTAATCCGAGAATAAACAGGCCATATTTCATAAAAATCCTCAAAAAAATTCTAACATCTTTTTGTCTTCCTTTAGAGAGAGGAAGAGTTAACCTGATCATTGTACTCGGCCACTGTTTTTAGCTGCGCATTTACCCTTTATAGAGACCTGAAACCGTTCTATACTCTCGGGCTATGAATATTAAAATTTTTCGCAACTTTTCTGAAATCGCAACCCTTGCTCCCGCTCTTAAAAAAGACGGACGCCGGCTTATTCCAAGTGATATCGGCCTGATTAAAAACGGCTCAATCGTTTACAACCAGGAAGAAATTTTATGGGTTGGACCTGATTCAGAATTGCCTGAAGATTATAAGGGAATCGACTCCATCGATACTACCGGAAAATCATGTCTTCCAGAAATCGTAGACTCACACACGCATATTGTTTTTGGTGGTGACCGTGCTCACGAATACAGCATGCGCTTGAATGGTGCAACTTATGAAGAGATCGCAGCGGCCGGTGGTGGAATTTTAAATTCCATGAAAGGTACGAATGCACTTTCTCGCAGCGAACTTTTAAAACTCGGACAACAAAGAATCAGGGCCATTAAATCTTATGGTGTTGGTACCATTGAAATTAAATCTGGTTATGGTTTGAACTTTGAAAAAGAATATGAAATTTCCAGAATCATTCATGATTTAAAAAACATTGTACGCCCTGATGTGCAAATTATTAATACTTTCATGGCCGCTCACGCTGTTCCCAAAGAATATGCAAGTTCATATGACTATATGAAAGAAGTTGTACTTCCACTTCTTGATAGACTCGGAGAAGAGCAGATTTTAGATTGTGTTGATATTTTCCATGAAAAAAATTATTTCAGCGATGAAGATGTCACTTCTCTTTTTGAGCGTGCACAACGCTGGAACATTCCTGTGAAAATTCACGCTGATGAATTCAATGATAATAAAGGTGCAATTCTCGCTGCTAAATACCACGCACTATCTGCAGATCATTTATTATCAACAGGAGCCGATGGAATCGCTGCTTTAAAAGATTCATCTACTGTGGCAACT
This sequence comes from Bacteriovorax sp., assembly GCA_014378525.1. Classification (GTDB taxonomy): domain Bacteria; phylum Bdellovibrionota; class Bacteriovoracia; order Bacteriovoracales; family Bacteriovoracaceae; genus Bacteriovorax. The sequence continues at coordinate 18,118 of JACMNL010000056.1, forward strand.
CTATTACCTGGTACCGGATTGTTTCTTGGAAAAACTCAGGCGAATGCACGCGCTTTTTTAGATGCCGGTGTAAAAGTTGCGATCGCTTCCGACTTTAATCCTGGCTCATGCCATTGCGATAATCTTTTAATGGTTGCTGCTCTTGCGGCCCCTATCTATAAAATGAATATGGCCGAATTATGGTGTGCCATCACACTAAACGCTGCCCATGCGGTTGGAATTAAATCTCAGGGAGCTATTGTTCCTGGTTTAAAACCTCGCTTCAGTATCTTCAACACCGACTCCATTGACAGAATTACTTATAGTTGGGGTAAGAATCTGGCCATTTAATCTTGACTAATTTTGTTGGTTAAGTTTTAAATTATATCAACCGATAAGATTGGTATGAAAAGAATGTTTTTATTCCGTTCATTTATTTTTGCGTGTTTTTTAGTCCTCGCTTCCTGCGGTGGTGACAATACAACTGGTGCAAAGGCCGCTTCATCGAACACCAGCTCACTTACTGGTGGCGAGTGCGCCTGTGCTGCTACTTATGCCCCGGTTTGCGGAAAAAATAGTTCTGGAAATAATATTTCTTATGACAATCAATGTATCGCTAATTGCTATAAAGCAACTAACGTCGTTCAGGGAAATTGTGAATGTTCTGAAGCTTTAAGAGTTTGTGGAACAGACGGTGGAGATTACACTGAATGCGAAGCGCGCATTTATCACATCACAATTAAAAAATACGGAACATGTGCTTCCGGATCTTACTAGTTCTTCGTCCACCCTTTCATTTTTTCAAGAAATTCTTCTGAAGCAAAATCCATCGGCCCATTGCTGAATTCGACAACTTTTCCCCTATGAAAAACAATTGTCACTGGTATCGCTGAAATTTTAAAATCATTTACAATTTTTGCAGCTTTATCCGGCACAACGATAAATTCATCTTTCATGTTTATTTTTTTCATTGTCTTTTTAATCGCATCAAGTTGGTTATCTTCATCAGTGTTGATCGCAACAATCTGCAGTTGATCTGAATTAAATTTTGATTTCAAGGCCATCATTGAAGGCATTTCAGAAAGACACGGAATACACCACGATGCCCAGAAATTATAAATCACGACTGGCGAATTAAGTTTTGTCATCTCGACTGTTTTGCCATCCACACTTTTATAATTTGCATGAAGAAATAAATTTTCAAACCCCTGGTACTCACTGCTGTATTTCACTGCTGGTGCACTCACAAAAAACATCTTATACCCGACTTGTCCTGCAAGAACGGCCGCGAATACGATAATAAATATAATAAATGGTAAAAATTTCTTCATTGCTCTCACTCCTAATCGGTCTCAAAATTATACTATGTTAATACCGGAATCAAAACCAGAACTACCAGCTCTAAAAAACCAAAAAGGTCAAACTTTTGTGGAATTCATTTTAGTTCTTATGATACTGGCCACCATCTCATTTGGTTTCATGAAAGGCTTCAGCCATTTAATTGGCGCACGCTGGGAAGTTATGCTCAAGATCATCGCCCGCCCGAATACGATTGAATTTCCATCTAACTAATCTCATAATATTTTTAAGAGGAAATTATGAATTATATTTTATCCATAGATCAGGGAACTACCGGCACGCGATCTGTTTTGATAGACGCTCAAACTTTTGCTTTAGTGGGCCAGGTTAGTAAAGAGTATCCACAAATATACCCGAAGCCATCATGGGTAGAACACAACCTCAACGACATCTGGGCAACTGTAGAATCTACGGCAACTGAGGTTTTAAAAAATCACAATGTTCAGGGCCACATGATCAAGGCGATTGGAATTACCAATCAACGAGAAACGACATGTGCTTTTGATAAAAAAGGAATTCCTCTGGCAAACGCGATCGTCTGGCAGGATCGAAGAACGACGGAGTTTTGCCAGGAGTTACGCGCACAAAATCTTTCGGAAAAAATAAAAGAAAAGACAGGACTTCCGATTGACCCGTATTTTTCTGCTACAAAAATGAACTGGCTTTTAAAAAATAATTCTTCCGTTTCATCTGCCAACTCAAAGGGAGAATTATTATTCGGAACAATCGACACTTTTTTACTTTATAAATTAAGTGGAAATGTTTCGCATAAAACGGATGCCTCAAATGCATCACGTACAATGCTCATGAATCTTAAAACTTGTGAGTGGGACAAAGATTTACTTGAAATTTTTTCCGTTAAACGCGAATCACTTCCTTCAATCGAAGATTCATTTGGATTATTCGGTGTGACTAAAGCATTGTCTTTTTTACCAGACGGAATACCTGTAACTGGAATTTTAGGTGATCAACAGTCTGCTCTTTTCGGCCAGGCCGGATTTCATAAAGGTGAAATGAAATGCACATATGGTACAGGTGCATTCGTTTTACTAAATACTGGTGAGGATCTGGTTTATTCAAAATCAGGGCTTCTAACGACAGTTGAGTACAAACACAAAGGCAAAGCGGTTTATGCTCTTGAAGGCTCAAGCTATATCGCAGGAGCTGCTATTCAATGGCTTCGTGATAACTTAAAAATTATTTCTAAATCTGCTGACATTGAGCCTCTTGCCCGCGAAGTAAAAGACCTTGCAGAATTAAAGCATATTCAATTTTTTCCATTTTTTGCAGGAATCGGATCTCCTTACTGGAACGCAGAAGCAAAAGGCGCAATTACCGGACTCACTCGTGACTCAAGCCAGTCACATATTGCGTACGCTTGCCTTGAAGGTGTAGCGATGTCGATTAATGATTTACTAAATGCGATGAAGAAAGATACAGGTCTTGCCATTAAATCTCTTAAAGTAGATGGTGGAGCCGCTGCAAATAGTTTATTGATGGAACTTCAGGCGACAATTTCTGAAACAACAATCATTCGTCCAAAAGTTATCGAGACAACTGCTTTCGGAGCAGCGATGGCCGCAGCCATTGGCGCAGGCTTAACAGATTTTGAAAGATTATCCACAACATGGAAAAAAGACCGCGAGTTTCCGATAGAACAGAATCTCCTTCCATATATCAAGGATAAAAAATTTCTTTGGGAAAAAACAATGCAGACTTTTTTTAAATAAGTTTCTTATAACAAAAACACCCTACTTCATGATCATTCACAAGCCCACATGCCTGCATGTGCGAGTACATAATTGTACTCCCCACAAACTTAAACCCACGCTTCTTTAAATCGGCCGACAAACCATCACTTTCTTTGGAAGTGGCCACATAATCTTTTTTAGATCGTCTTTTGTTGATAATCGGTTTCCCACCCACAAAGCTCCAGACGTACTTATTAAAACTTCCGAACTCTTTCTGAATCTCAATGAACAACTTTGCATTGCTCACACTTGATGTAATCTTCAACCTGTTACGAATGATACTTTCATCCTTCATCATGCTTTCAATTTTTTTGGGAGTGTATTTTGCGACTTTATTAACATCAAAGTCTGAGTAAGCCTTTCGAAAGGCTTCTCGTCTGGATAATATCGTTGACCAGCTTAACCCGGCCTGTGCACCTTCAAGAACCATAAACTCGAAGTGAACTTTATCGTTTCGAACGGGTCTTCCCCATTCCTTGTCATGATATTTTACATAATAATCTTCTTTTCCTTCCGCCCAGAAGCAGCGCTTTACTTTACCACTTCCTTTTTTTGTAATTTCTGCTCGCATAAATCTCTCTTCGCATTCCAGTTTCCACCGGAGTTAATACATGTGTTAACTTTGAAGTACATTCTAAAGAGAACGAAAATGATCGCAACTAATAGAACTCTGATGGCATATTTTCTATACATCAGTTACCAATAAATTGATCGAGGTCTCTTGCCTGTCTCAACCCTACAATTTCGATATCAAATTTCCCTTTTAGTTCTGTTGCCGTTTTTTGAGAGGTTACAACTTTTTTATAATTAAGCTGGGCCATCTCTTTTACTCTCATTTCCATTTGTGGAATTGAGCGGACTTCTCCCGTTAAGCCAACTTCTCCAACGAAGATAGTGCTTGAATCAATAGGCTTTGATCTATATGAACTCAAAAGTGAAGCAATGATCGAAAGATCTGATTCTCTTGTTGATAACTTCATCCCGCCAACAACGTTCAGATAAATATCGTTAAAGCCCATCGGAAGACCAAAATATTTTTCAATAACGGCAACCATCATGGACAGTCTGTTGTTATCTACTCCGTGAGTTGTTCTTCTACCGTTACCAAATTTATTATCTACAACCAGTGCCTGCACTTCGATAAATAACGATCTTGATCCTTCAATGATACAAGTTAAAGATCTACCGAATGAATCTTTAAGCTGGTCATCCAGAAAGTATTGCGAAGGATTTGTCACCTCTTCAAGACCACTGTCTTTCATTTCAAAAATACCAACTTCATTCGTATTACCGAAACGGTTTTTCATCGCTCTTAGTATTCTATAGTGACCAAACTGATCACCTTCAAAATAAATAACCGTATCAACCATGTGCTCAAGAATTTTCGGCCCTGCAATCGAGCCTTCTTTCGTAATATGGCCGATTACAAAACATGTAATCCCATTTGCTTTTACGTGATTCATTAGCTCGTAAGTAACTTCACGAATTTGTGAAACACTTCCCGGTGCCGAATCAATTTCTGAACTTGAAGTCGTCTGAATTGAATCGATAACAAGAAAACGTGGTTGAAGTTTGTTGATCTGTTCTAAAATCTTCTGCCAGTTTGTTTCGTTATAAATATAAAAACTGTCTGCGTTTACACCCATTCGTTTTGAACGTTCTGCAACCTGGTTAACAGACTCTTCACCTGAAACATAAAGAACCGTTTGTCCCTTATGAGTGTTTGATAATTTTCCCATTACTGCGGTTAACAAAGTCGACTTACCGATTCCCGGCTCTCCACCAATGAGAATCAGTGAACCTGGAACAACTCCACCTCCGACAACTCTGTCGAATTCTCCAATTCCCGTGACAACACGGAATTGTTTCTCAAGAACAATTTCATTAATTAATTTTGGAACTTCACTACCTTGTGCTGTTCTCTTGTGAGCGCGGTTCAAATCTTTCGCAGCAACGGTTGTCTCTTCAACAAATGAGTTCCACGAACCACACTCCGGACATTTTCCCATCCATTGAGAAGTCTGGTACGAGCAGCTCTGACAAATAAAGACGCTATGTTTTTTCGCCATGAATATCCCTGTATTAAATTATTTTAGTAACTTTAAAAGTTCCGGCTCGGTGATGATTTTAATTTTCAACTCAAGGGCCTTTTTAAACTTACTCGAACTCGGGTCAGTTTCATTGGTCACAAGTATGTCTGTATTTTTAGAAACAGACGACACAATAATTCCGCCACCTTCTCTGATCATATCTTCAATGACCGGTCTCTTTTCTGAAAGGGCACCAGTAATACAAATTTTAAGTCCACTGACTTTTGTTTCGCGCGTTTCTTCCACCGTGAAAGTAAACCCAAGATCAACCAGCTCCTGAATCATATCTTTCTTTTCTCTCAAAGAATTCAAGAATTCCGTTGCTGACTTTTCTGCAAAAGACTCAACACCCACGAGTTGTTCAATACTCAGGTTTTGAATTTTTTTAATACTATCAAATCCTGCGCGGACAACTTTTTCACATTTACTGTATGCTCCACCGGTAAGTCCCAGCGCAGATAAAAAAGTAATCAGATCAATCGTCTTCGTTTTTTGAATTGAATCAATCAGCTTATTGCTAAGTTTTTCTTTAACTTTATCAATCTTCATCAGGTCGGCGACTTCCAGCTTATAAAGATCAGGAATTGTCTTAACCAATTTTGCATTGATAAGTTCTTCGAGTCTTTTACCGCTTAAGTCTTCAATGCCAATCTTCTGAATGAAATTTAAAATGATCTCGAGGTTTTTACCGGGGCAATTATCATTCCTGCAGAATAATCTGATATCCACCATCTCAACTTTTGAATCACAACTCGGGCAACGATCCGGAACTTCGAATTTATTTTTTGAAGGAGTTACAACAGATAAAAACTTCGGAATAACTTCACCTGAACGGATAATTTCAATCTCATCGCCAGTCTTTAAATTATTCGCGGCCACCATCCCGTAGTTATGTAGAGTCACTCGCGAAATCATGGCGCCGGAAAGTTCAACCGGTTCAACATCGGCCACAGGAGTTAAAATTCCATTTCTCGATACTGACCAGATAATTTCTTTAATTTTTGTCTGCTTAGATTCACCCGCAAACTTAAAGGCCATTTTATAACGAGGGTGGTGAGATGTTTCTCCCAACTCTTCATGAAGCGCCATTTTGTTAAATGTAAAAACGACACCATCAATTTGATAGTCGCCTTCATTCATGAAGTCGCGTGCTTTTTCAATTGTCGCTTCTATACTTTTTTTAACTTTGTGTACTTCCACTTCAGGAATTAAAAAACCAAACTGAGTTAAAATATCAAATTTTTCTTTTTCAGTTTTTAATCTTTCATCACTTAAATAATCGAAGGCCATGAACTTGATGTAACGGCATAGTTCCAGGTTATCTTTTCTTCCCATCAATCCAGCAACAATATTTCGCTGACTCGTCGGTTTCTCAAGCCCCATATCCGTCATTTCTTTTGAAAGTTCGAAAAAACTTTTTTCATCACAAAAAAGCTCACCTCGAATTTCAACTTTATTTTTTTGAGTTATAAACTTTGGTGCATTAGTTATCCACATTACTTTTTTCGTAATGTTCTCACCAAAGCTCCCGTCGCCTCTGGTTTTCGCCAGAGAAAGTTCACCGTCCTGATAAATAATCGAGCAGCTGATCCCATCGAGCTTCATCGTACTCAAAATATCTTCTTCGCCTTTCCACGATAAAAGATCATCGAGTACATAAGTCTTTTCCAGCGAGAGCATTTTTTTGTCGTGCTTAATTTTGTCAGAAGCTGACGTTGTCGAACCCACAATAAGAAGTGTCGGGTTTTTTGGGTCGAGTTTTCTCAGATCCGCTTCGAGTTTATCGTATTCGGCATCGGATATAAGGGGGCGCCCCTGATAATAGAGCGCCTTATGTTTAATGATTTCAGATTCTAATTTTTGGATGCGACTCAAGTACTTTCTCCCTATGGATTAAAAAGTAAATATCGCTCCTACTTTAGCAGAAGTATCTTTGAATTGCTCTTCTTTTGTGGCGTCCAGAAAGTTCGCTTTATTTTGTAAAATTTGCAATCCCAGGGTTAACGTAATGTTCTGTTCGTAAGCATATTGTCCACCGACTTCAATTCGGTAATTAGAACTTGAATCATCTGCGCCAAAAACAGGAGTTTTTTCTGCATAGCTTGATGTTAAAAGGAAATCAATCAATAAATAGGCGCGGGTTTTTTCATAAACCGGAAGACTTCCTCTAACTCCCAACAAAATTCCACTAAAAGTAAATTCAGTAAATTTGTCTGCTGTATTTGAACTCATACCATATGTGTAACTTGCGTATCCGGCGTAAACATCAACCTGAGGTCCATAGAAAAATCCCATTGGTAAATATTTATATCCAACTTTAACTCTGGCAGCTGTATTTGATGTGCTGTTGCTTTCCTGAGAAAAAGTTCCCGTATCTTTTTTATAAGTTCCGAATGTTTTTCCTATATCCAATCCTGCCCACCAGTTTCTTGTGGCCCATATTTCTGCTGCGATTTCTCCACCGGCCATCATTCCGGTCATAGAATTTTCAGTCGCACCACTTCTTGAAACAGATCCATTTCCGATATTTAATAAAATTCCCAATGATCCAAGTTTCCCGAATTGATTATCTTCTTTGTCACCATATGCGACTTGTTCAACTACTTTTCTGGTTTCAGTTGAACGAACCTTTACCCAGTCATCAATCTTTAATTTTTTATTACCTTCATAGCTTATAACTTTCGCCTGGGCCTGAGTTTCACCAACATCAAAAACGCGGGCGTCTGCAATTTTCTCTGACTGCCAGTCGATAACTTCTTTGAGAAGCGGATGTTGTCTTTTTACAGTAGGTCTCTCAATTGTAATTTCACTTCCGTTGAAGATCTGCGATTTTTTCCCGATATCAATTGTAAATTGATCTCCAAGAACACCTTTAATTCTTCCGTTGTATGGAATCGTCTTTTCATAAATATCCAGCCAGTTTTTTACAGTCTGGGAAATAACACTTGTATCAGTAGTCTTTAATAAAGTTTGTTCTTTAAAATAACGGTCTTCACCGTTTTCCCCGATGATTTCAACTTTTACATCTGTTGTATTCGCGGCAAGGGTTAAAGCAATACGAATCATCGTTCCTGCTTTCGTTTTATCTGCAACAACCTTCAAAACATCTTTATTATTTAAATGCCCTTCCAGTGTTTTCGAATACTGCCCGAGAATGTTGATCAATTCCGAATTCGATCTGTAAGTACACCACGAACCGTCTTTAATATAATTCTCGATGTCTTCAAAGACCTTGAAGCCAACCTTATTATCCACACCGTCTGTTACTGGAAGAAGCATGCAGCTTCTCATCGATTCTGATGCAAATGAATTCATTGAAAAAGAAAGGAGCACCAGGACTAAAAATTTTTTCATAATTCAATCTCTGGAAGTGGAGGAAGGGATTCAAAAGAATTACTGTTTTCATAAACCTGGAGAAGCATCTTTAGATCATTCACTTCTTCTTCCAGTTCACGATTTCTCTTTTTAAGAAATTCGTTTTCCAGTTTAAGTGAAAGCTCTTCTTTTTGAACCGTGATCTCTTTAGTCCAGATCAGGTACTTTCCATTTTCTTCTTTATACTTAACGTGACCGGATTTAATCGCGCGACGAATAGTCGAGATCGACGTCTTCTTAACGTTGGCGTAATCGAGTATTGATAACCAAATTCCTTCTTGATTCATGTATTCTCCATTGTGAGTACTCATATTCTATCTTAGATTTAGGCCACGATGAAAAATTTTAAATCCGTGCAGATTACTCTGATATTTTATTCTCTTTTCTCAATTCATTAAGCAGTGTTATTCTATCAGACATGTATCATGACGTAGATTTAGGCCAATTCAAGAATAAAAAAACAGCACTGGTCCTATCAGGTGGAGTTGTTAAAGCTGCTTCCTGGCATCTTGGTGTTGCACTCGCACTGGAAGAACTTGGTTTTGTTTTAAAACACAATAAGTCTCCAAACGATACTGATTATGAAATTTCAACTTATGTTGGATCAAGCGCCGGCTCATTAATCAATTTATATTTTGCTTCCGGATTTCGTCCGATTGATGTTATCGACGCCACAATTAATAGAAAAAATGCTCAGACTTCCCTGAAGGCCATTACTTACTCGGACATGCTTTCGAGAAAAATGCCTTCACGCAATCCTTTCAACTTTGATTTTTATAATCCATTTGAAGGATTCCCGTCCCTCTTAAAACAAATGTCGAAACCTTTGCTTTCAATCTCCGGATTGTTTTCAACTGAAGGTTTAAATCAATACATGCAAAAGAATGTGATCCTTTCTCAGTCTTTTGAAGAATATTCGGCCGACATGTTTGTTGTCGCTACTCAGCTCGATCACTCTCGAAAAGTTATTTTCGGAAAATATAATTACCCTAGTCCAATTCATGATTCGACTGCCGAATATTATACCGGTGTTGATGTATCAAAGGCCGTTGCTGCCAGCATGAGTGTTCCTCCTTTTTATGCTCCATACCCGATTCAAAACCCACGTACGTCACAAGTGGATTATTATATCGATGGAGAAATAAGAGAAACCCTTTCAACTCATGTTGCTGTTGATAACAAATGTGATTTCGTTATAAGCTCATGGACGCACACGCCTTATCACTATCACGATGAAATCGGATCCCTTATTAATTTTGGTTTACCGGCCATTTGTATGCAGGCCATTTATCTTATGATTCAAAAGAAGATCGTTGCGGCCAGAAGCCAGAACATTCTATCTAAAGATATTATCGATACCGTTAACGATTACATGTCTTCACAAAACTTCAGCGTTAAAGACAGGCATAAGATTGTTTCGATCCTGGAAAGAAAACTGAACTACAATCCAAACGTAAAGTTCATCGATATTTATCCCGACCATTCCCATTATAAATTGTTTTTCACGAACTCATTTTCACTGGATCCGCAAAAATCCAAGTATATTATGACTGCCGGTTATAAAAAAACTCTCGAAGTCTTCAAGAAACTTGAATAATGAAGAAGCATTTACCTTTATCGCTTTTTCTTCTGACGAGAATCTTTGCCATTTTTTTCATGGCCGCCATTCTCAGCGATACTATTTACTATTCTTTTCTTGCCCAAAAAATGTTCACAGGTGCTGTTCCTTATATTGATTTTCCTTTCGAGTATCCCCCATTTGCCATATTTCCAATTTATTTACCGGGTGTCATTAGTACGGAAAGTTATAGATTGTGGTTTATGTTGCTGGCCTTCACTTTTGACTTTGCTGTTTTCTGGCAGATTAAAAAACAAGGTCATGAATTATTATTATATGTTGTTTTAAGCTCTCTTCTGCTGCCATTTTCACTCGAGCGCCTTGATATTTTTATGGTTCTCCCGATAGTAATGTCCATCATTGCTTACCAGAAGCAGGAGTTCACTAAAGGTGCTGTCTACTCTACGATCGGTGGCTGGTTAAAACTTATTCCTTTCATAACATATATCGGCATGTGGAATAATAAAAAAGATTTTTCACGATCACTTGTTAAGGCCTTTATTCTTAATTGTATTATACTCACCATCTGCAGTATTTCATTTTACTCAAACATGTTTGATTTTTTGAAATATCATTTAAACCGTCCATTTCAGGTCGAGTCAGTGATGTCTTCAATTGTGATGGGTTTTTCGAAAATTTTTTCGATCCCGTTCAGTATTGTGAACAGCTTCGGATCGCAAAACATTCTCTTCAATTATAATGAAATTTTTCTAAAGCTTTTCAGTATTCTTCTATTTGTTTCTTTCGGATATCTTCTGGTTTTTTATTATAAGAATAAATCTCGGGTCAACCTATTCGATATGATGACAACACTTCTACTGACTCTAATGGTATTTTCGAAAGTACTTAGCGATCAGTACTTTCTCTGGCCTGTTGCGCTGATTTTCCTGGGTCATTCAATCACCCAAATGAATCGTTTAGATAAAACTATACTTGGTTTTATTTATTTAAGTACGTGTTTAATTTTTGTTAATTATTGGGACTTCATTGCTGGCAAAGATTTTTGGCAAACTCTATTGTTTTTCAAAAACCTCGGCCTGATCTTTATTTTGTGGAGATCTTTTAAACTTTTAAAAGACCAGACAGCTACTCATTCCATTAAAACCTAATTAGATTTCATGTCATTCGTAACAGCTTTTAATTCCTGAAGGTATGTGATGACATCTTCACGGTCTGCATCCGTTAATTTTGAAGTTCCATTTTTTACTACCAGCCACATGTCTCCATCAACAATTTCACCTGTTGGAGTTTCACCTTCATTCAAAAATGTATTCCAGTCATCTCTCGTCCACATTCCTTTTCCGGTTTTTTTATCTGAAGTAATGTTCGTTGCGATTTCTTTTCCATTATCAAATGGAGCGCCTGACATCCATTTTTTTGTCTCCAGGCCACCCAGTGCATTTCTTGGTGTGTGACATTCAGTACAGTGGAATGCTGCTTCAGTTAAATAAGCGCCTCTATTCCAACCGTCACTCTTAAGAGGGTTTGCCTTGAAATCGCCTTTAATTTTATAAACTGATTGCGCATTTTTAGAATTAAAATGTTTTCTGAAATTAATAGATCTCCATGGTAATAAAACCAGGCGATTTTTAAAAAGTGTTTTTAATTCATGCGGTTTGTTTGCGACTGCTTGTGGTGGAAGTGACATAATGTATGCTTTAATCGCCAGTACATCCTCATCTGTTAACTTGCTATAAGCAGTAAAAGGAAATGCCGGATAATAAAATTTCTTTTCCGGAGAAATTCCTCTCTTCACTGCTTTTAAAAAATCTTCATCACTCCATTTTCCAATTCCAAAATTTTTATCTGAAGAAATATTTGGTGAATAAAAATTTCCAAATTGTGTTGTGATTTTAAATCCACCGGCCAGAGGTTTGTTTTTTTCAGGTGAATGGCAGTTCATACATCCAGTCATCTGGAACATGTATTTTCCTCTTTCAAGAATATTGGGAATGACCACTACATCCTGGGCGAATGCTGGAATTGTTATGCTCATTACGATGAAGCAAGAGACGAAAAATTTCATATAAAAGTTCCGGTTAATTTTTTACCTTCGTATCATGCCCTGATCTATTTTTTTATTAAATCTGTGTAACTAAGTCCTTTATTTTAGAAGAAACATGTAAAGAAAACTGATCTAAATGTATAATAAACTTTACACAAAACACTGTTTTGTATAGTTTACTTTACATAGGGAGATAATTTCATGGGTAACTTAAAACCAAAAATTCTCATCACGAATGACCTGCATGTTCTTCGTGCTGAAAAGAAAATCACACAACAGGATCTGGCCGATGCCATAGGTGTGACTCGTGCGACGGTCAATGCTCTGGAAAAAGGAAACTACAATCCATCACTGGAATTAGCTTTTCGTTTGAGCCTGTATTTCGAAAAAAACATTCAGGATATTTTTAAAATAGGAGAAGAGTCATGAACCAATTAAACCGTTTCGATAAATACGCAATTTATTATTTCGCCGGCTTCAGTCCCATTGTCATTATATTTTGTATCTGGGCCACACTCACTGGATTCATGAATCATCCGACTGCAGACAATTTGTTCTGGAACGTTTTTGGATGGATGTTTATTTCTTGGGTTTTAATTTTACTTTATACCGTTACAAAAATGTTATTCAGTAGAAAAATCCGCGACATCCTGATGGCGAAACTTGCAGGGATTAAGGAAAGAGACGAACGTGAAGTTATTGTTGCTGGAAATGCTGCCAAGTTTGCTTTCCTCTCGACGTTTGCATTACTTCTTTTCATGCTGGTGTTTTCTGTCACAACTTTCACGGTTAAAAAAGCTCCCAATGATCAGCCAAAAAGAAACGGTACTGCGTTGATCGGTTTTGGATTCACTCCAATTGATAAAGAGGCATTGGTTCACGAAATTAAACCCGACGGTGTTGAGACCTTCGACTATAAATCTTTCCCGCTCACAAAGCCTGTAATGATTTTAATTATGATGGTGTGGATGATCGGAAGCTATCACTTGGTAGCAAGAAAGCAGTTGAATGAATAATTAAAGTTGCTCGACCAGGTATGAACCCTCAGAGCAGAAAGTTTTAAGAAAATCAGTTGTTCCGTCTGTGTAATCCAGACGGACATTGAAAAGTCCTTCCATATCACCAGTTACGAATACTTTTTCTGATAGTTCAGAATTGTCTTTTGAAAAATTTCCGTCGTTATCAAGGAAAGTTGTTTCCACAAACATTTCACCATTTTTATTTTTTCCATTCGCCTTAATGTCGCGAAGGTCTTTAGTAAGATTGATTTGAACCAGACAACGTGAACCGATTTCACTTAAGTCATTCGCTTCAAGAACCTTTCCGATAAAATCTTTTCCTGGAATTTCCATTTCTGATGTCTTATTTGTTCCCACAAAAAGGCTGTTACCTAAATGTTTAAACTCTAAATATTTTCTCGTGTTTTCCACAAGCTCTGGAACTTTAATTTCGTAAGCATTTAATGCTTTTTTCTTCGCGAATGTTTTTGTTCCAAAGAAAGAAATGTCAGTGCCATTGATATTCAATTCTTTTACTTTGCGGCCAAGAAGACTTCTTGTCGTAAACGTATACATTTCTCTCTGAGAATTGATGAAGGCCGGGTCTTCGAAGTACATTTCCCCGTCACCCACATAAACAATCTTCTGAGCACTTTCTTTGTTATCCAGTAAGTATCTGATCGCTACGTTTCCTGTTTTTACTCCAAGGAATAAAACATAAGAGGCATTTGTCTGAGAATCCATTAATTTAAATTTTTCTGATAGATATACTTTGAACTGATATTCAGAATCAATTTCGACATCTACTATTGTCGGATCAACTGCAACCATTAGAAGGTTACCTTGCACATCAGTTTTCTTCTTTTCTAAAAACTTCTGAATTCCAGCTTCATTAAACATTGGAACTTCGATTCCTTTGTTAAGAAGATTTAATTCAACTCTTGTTGAGATTAACCCCTGTGCCTGAATCACTCCCGTCTGAGTATTCACGTCACCAGAAAGTGCATATCCAAGTTTGATTTCCCCAGTTGTCTGGTCATCAGTTCTTTCGGCCCTATCATAGTCTGGAACAAACTCGAATCCAAAAGATTGGTGAGTCTTAAGAGTATTCAAATTAATTTCTTTTGCACGAATGATGAATTCTGCCTGAGTACTCGTGTCCGGAGTCTCTCCGGCCATAAATGCAGAAACTTCTTTCTCTGCTGTTTCTTTTTTTGAGACTGCTGCGACTGATTGTTTTGAGTAGTCAAAGACCAGGTTGTCTTCGTCTGCCATTACTTTATCTAAATCTGAATCTTCTTTTGTTGTTTCAAAAAATGCCTTTTTCTGAGTAGTCACATTCATTGCAACTGAAGGTGATTTACCAACTTCTCTTGCAATCGCTTCTTTTACAGAATTCGACAGTGGAGCATCAAACATTTTTTTCGGAGCCGCTGTATCTACTATAGCTGTTTGAGCTTCTGTCTTTTTATCTGATGAGTAGTCAAACACCACAAGATCATCGTTAACCGGGTTTGCTTTTGTCGCGACTTCTGCTTGTGCGATTTCTTCCTGAGTTGAGGCCGGTGGAGCCGCAGGAGTAATAACATCTTCAACCTGAGTTTGTGTTGAAGCTTGTGCAACCTGAACTGCATCTTCTTTTACATCATATATAGATGCAATTTCTGTATTCGCAAAACTTTCATACTGAAGTGAATCCACTTCAAACCCATAAAGCTTAATAAGTTCTTTATTATTAATTTCAAATCCAGAAGACTCTTCTGTTGTTACAACTGATGAAAGTTTTACTTCATCTAGCTTTAAATCAACGGCAGCAAATTCTGGTTTAATATCATTCCAGTTTTTAGAAATTTCTACAGGTGCAACAACGGCAACAACTTCTTTCGGTTTTATTGCAAATCGCGAACGTCTAATTTCACCTTTAACTTCTTTTTCAATTGTACTTACAATCGATCCTGTCACGTCTGCTACGGCCACTGAAGGTTCTAATTTGCGGGGTTGTGATATGAATTGAATGTTAGCGGCAGCGTTTTTAAACGCAGAAAAATCCAGTTCCTGAGGCTCATCTTTTTTCACAATCGAATACGTAATTGCGCTCACAATAATTGTGGTCGCACAAAGGCCCGTAATGGATTTTACAAGAAATGATTTCTTCATAGTTCTTGTTAAATTTTAGTATGTCCTGGAATGCTTGCAAGGAAAGAGAGAGATTTGCCTAGGGGCTTTTGAAAGAAATTGAGTACTCACGGCCATTATAGCAATGAGTACTCAAATAAGTGATTATCTTGCTCTGTCAAATTCAGCTAACTGGATACGAAGTCTCGCACGCTCAGCTTTCTGTACGTAATGATCAACGTCTTCAATAGACAGACCATCAGTATTTTTTAATTTTTCTTCTGCATTTTGTAGAGAAAGTTTAGCTCTCTCAACATTAATGTCCGTGCTTTCTTCTGCAGTATTTGCAAGAACCACGACTTTTCCTTCTAGAATTTTACAAACACCACCAGAGACGATGAAGTTTCTATCAGCGTAATCAGGTCCACCGAAAACTGTAAGAATACCTGTCGAGAGTTTCGACACGATATGCGTGTGGTTTTCAAGAACGTTGATCTGCCCGCGAACCGTTGGGATTAGCAACGATTCAGCGGGAATTGCTTTAGCAATAATTTTCGAAGGCGTTAATATATCAACTGTATAATATTTCATCTTAATAGTTCTCTTCAAACCTAGTTAATTATTTTCCGGCCTTAATTTGTGCAGCTTTTTCGTAAACCATTTCAAGTCCACCAACAAGGTAGAAGGCTTGCTCTGGTAACTCATCAACTTCACCGTTAAGAATTGCCTTGAATGCTTTAATTGTATCTTCCATCTTTACGAATTTACCTTTTAGACCTGTAAACTGCTCAGCTACGAAGAACGGTTGAGAAAGGAATTTTTGAACCTTTCTAGCTCGCCCT
>JACMNL010000007.1 GCA_014378525.1 Bacteriovorax sp.
TATTGCCGGTTCATATGTTATCGACGGAAAAATCGCACAAGGCTGCGGGATTCGTTTACTTCGTAACGGGAAGATCATGCACGACGGGAAACTTTCTTCACTTAAACGTTTCAAAGATGACGTTAAAGAAGTTAAGAATGGTTACGAATGTGGTATCTCACTTGAAGGATATGTTGATATTAAAGCGGCCGATATTTTTGAAGCTTACTTAATGGTTCAGAAAAAACGTACATTAGAAGATACAGCTGGAATGACTTCATCTGGATCTAAAGAATCGAGACCAGTGTTATAGTATGGTAAAAAAAGCTAACAATTTTAAGAAAGATAAATACGAAGAAAGACTGTTAAATGAAATTAACAGTCTCCTTCGCACTTCTACAAATGACGGGCGCCTGGCGCGCGTTTCAATCACGAAGGTTGAGCTTTCGCCGGACTATGGATACGCTACAGTTTCGTGGGACACTTACGATGCAGGAACTCGCGGAGACGCAAAAACTGCTATCGAAGCAAGTGCAGGACGTATCAGATCTGAGCTCGCAAAAGTTCTCGAAGTCCGTCATGTTCCTTCTTTAACCTTTGTTTACGACAATCAGTTTGAAGAAGAAAAAAAGATCATGGATCTTATCAATAAAGAACAAGACCCAGAATAATCTCCTGTGGAAACAGATTACAAAAAAATTCCTCTCGTATTCAATGTCTATAAGCCGGAAGGACCGTCATCATTTAATGTGGTCGCGCACTTTAAGCGCAATCTCAATTATGATTTTGGAAAAATTGGCCATTTTGGAACCCTCGATCCGTTCGCAGAAGGAGTACTTCTCATCGGAGTTCAGGGGGCGCAGAAACTAAATAATTACATTCATGAACTGCTTCCCAAATCTTATCGAGCTGTCGGAATTTTCGGTGGAAAAACGGATACAGGCGACTTCACAACTCAGGTTACTGAGACAAAACATATCGCAGAAGAGTTCCAAAAATTAAGCCTGAGTGAAATGGAAGAAAAACTGCGCAAGCATTTTTTGGGAGAGTACTGGCAAGCACCTCATAGATTTTCTGCCTCAAAGTTTGAAGGGAAGAGAATGTATAAACTCGCTCTTCAAGGTCGGGTCGTTGAAAAAGAAAAAGTAAAAAGAGAAATTGTTGAATTCGAGGTTTTGAATTTCAATTATCCTGAAATGGAATTTGTCGTCACGGTGAGCTCCGGAACTTATGTAAGAAGCCTGTTTGAAGAAATCGCAGAACTGTTTAACGGGTTTGGCGCACTGAAAATTTTAGAACGCATTGCCATAGGTGAAAACACTTCTGATAACGCAATTAAAGAAGCTGACTGGCCTAAGAAAGATAGAGATTTTGACCTGGAAAAATGGGGCAAGCCGCTTGATCAAGTCTTGAGTTTAAATAGTGTTCGACTGGATGTTAATCAAGCATCATTCTACTTACAAGGCGGAAGGATTTTAATTTCGGAATGCAATATGAAAATGGATGAAAACCAGGATCATATCTCTTCACAAAACCTTTTATGGATTTATAATGTTGATGGATATTTGTTGGGCCTTGGAAGGCCGGTTGAAGGTGAGGTTCACTCCATTTTCAATCTAAAACAGGGCATTGCACTTTTTACTTTTTAATTATGAAAATAGTTTTTGGTTTATTCATTTTAATTTCTTTGCAGCTGAATGCAATTGCATCCAGTGAAATGAATTATATTTATCACCCACCAGAGTCTCCGCTCGATGTCCGTTACAATTATCATTGGGATGTTTTAAAAGCGGCCCTTCAGGTTACAGAAAAAAAATACGGCAAATTTCACATGAAACCCAGCATCTTCATGACTGAAGACAGGCAGGTCCGCGAGCTGGCTAAAAAAGAAAGCAAAATCTCTATCATGATCAGAGAGACGAATAATGAATTTGAAAGCAAGTTTATTCCGGTTCGTATTCCGATTGACCGCAACCTTATTGGTTACAGAGTTCTTTTGATTAATAAAAAAGATAAAGACCTTTTTAAGAGCGTAAACTCTCTGGAAGATTTGAAAAAATTCTCATTAGGCCAGGGTGCCGGTTGGGGAGACGTTGATATTTTACAGAAGGCGGGCTTCAAAGTTTCAACAGAAGTTTATTATGACAAAATTTTTGAAGGACTTGCTAAGGGTGAATACCAGGCCTTTCCAAGAGCTGCGACGGAAGTTGTCGATGAGTTTGAAAAGAGAAAAGATAAAATGCCTGAGCTGATGATTGAAGAAAATATTATGCTTTATTATCCGCTACCGACCTATTTCTGGTTTTCTAAAACAGATCACGGAAGAAAACTTGCTGCCAGAACTCAGGAGGGTATGGAGACTTTAGTGGCCAACGGGACGCTGGAAAAACTTTTCGAGAAATACTACAAAACTGATATTGCCGGGCTAAAACTCAAAAAAAGAAAGCTATTTAAAATTCCAAATCCGATGCTTCCACTCGATACTCCTTTTCAGGATAAGCGTCTTTGGGTCGATATCAATAATTTCTAATCACATCAGCTTCGCATAGTCAGTTTATCCAACGCACTGAGTTTTGGTAAATTTAATCTTTACGAGGGGAAAATCGTACTTTTTCCTAAACATCTCGCATTCTTATGTTAAAATAAAGCGTATCAATAACTGATTATTTAACTCGTTCTATCGGGAGTTTTAGTGAGCACAACATACATTGCCATGATTGTGGCGATTTTAATGGGAATTGGACTTTTAGTGGGTATCGGAGCATTGAGTTTGCTTTCGGGTGCACTTAATTTTCTTTTCGTTAAACCAAGAATTGAAATTCTAAAAAGTAAAAATGATTCAACATTTGCTTTTACTTTCAAATGGGATCAGGATGCTGAGCCGGTAAGTTTTGATCAATTACGCGTTCATTTATTCAATCCATTCGGCGTACCTGCTGAAGTGGTGATCACTAGAGAATTCGATCCATCGAATGTCGATTTCGTTCGCGAAATTGATCTTGGTGATCAGTTTAAAAAAATCTTAACTGCAACAAATCTTGAAAAAGCTTCTGTTGAAGTAGAAGTGTTAGCTTCAAAAGATTCTGTCACTCACACACAATCTTTTAAAGGTGATGTGTTCGTTAAAAAATTTACTGAATCAACAGCGACTGCTGAAGATGTTGCAAATCAATTTGTTGTAGAAAAAGTAAAACCTAGATTTGAAATTCCTGAGAGATCATTTATTTCTCCTCCTCTTCCAAAAACAGCTAAGCAATTAAAGATGGCGACGAATCCAATGTTCGCTGGAGAATTTGCCGGTGCCGGTGGTGGAGCTGCTGCAGCTGGGCCTGCGGTTGAGAACTTTAATATTGCAAAAGTATGGATCGAGCCAGGGTGTATCGTATGTGATGCATGTGAAGCGATTTTTCCTGAGGTTTTTGAAGTAACGGATTCAACTTGTATCATCAGACCAGGGGCACCTCTGAATGATGGATTGAGAATGCAAGAAGCAGCTGAAGCTTGTCCAGTTGAAGTTATTAAGTTCACTAAGGCTTCATAATAAGTTTTTAAATTTAGATTTTAGATAAAAAAAGGCCTTCATTATGAAGGCCTTTTTTTTTATGATTTAAAAGTTTCAATTATTTTCGTAGTAAACATTTTTTTAAACGCTTCTTCATTTTCTTTCCATACAGAATCTAAAGTCACTGTATCCGATAAAACCGGACATTCAAAAGTTAACACAGGAGATTTTAAAATCTGTGGCCCGTATTCACCAAGAGATCCTGGAGTCGGGTGAGTTAAAAAATCTGCTTCAATTGGATACTTGTTGAAGGTTGCTAAGAAGTCTGCCAGTTCTTTACAAGCTCCGTTGTAATTAATAACCGGATACCATGAATGGAAACTTAAAATAAATCTTGGAGGGTACTTTTCAAAAAGCTCAACCAGGAATTTATTTTCAGGTTCACTAAGTGGAGCAGTGCCTGGGAAATACTTCGCTTCACGGGCCTCAGGAGTCCATTGAGCGCTTGGAAGGTTGCGGTTCAGGTCAACACCATTGCCGTTAACTCTTGTTCCTGCTTTGTAGCCATCAACGTTCACAACCGGAACGATGATCATGGGCATATTAACTTCAGAAGTTTCACCAAGCCACTCGTGAATTTTTTTCGCGAGGTGAGCACCTTCAACTTCGTCGCCGTGAACGGCACCTAAAATGTAATTGTATTTTGGAGCATCCAACTCTGATTTGAATGCAACGATTTTTTCGCCTTTAACTGATGTTCCGGGAGCTAGTTCGATAAATTTCATTCTTATTCCTTAAAGAGTGTATACACCGCTGACTGGCCCGGTGTTTCCTCGACTTCAATTTCGAGTTCGTTAAATTCAAATTTGTATTGGTCCAAAACTTCGTTTCTGATTTCTGTCGCAAGGTAAGCTGCAATTCTTTCTGCCGATGTATTTTCGATTGGAAGGAGAAGCACATCCGATTTAGGAATGCTGAAGACACTTTCGTCAGGGCAGACGATATTATAATTTTTTTCTCTGTCTTCAATGATGATGGCAGAATGATTTTTCGGGATTAAAAGTTTGTGGTCAAGTGAATCACAAATTTTTCTGACGATAGGTTTAATGTTCAGGAAATCAAAAACCATGTCATCGTCGAGCTCAGGCGCGTTGCCACGCACTTGTACACGGTAGTTATGGCCGTGAAGAGGCTCTCTTGTTCCATCTTTAAAAAGCATGAAATGCGAAGAAGCAAAGTTGAAATACTGTTTATAGACGCGGATGGAAAATGCTGTTTTCATCCCTCATTGATAACATAATCGCTATGAAAAGAGTATATTTTAAAATAGAATTCTCCCTATGAAAAAATCAGATGTCCTTAAAACTCTTAAAAAATTACGTCCCGTATTTGACCAGTTTCCTGAAGGGCTCGAGGCCCTGGATAAACTGGAAAGTCTAACTCCTGATTTAATCGAATCTGACAAACCAACAAAAAATCTGGACTGGAATTCGGGATTCGCACTTCCGGATGAAATGCGTGAGCAGACCAGTGCCTATGCAATTTTTGCTGATGGTGCTTGCCGCGGAAATCCGGGGCCGGGTGCCTGGGGTGTGATGATTCAGGATGCGAAAGGTGAAGTGATTTTAAAAGCGTCGGGGGTTGATGTTCCGACAACTAATAATAAAATGGAGCTTGAAGGAGTTATCAGAGGACTTAACGGGCTGATCGAAAAATGGATTGAAGAAGGAACATCGGATTCACTAAGTCCTGTATTCGTTTATAGTGATTCTAAATATGTGACTGAAGGAATTTCATCATGGGTGAGTGGATGGAAAAACCGTGGCTGGAAAAAAGCTGACGGGAAAGAGCCGGAGAATATTCTTCTGTGGAAAGAACTGGATCGTTTAGTATCGCGATTTGAGAACATAAAATTTCTCTGGGTGAAAGGCCATGCCGGACATCCGCAGAATGAAATGTGTGATCGGATGTGTAATCTTGCTTTGGATGAAGCAGGATTTTAAAAAAATATGTAAGGAGTTTTTATGCGTTCACTTTTAATAGTTTTATCATTAACAGTTCTTGCTTCGTGTTCGACTCATTCAAATCACGAATCAAATGAAGTAAAGGCCAACCCGCGCGAGTATCAAATCGGTGCCTATTTATGGCAGCAAACCAGTGGTGAGTACAGAGCACTAGTTCACCAGGCCTATAACATTGCACGCGAGCGAGTGGAGAGAGATTTAGAAGATAAGCACAATAGAAAACGCGCTGTGATTTTTGATATTGATGAAACACTTTTAGACAATTCTGTCGGTGGTGCACAGGAAATAAAACTTGGTCTTTCATGGAAAGATAATAAGTTTAACGAATGGGTAAAATCGCGACAGGCCGTAGCGATTCCCGGAACGCTTGATTTCGTAAAATTTTTAAAAGACCGTCAGGTTGAAATTTTCTACATTTCGAACAGAGCTCTCTCAATGTTCGACGATACTTATGCCAACCTACAGGCAGTAGGTTTCCCTGTGAAAAAAGAAAATTTAATGTTGATGGGTGAAGACCATTCTAAAGAAAGCAGACGTCAGATCGTTTTAAAAAAGTATGATGTTGTTGTTTACTTAGGTGATAACCTTACAGATTTTCCGGGCGGTTTTGAGAAGACATCAGTAGAAGCTCGCAATGCGTTAGTCGAAAAAATGCAAAGTGACTTCGGGCAGAAGCTTATTATTCTTCCGAATCCATTGTACGGAGATTGGGAGAGAGCATTGCCAACGGATAAATCGCGAATCGACCTTTTAAAAATTAAACCTTAATCTTGATCTTTAAGCTTTTGGGCATTAACGTATTATAGTTAAACAAATTGATATTGATCACACATCATTACAAAGGAATGACGAAATGAAGAAGATTTTATTTGCAGTAGTAATTCTAGCTATGGCAGTTGGATGCTCGAAAGGGAAAGATCCAAAAACTGAAGAAGAGAAAACATTTTACTCAATCGGAACAATGTTCGGATCTCGCTTAACTCAATTAAGCATGTCAGATGCTGAGCTTGACGCTCTTACATCTGGATTAAGAGATGCAGCTAAAGGTGAAAAACAAAAAGTTGATCCTATGGCATACCAACAAAAAATCCAGGATATGTTCAAAGCTCGTATGGAAAAACAAGCTGTCGACGTTAAGAAAAAAGGAAATGAATTCATCGATAACTTCGTAAAGAAAGAAGGAGCAACTAAAACTGCTTCAGGTCTTGCTTACAAAGTAGAAAAAGAAGGAACAGGGGCAACTCCAAAAGAAACTGATATCGTAAAAGTTCACTACCATGGAACTTTAGTAGACGGGACAGTATTCGATTCTTCAGTAGAAAGAAAACAACCAGTTTCTTTCCCACTAAACAGAGTTATCAAAGGATGGACTGAAGGTCTTCAAACTATGAAAGTTGGTGGTAAATCAAAATTCGTAATCCCTTCTGAACTTGCTTACGGTGATGCTGGTGCTCCACCAAAAATCGCTGGTGGCGCAACTTTAATTTTCGAAGTTGAACTTCTTGCAATTGAAAAAGCTCCAGAAGCTGCTCCAACAGCAACTGCTGCTCCGGCAAAAGCAATGGTTCCAGTTAAGAAAAAATAATTTTTAAGAAAATTTAAAAATAAAGAAGGCCTCTTAGTTCAAACTAAGAGGCTTTTTTGTTTTTGGAGCTAGCGTATGTTGCTCCGGCCTATGATGTGATAAAATGTCTTGAGGTATAATTTGTTATGAAGAAAATTTTATTCGTAATATATTTTTTAAGTTTCCATGCTGTGGCCCAAACTCAGTCTGAGCAGGATCAGATGAACTCTCAAATTCAAGAGATCATGAAAGCGCGTGCAGAAATGCTGAAAGCTTTAATGGATGACACTGGCAATGGAAGTTTAGAAAAGCATTTGCTGGAGATGATGAAAAACTTTGATAAAGATGATGATTTCGGTTTCGGGGATATGGGTGGCCCGATTGTGGGAGAGTATGACTGGATTGAAAACGAGACCAGCAAAACGTTAAAAATTAAAGTTAAGCAGATTAAGGATCATCCATTAGATATAAAAATCCAGAAAGGGGAGATTAAAATCAAGGGTGATGTCGAAGCTGTAGAAGGCAGCGGCAAAAGAAAAGTAACGAGAAAAATTAATTTTGAAAGATCATTTACTCTCCCGGATGATGTTGATCAGACAAATCCTGAGTTTGAAAATAAAGGTGGTGAGATGTTGATCAAGTTTAAAAAACTTTCAAATAAATCATCTGCTAAAAAAGTTTCATCGCCAAAAGTTGCTCCTGTAAAACAGGAAGAAAGACGTCCGATTAGCCCTGACAAAGATGACATTAGCATCTAGAATTTAATTATGAAAAAATACATCTTTTTAATTTTGGTTCTTTTAATAAATAAATCTTTTGCAGCAACTGGTGAGTATGTTCTTACAGCATCCAAATCAGTGACACTGGAAAAAGTTCAGTCTGAGTTTAAAAAAACTGAACCTGAGTCAATTACCGACATGGGGAACAATCAGTTTCTTATCAAATACAAAAAAGACCCGGGTTTCGAAAAGCTTAAAATTTTCGTTGAACCGCCTTACAAAATCACAACCAAACACCGGTAATTCTGCAAAAAAGCATTAACTTATCCTGATTAAAGTAATTACGTCGGATACCGATAAGCTATGGAGAAATCTATAAAAGTTTATCGAGAGGACCTGCGTGAAAAAATTAACATACATAACTCTGGTCGCTGTCATCGCAGTGTTTTATCAGAAAGCTTATGCTGTTCAGGAAACTTATTTTAAGGAGAAAAACCTTGAAGTTCCCTATCGTGAACAGGCCATCATCATTGGTAAAGAAGGTTTTTATCCCAACCGTTTAGTGGTCTATAAAGGCGAAAAAGTTCATTTTTTCGTGACAGCAGTTGGTGTCGATTCAGCATGCTTTAATATTCCCGACAAAAATGTTTTTTCAAGTCCATCAAAAGACAAAATCGCCGAGACCGATGTTTTTTTCGATAAGGTAGGCGTGTTTTCATTCAACTGCCCTAACAATACCTTCACCGGCAGAGTTATGGTTTTAGAAAAAGGTTCCGATAGAGATGAGACAAACAGAAGAGGACTTGCCTCTGATGTGGTGAAAGTGTGGCGACCGAAAGACACTCCAAGTGAATGGGTGGAAATTAAACGCACTGATTTAAAAGAAGATTATATTGATTTGGATCACGACAGAGTTGAGCGTTCAGAACCTAAAGGTCAGGAGCGCGAAGAGATAAATCTTGGTCGTGATATGGCCTCGGAGTAATAAGAATTTATGTCATCAGTATTTAAGGACGCCATTGACCAGTTTCTTTATCCCATCAAGGATCTTCTTGATGACGTTGGTGTATCAGAAATCATGATCAACGGGCCGAAAGAAATTTTCGTAGAGAAAAAAGGTCTCGTTTATAAAACAGATGCACAATTCCACAATGAAGAAGCACTTCTGTCAGCGATGAGGGCCATTGCCCAGTCAGTTGGAAGACGTATTGATAAAGACAACCCTCGTCTGGACGCCCGTCTTCCGGATGGGTCACGTATCCACGTTGTACTTCCGCCAATGGCGAAAAATGGAACGACAGTTGCGATCAGAAAATTTTCAAAAGAAAAACTGACTTTGAATGATTTAATTACGTTTGGATCTTTATCAAAAGATGCAGCGAGATTTCTGGATATTTGTATTTTCCTGGGAAAAAACATTATTGTTTCAGGCGGTACAGGTTCAGGAAAGACGACAATGTTAAACGTTCTGGGATCACGTATTCCAAAAACACAGCGATTAATTATTATTGAAGATGCGGCGGAGTTACAGGTAAAAGCTGAGCACGTTGTAAACTTTGAAACCAGAAAAGCTGATGCTGAAAGAGGAACAACTGAAGTCACAATTCGTGACCTGGTTATTTCGGCCATGAGACTACGTCCCGACAGAATTATCGTCGGAGAGGTCCGTGGAGAAGAAGCACTCGATTTAATCCAGGTAATGAACACAGGTCACGATGGTTCAATGGGAACTGTTCACGCGAACAATCCTGTCGATGCGTGTACCCGCCTTGAAACTTTATGTTTAATGGGTGATACGAAAATTCCTGCGGACGCCATCAGAAAAATGGTGGGATCTGCTATGCAGATTATCGTTCAGTGTTCACGTTACCATGACGGTGGAAGAAGAACGTCTCACGTTTCAGAAATCATCGGTATCGATAAAAACGGAAACTATATTTCACGTGATATTTTTAAATGGGTTCAGACCGGAAAGGATCCTGAGACTGGAAAATATATCGGTGAGATGGTGTCATGTAATTATGTTCCGACATTCTTTGAAGATATCGTCGTCAACAAACTTCCATTCCCGAAGAGCAATTTTTTAGCTCCTGAATGGTACAATCAAAAATTAAAGGGTGATAAGGGCGAAGCGGCCTAAAAATTTTAACGCCAGCTATTCGAACTCTACATCAATTCCATCAGGGCCGATTTCTACAGAGACTTCTGCTGCTTCTTCTTTTTTTGCATCAACAACAATATTCTTTAAGTCTTCAACTGAGATTTCCGGATCTAGATCGAAATCGAGAGAGATGGCATTCACAAGATTGTGAAGGACTTCGTAGTCACGTAATGCTTTGAACTGGTCAATCTTTACGGTAAGAGTGTAAGTGTGGTCTTTGGCATCCTGAACGACATCTATTTTCACAAAGCTTCTCCTAAAAGCAGTAACGGTTATAACATCTGAGACCGGATTTATTCTTTGATCTCTTTAATCGTCATTGAAGGTATTATAGCAACGACTTTCACTTTTTGATCAATTTTTTGAGCTTTTTCAAGCTTTGCTTTAATTTCTGCGAATTGCGGATGTTCTTTGCCTACCTTATAGAGGGCCGCATGGCGGTTAAACTTGACCACCAGGACGGGTCCTTCTTCAGTGACTGACTTGATGGCGTCGGTAAAGGAGTCGGTTAATTCAGGCTTCTGCATAGTCTCTGCTTGTAAGTGGGATGAAAAAAGGAGTGAGGCAAATACAACAAGAAGTGATTTCATTCGGATCCTTTGGCGCTTAGTTTCTGGGTCATCTCGAGCATCTCACCCATGCGTCCATAATTGCGGTTGGTTTGTTTCATACTATCTAAATCTTCTTCTGAATAATCTTTTAAATCGGCGTGACGTGAATCGGGGTCGTAGTTAAATCTTTTGGTGAAGTATTCACTCTTCATTCTGGAATTTGGATTTTTTAGTAAAAAAGATTTCCATTCATCGTAAGAAACCGGGTGATCAAAAAGACCCGGGTCAATCACTGTCGGAATATTTTTTCCATTTTTTTTCACCATCACCAGACTCGCTACATGATAACTCCATCCGGCCTCACCTAATTTGGTGTCGACAAAAAGTTCGCCTTCTACAAAAGCTTTCCCTGATACAATTCCCATGTCATCCATGTCGAGGGCCATCTTGTGAGCTCTGGCATAACAGCCGTCGAGTGGATAATTAAAAGGAATGTCTTCATCATTTTTTAGCTTGTTAAAAACATCCATCGCACGCTCTTCCGTCATAACTGTAAGCTCAACACTTTTTTTATTAAGAGCTGAGTAGACGGTTGCTGACTGAACTTGAGATTGCGCGCACTGACTGCAGTTTTCATCTGTATCAATTGATCCGGCACTTTTAATTTTTGAAGAAAATGATTTGAGTTGATCAGTGAGAGCATCACTCGCATATAGCGATGAAAAATTTAAGATCAAAAGGGACGTAATAAGGAAACTACGAATCATAGATTAATTCTAAACCGGCCTGAATTTTTTGGGCGGACTAAGTATAAATTTCCTCACTATTGCAATTGCATCTCTGAAGATACTTGATAGAGTCTGTCGGATTTGTGACAATAGCTTATGAGTTTAAAACAAGAAAAAGCTGATTACATCTTAAAGCGCCTGGAAGAATTATATCCCGAGACGCCGATTCCACTCGACCATAAAGATCCTTACACTTTGTTGATAGCTGTTTTACTTTCAGCTCAATGTACTGATGTAAGGGTGAATCAGATTACGCCCAAACTTTTTAAGATGGCCGATAATCCAAAAGAGATGGTGAAACATTCTGTAAAAGAGATTGAAGATATTATTCGTCCCTGTGGACTCAGTCCCCGTAAATCAAAAGCGATTCATGAGCTCTCACAAATTCTTCTCGATAAACATAACGGACAGGTTCCGGAGAGTTTTGAAGATCTAGAAGAGCTTCCGGGAGTCGGACATAAAACCGCTTCAGTTGTGATGGCACAAAGTTTTGGAGTCCCCGCATTTCCGGTTGATACCCATATTCACAGACTCGCTCAAAGATGGGGGCTTACATCCGGAAAAAATGTAGAGCAGACAGAAGCAGATTTGAAAAAAGTTTTTCCAAGAGACAAATGGAATAAACTTCATCTGCAGATTATTTTTTATGGAAGAGAGCACTGTACGGCACGCGGTTGTGACGGGCTTCAATGTGACTTGTGTTCATCACTTAATTTTTTGAGAAAAACACCAGTCATAACGAAATAAAATATCAGGATTCAGTTTCCTGGCCTGGTATTCTAAGGGCCTCATCCATATCAGCGCTCATTAATCCTGCGATCCATTGAAGCCAGAAATAATCTGAACTTTCAAAAAGAATTTTAATGACCGAAGTAATAGGTATCGCAAGAATTAAACCTACGCCACCCCAGAGTTCACCCCAGACAATCAGAGCAATCGTTGATGTTGTTGCATTGATATTGACCTGAGAGCCAAGTATTTTAGGTGTGATAAAATCTGCAATAAAAAAGTGTATAGCAACACAAAGTCCGTAAATAATCAGCGGTCCGCCGATTGTTTGCGTTTGTGTGTAGAGACCTATGGCGGGAAGTATGCCGGAGAGTACTGCACCAGCAAACGGAATGATGTTAAAAAATGTGGCAAGAGCGGCCGTCGTAAAAATTGATGGAACTGCAAAAAAGTAAAACAGAAGCGCAAAAATCGGATAAGTAATTGCTGCAAGAATCAGGTTACCGAGAAAAAATGATTTAGTAGAACGAACAATTTTTTTCCAGGTATTACCTGCCGTTTCCGGGTTATTGTAGGCCTTTGTAAAAATCTTCCCCAGACCGTCTCTTTCAACGAGTAAAAAGAAGGCCAGGACAGGTACCAGCAAAATAAAAGTAAAAACAGTCGCAGCACTTCCCAGACCATGAATAATGGTGCCGCCGATTTCACCTCCGAAAGGAGTTGTCTGAACGATTTCTACTTTAGAGATATTTGAGTGTGGTGTGCTTGTTCCAGGGACTAAGTTTGTTATCTTGGTATTCCAGCTGGTCCATGAATTATTGAGAGAATCCAGCACTTCAGAAAATATTTTTTTAGACTGATCCAGTTCCTGATAGACTCCGGAGAAGAGAGATCCCAGAATACAGGTGACAAGTACAATGAGTCCCGTTGCAACCAGGATGACAAATAAAGCGGAGAGTGTCGTTGACCATTTTTTTTTCTTCAGGAATTCCGCAATCGGATCCAGAAGCACGAATAAAAAAAACGCATTAACCATCCACAGACAAACAGTCGCTGTTTCTGTTATTAAACACCCGATGGCATAAATGGCAATTAACCATACAGGAAGGATTAACAATCTAGTGGCAGAGGAATTTTGCAGGTCAATCTTTTTTTCAATCATGGGATCCTTAATATATTAAGCATGCATGCCTTTCGAAAGTGCAGACAGAAGTTGGATAAACTGATCAAACATTTCGCGTTTTCTAAATGAATAATCTCCCGACAATGCCGGTTTTTGATCACCAGGTTTTTCACCAGGCTTCACATTGTAAATAATCACTCTCAAATTTTTATCTTCCAGAAGTAAAAACGTCATATCGAGATTAAAGCAGATCAATCTCATTTCGTTCATTTTTGTTTTAGGGTTAACTCCCGCAAAAAAAGTCGTCTGAAAAAGATATTCTGGATTAGTTAAGCTCTCTAGCACAGCTTTTATCAGCATTTCAAAACTTACACGCATCCACTCGACAGCTTTATCTTCAGCTTCCATTTGTCTCGGACTGAATTCACTTTCATTCATGGCGCAGGTAAACGTTTTTAATTCTTTTTCAATAAAGGCATCGAGAATATTATTGAAGAGCACTCTGGTGTTGATGATTTCCATCTCGTTAGTCATGTTGCCGCTGTAAATTTTTTCTTTGCCCTGAAAAACGTGGTGTGCAATTCCAGATTTAAGTTCGGCCATCTGAAAAGAAACAGGTGGGGTCTCTTTGGAGAAATGTGAATTTAAAACCAGCTCCTTTGTGAGGATACTGTCAGAAATAGTTCTCTGGTTAATGGCGAGTGCCATCCACGGGTATTTCGCCAAAGTCTCATTATGGTTGTGAGCAATGTAAAAAGACTCGAGTTTCTGGAATGGATTTTTTTTAAAGAGGTCAAATATCATATTTGAGAGTGATTCCTTTCGATTTATTCTTAACAATAATTGAAACATTGATTAAGATAGACCCATTAATGGAAAATGACAAAAAAATGGATATTACCCAGCACCGGATCGGAGTTTTTGACTCTGGAATCGGAGGTTTGTCAGTTTTAAAAGAGTTGCTCAAAACTTTTCCAGAAGCACAATACTATTATTTCAGTGACGACGCTCATGCTCCCTACGGGCCAAAATCCGATGAATTCATCACTGACAGGTCTTTTAAAATTACTCAAGAGCTCGTTGACCAGGGCCCTGAGCTGATTGTGGTGGCCTGCAATACAGCAACGGCCGCAAGTATTGATGCTCTTCGCGCACATTATCCGAACATGACATTTGTTGGCGTTGAGCCTTATCTCAACGCAATTTATAAAGAAACAACTCCTGCCAAGATGGTCGTATTGACGACAGAATCTACGGGGAAGTCAGAACGATTTAAAAGATTAAAAGAACGTCTAGACCCCATAGGGTTTATCGATAATTTTTCATTGAAGAATCTGGCCCGTATGGTGGAAGAGTTTTATTATGATCCAGGCCTTGAAGCACAGTTTGACCGTGAGCTTGAATTGGAATTAGCTCCGCTGCAGGGAAAAAATTATACCCATGCTATTTTAGGGTGCACTCACTATCCGCTGGTTAGAAATAAAATTGAAATGATTTTAAATTTAAAAACGCTGAGCCCGTGTCCGTATGTGGCACAAAGAGTGAGAGAGCTTTCAGTAAAGGACAATGAAGTTTTAAGTCCTGCTGATCATGAGTTTTATTTTTATTCGAGCAGTAAACCCGGATGGACTAAAAAAGACCGCGATAATTTTTTGGGGCCATTTAAAAAATAAGGATTTTGTATGTCAAAAATTAAATCGATTCATGCACGTCAGATTCTCGATTCACGTGGTAACCCGACAGTTGAAGTTGATCTGTTCACAGACGGCGGACACATGGGAAGAGCAGCAGTTCCGTCTGGAGCATCAACGGGATCAAAAGAGGCCCTAGAGTTAAGAGACGGAGACAAGTCTTACTACATGGGAAAATCTGTTTTAAAAGCGGTAAAAAATGTTAATGAAATCCTTGCACCAAAACTTATCGGTGTTGAAG
Source organism: Bacteriovorax sp. (assembly GCA_014378525.1). GTDB lineage: Bacteria > Bdellovibrionota > Bacteriovoracia > Bacteriovoracales > Bacteriovoracaceae > Bacteriovorax. The sequence continues at coordinate 15,073 of JACMNL010000007.1, forward strand.
TGACTGACCAGAAAAAAATCGATTCAATCATGCTGGAGCTTGATGGAACGGAAAACAAATCCAAGCTTGGAGCTAACGCTCTTCTTGGAGTTTCTATGGCCGCTGCAAGAGCTGGTGCACTTGATTCAAGCATGAGTTTATTTAAATATCTTTATGAAAAATGTAAGGCTCCAAACGCAGAGAAAAGATATGTGATGCCAACTCCACTGATGAATATCATCAACGGTGGATCTCACGCTTCAAACAATCTTGATATCCAGGAATTCATGATCGTTCCTCACTTGAAAAAATCTTTCGGTGAAAACCTTCGTGCAGGCGTGGAAGTTTTCCATGCACTTAAAAAAGTTTTAACTGAATCAAACCACTCAACTAACGTTGGTGACGAAGGTGGATTCGCTCCGGACTTAAAGTCTCACGAAGAAGCTATCGAGCTTATTTTAAAAGCAATCACGGCCGCTGGTTATAAACCAGGTGTGGATATTTCATTGTCTCTTGATGCTGCTGCCAGCGAGTTCTACAAAAACGGCAAGTACAGTATGCAAGGAAAAGAGTACACTACTGCCGACATGATCAATTACTATTCAGATTTATGTGCAAAATATCCGATATATTCCATTGAAGACGGTCTGGATGAAGGTGACCACCAGGGCTGGATTGATTTAACAAAAGTCCTAGGTTCAAAAGTTGTTTTAGTTGGTGACGATCTATTTGTTACAAACAAAAAAATCTTTGAAGCAGGAATTAAAACAGGTGAAGCAAACGCCATCCTGGTTAAGGTAAATCAAATCGGAACTATGAGCGAGACATTTGAAGCGATGCAATTGGGTTACGATAACCATTACAAAGCGATCATCTCACACCGCTCAGGGGAAACAGGGGACTCTTTCATTGCAGATTTAGCAGTAGCAACGGGATCAGGTCACATTAAGACCGGATCGGCGAGCCGCTCTGACCGTATGGAAAAATATAACCAGCTTCTTCGCATTGAAGAAGAGCTTGGTGCTCAGGCGATTTATCTTCCTGTAAAATAAATCTAAGCACACAAGACTCTCTTCAAGTTTGAAAAGCAAAAGAGGGTCTTGTGTTCTCATTTAAAAAGAAACTTATTCCAGATTCAGAGACACACGAAGTTCACGACCTGAAAGAGCGTTTGTTTTTTCACGATATCATCAATCACACTCACGGCCTTGTACTGTTTTTAAACCAGAAAGAAATTCAGAAAGATAATATCAATCAGGAAGAAATTAAAATGATTTCCAGTGAGATTAAAACTCTGCAGAGTTTAATCCGCGATCATTTCGATTTCAAACATAAAAATCTTGTGCAGACATTTGACTGGGTTCCATTTAGTTATGCCAAACTTGCCTTTGATAATCTGTCACAGACTTATTTGATGGATAAAAAAGTAACGACATCATTTGATATAAGGGAAAATGAAAACCTGGTTTATTATCCAAGTTTTTATAGAATCCTTAACAACCTCATTAAAAATATTTCTGAATCACATTCTACTCATGTGGAATTCGCATTCAAGATTAGTGACTCGGGGATCGAACTTGTTACTAAAAACGAAATGAAAGTGAAGAATGAAAAAAATTTACCCGAGCATTTGTCACGGGTAATTCTCAATGAGCAGAAAAAAATTCACGGTCTGGGCCTCGAGTCCGTTTATCATTTAGCTGAGGAAAACGGCGGAACTTTCAGCTTCGAGATCAATGATAGTGTGTGGACAAACAGATTGTTTCTTCCAACCTCAAAAATTAAATCCGACAAAATTCCTGCATAATTACTTGCAACTCAAATAAAAAGTTTCTAATCTAGTATTACATCAATCCACGGAAAGGAGTGAGCATGGAATACTTTTTAGGTCTAACTTTTGATCCAAGCTCTATCCATCACACGAAAGTCGAAAGCTTCAGAAGACGCTTCGATTCGAAATTCAGCAAGCAGGAAAAGCTGCAGTTGACGATTCTTCCCCCATTCACAGTCGATTTCACCAGTTTTAATCAAGAGCAGGACTTCAACGAAGAATTAAATGAAATTCTCGAAGGGCATCTCTACGGGCTCACTGAAATTTCGCAAATTGAATTTAAGGGCATTACTTTTTCGGCCGGAAAAAAAGGTGTCATAGGACTGATGCCGGTTATTTCACCAGATATTATTCATTGTCAGGAATCATTATATTTTTTCTTAAAAGAATATGGTGTAAAATTTAAAAATAATAAAAATACCTTCAATCCAATTTTACCCATCGGAAGGTTTGATTACATCGCTGACATGGAGTCTGCCATTGAGACTGCACGAATCGAGTTCTCTGACCCCTTTGTATTGGATGCCATGAGCATCGTGCTGTTTGAGAAAACACCACTGTTATGGAAGGAAAAGAATAACCTTTTTGATTTCGAACTTCGGGATCATTTTTTTTTCGTGAACCATTTATATGCGTAAATTTTTAATTAGTGCTGCTGTTTTAACTCTTTCTGCAAATGCTTTTTCTGCCACTCTTCATAGAGGTGGTGCAGAGCTTTTAAATCCCGGGGCCTATTCTATCAGCGGTACTACATCTGTTTTTCAAACTTCTGCCTATTACGATACAACAGGGGTTGAGACGACTAAAGCAGATGGTGTTGATTATAAACTTATTGATGTCGATTTTTCCGTTTCATATGGAATCAGTAAAAATTTACAATTAACAGGTTTCGGACGTTTTAGAAATGTCTCTTCAACTGCCAATGAAATTTCGGCCACAAAATCAGGGCCTGAATCGGTTGGTGTTGAGGCCAAGTATGGTTTTGATCCGGTTGGAGCTGCACGATGGGCCGTTGGTGCCCACTACCGCCAGACAGCTTATAAAAATACCAGCTATGATACAGGAACGCTTCCTCCTGCTGATGAAATTATTCTGGGAGATGCGGGAAGTGAATATGGTGTGGACCTTTATCTGACATATCTTATGAAATCTTTTAAATGGGACGCGCAGATTGGTTACAGTTCACCGGCCAATAATTTATCCGGTGAAGTGAATTATAAAATCGAAGGAATGTACCGTTTTACAAAGCTGGGACTGCTGGCCGGTCTTGCTGGGACTTTGTCATTAAAAAATGATCCTTATGCAGATGCCCCGCAAACAAAACCATTGCAGGCCACTGGTGCCACACAGTTATTCAACAGCACAGACCGCGAAAAAATGGCCCCTTACGTCGGTGCTAATTATGCATTTGAAAGAGTTCTTGTCGGTGTAAAAGGGCAGACCATTGTATCCGGTAAATCGACAGACAAAGGCTCTGCATTTTCTTTGAACCTGACATGGAGTTCAGAAGGTGTGACACCTGAATCAGTAAAAGTAGAATCGTTCAAAGAGTATCAGATTGAAGGTTCTGTATTGAAGATATCAGCACGCGGAAACTTTGTTCGCATCGACCAGGGGCTTTCAACAGATGTTGAGAAGGGCATGAAGTTTGACGTCTACCAGACAGATTATTTTGGCGGTAACGTGCTGGTCGCTTCTGGCATCGTTTATGAAGTAGGAGCGGACTGGTCAATTATTAAACTCACAAAAAAGTACAAAGAGATTGAAATTAAACCCGGATTCGCGGCACGCGGATATTAGGGAAGAATTTAACTGTTTTAAAATAGTAAGGTTAGTGTAAAATTAAACTATTATTATTAAATCATTCTTCTTAAGAGGAAATGCATGAAAAGCTTTCGATTATTAGTTATTGCTGTGTCTCTATGTATGACGACAAATGTTTTTGCCAAAACATTTTCAAGTCAGTTCTCTGAATTCGAACTTCCGAACGGATGGGAGTGTGCTCTCGAGGGTTCCGAGTGGGTTTGTCAGAGTGAAAACAAAGACAGAAAAAAAGAGGCCATCATTATTCTTGCTGCTAAGTACAGAGGTGAACAGGATTCACTCGACATGTATCAGGCCTATTTAAAATCACCAAAATCATTTTCACTTCCTGGTGGAAAGACCCAAATTTCAGAAGCAAAATCTGTAACAGTGAGAGAGATTAACGGCCAGAGATGGGTTGATGCACTTCATTTGGCTTCAGAAGTACCTGGTTTCTACACGAGATACCTGGCCACTGTTAAAGACTCATTAGGGATCGCCGTCACATTTTCTGTTGCAAAAGATCACTACGATTCATATCAGGATATTTTCGAAAAAATTATTGCGACTTTAAAAGTTTTCGATCAGAAAGCTGCATCCGGTGGAACATGGAAACCAAAAGGTGCTGAAGGAGATTTAATTCAGGATGGAACTTATATTCCTGATGGAAGCCAGAATCCGGACATTGGTGTAAAAAAACAAGGTAAGGGAGATGGTTCAGGTGAAGAGACTACGACAATCATCGGAATCGTAGTTGTTGCCGCAGTGGCCTTCTTGTTAATCAGAGCTAGAAAAAAGAAAAAAGGTAAAAAGTAGAATAAAAAAAGGGACCCAATCGGGTCCCTTTTTTTATCTAAATTATGTTAAGCCTTCGCAAATTTTTAAAAATCAAAACTTCATTCTTCGCTTCTTCATAGGACTTCACTTCACGCCAGTCCGTTTCTTTATTAGATCCAAGAACAACCTCTTTATTATAAAACGGCTGATCCTTTAAATAAGGTGAACCGGTGGCACTCGTAATTTTATCTTCACTGGCCGTATTAAGATCGTTTGAAATCTTAATTTCATTGGCTATATTACGAAGCTCTCTGACCTGTTCGTCACTGGAGTAAGGCGTTTGTGCCTTATACAAATTACGCATGGAACTTAGATTCTTAAGACTATTGATATCACTCATACTTGACCATATCGGTTGGTCGTGGTGAAAACTTTAGCATTGCTTTTATTTAGTTAATTTTAATTTAAGCCGATAGGTAGTCACTATGAAATACAATTCTTTTAACGACTCAAATTTAATGCAGCAATTTAAAGGGGATGAAGAAATTCTTCTCGATATGATCGGTATTTTTGAGAGCGATGTAGGACAGCTTTTAAGTCCTATCAGAGAGTCCATTCTCAATCAGGACGGGCAGCAGTTGCGTATTAATGCCCATACATTTAAGGGTGTGATGGGAAACTTCTATGCCGAGCAAGGCAAGCAGCTAGCTTTCGAACTAGAGACACATGGAAAACAAGCAAATTTTAAAGACACGCTGGAACTTTTAAACAAGCTTGAAAATGAACTGCAGTTATTTTTATTTGAACTTAATACTCTTAAGAAAAATCTAGATATTAAAGCTTAAAATCTTTTTTACTTCAGAAAGATTCGTCTTGTGGGGATTGTGCCCACAATTTTCAATTACATTGATGGTTAATTCTGGAAGTTTTAATTTCATCTGTAAAAAATGGTTTAGATATTTTTTGTCCTCACTTCCGACAATCCCTGCGATATTTTGTTTTTTTAGTAGAGTTACAACTTTTTCCTGTGAAAAAGGAAAAGCTCCTGGTGAGAAAAATTCCAGTGATGCCTGCCATTCATTTGGATTGTGATAAATTTTTTTCTGAATATCAATGATGTAATTTGAAAATTTATTATAATTTCCGAAAATAGGATTTTTATACCACTCTTCAAAAAATCGAGAAAGATCCAGATCTGGTGCAGTTAATAATTTTCTGTCAGAGCTTAGTCGTTTTTCTTTTTCTTCCGACGTCACTAATCCGAAGTGACTCGATTCCAGAAATAAAATGTCTGGTGTAAGACCCATCATCGTCAGCTCAGTCGCAATACGTCCTCCCATTGAGTAGCCATAGAGAATAAGTGCGTGGTCTTTTTTATAATAATTAATAAGCGAGATTAGTTCATTAAAAACACCGGCCCGTGTTTTAAATTTATTTACTGTCGTTCTTCCATGGCCTGGAAGATCGATAAAAAGAAATGAAGTGTCTTTGTGGTTATCCATCAGAGGAATCATATCTGAATGGTCTTCCATAAAACCGTGGAAAAAAACCGTCAGCTTTTTTGCATTAGAGTTTGGAACGTAAAGATAATGGAACAAATCCTTAAAGTAGAATTCCTGTGCAAATTGCGAAATATCAAAACGTCTTGGTTTGATTCCATCAGGGATCAGGTCTTTGGGAGCTTCAATAAAATATTTTGGAACAAGATGCGGATGAAAAAATTCTTTCAGGTATTCTTTTAAGTCATATCCAAGTTTTGTTTCATCATTGGTTTTATAAATCATGACTCCGGCATTGGTCCATTCATGATGTTTTACAGGTACTACGATCGCATCAGTTATCCATGGAAGCTGTTTCGCACGGGATTCAAGTTCAAGGGGATTAATAAGCTCACCTGCGCTTTTAAAGAGAAGGTCCCCGCGGTGTTTGAAAGATAAGGATCCATCGGGATTTTTTGTTCCGATATCTTTTGTGTGATAAAACCCTTCAGCATCAACCGGAACTGCTTTTGATAAAGTATATCCTTTAATCAAAAAATATCCTTCAGCATCCAGTTTAACAATCTGCCCTTCAAGAGGTTTTCCGTTTAATAAAACCAGGGAACAAGTCTCGCTCATTCCATAGGTCTCAAAAATTTTAAGATTATTTTTATGGGCCGAATTTTTTAACTGCTCTTCCAGTGGTGCCCCACCGATAAGCACTCCACGGCAACCCTGAAGTTTTTTAGTTTTTTGTGAATCTTCCAGTATTCTTTGAAGCTGAAGTGGTACAAGTGAGATAAACTGGTAACTTTGAGAATCGTCCGTCGTAATTTTTCCACCGCTAAAAAAGGCACGCCAGAAAATCATCAGGCCACCGATGTGATGGTGAGGAAGATTTGAAAAACTTGTATCATTTGAGGTCATCGAAAAAAAATCAATTACACTGGTTGCTGAGTAATAAACATTTTTTAAAGTGAGTGGGATTCCTTTTGAAGACCCGCTTGATCCGGAGCTTAAAATAGTGAAGGCCGGGTGATCCGGGTTTACTTTTATATCCGGGAAACTTATATCGCCGGAAAAATCCATAGGTTCATCTGTTAAAACTTTCGTGAATGGAATAGTTTTTTGAATTTTATCAACTGAGGCCTCAGGTTCTTTACTGGATAGTATGACAACATTTTTTTGTGAAAGAGTGGCCGCCAGTAAATGCACAAAAAGTTTATAGGAAGACTTCATCTTCAAGGCAAAAAAAGAATCTGGAGAGTTTACAAAATAGTGAGTGCGATCGAGGGCGTGTTTGATTAAGTCTGAATAAGAATGCTGTTCGGTTTTTGAATGTAGAAAAATCTGCGCCCCACGCACAGGGTCGTTTAAAAAGGACTGGCAGTATTCTGCAAATTTTAAATGTTCCAAATTTAAGCACAAAGAGGAAGAAAACTTAATTGAATAGGGTCGACCTCTTCTCCTGTCAGAAATCTTACTCCAACACCCAGAAGACGTACAGGGCGGGTTTTTTTTGCGAGGCTGACATTGAGCAGGCGGTAAAAGCTGTCGATATTGACGGCCTTATCAAAGATCTTTTCTGAATATTCAAAGGGGATCAACGTCTCTTCTGAAGTCGATTGTTTAAAATCGTTGTATTTTACTTTAACAAATATTTTTTTAATTTTTTTGTGTGGCTCATCTTCAAGATGACGGCCTACCCTGTCTTTCATCTCCATGAGGAGCTCTTCAAGATAAAGTTTCATCTCTTCGGGATTTGTCATGTCATTTAGAAAAGTGTTTTCAACGCTGAGAGATTTTCGCTCCCATTCACTTTGAACTTCACGCTCATCAATTCCGCGCGAGTAATAAAAAAGGTCCAGGCTAAACTTGCCAAAACTTAATGCCAAAACTTCTGGAGGGAATGACCTTATGTCATTGCAAGTTTTTATGCCTAGACTTTCTAAATGCTGAAGACCGACTTTGCCGACTCCAGGAATAAGTTTTACCGGTAAATCTTTTACGAACGATTCAACTTCGTGAGGTTTAATCACGAAGAGTCCGTTTGGTTTTTTCCAATCGCTGGCGATTTTTGCCAGAAATTTATTGGGAGCAATTCCTACTGAAGCTGTAAGACCTGTGGCCTTCCAGATATCTTCTTTAATTAATTTTCCGATCTCCGTTGCATTCACTGCACCTGTGACATCGAGATATGCTTCATCTAAAGATACAGTTTCAACCATGTCAGAGTATTTCAAAAAAATATTCTGAATGATCTCTGAGGCCTTCTGATACTTTTTAAAATTAGGGGGCAGGACCACTAATTTAGGACAAAGCCTGACGGCGAAATCCGTAGGCATTGCCGATTTAACTCCGAACGTTCTCGCGATATAGTTGCTCGTGCAAAGGACACTGCGGGTTCCAGGGGCACCGCCAATTGCCAGTGGAACATTTTTTAATTCTGGTCGATCACGCATTTCTACTTGCGCGTAGAAACAGTCCATGTCGACATGGATGATTTTTTTCTGCATAAAATAATTTTTTGTTAACTAGTACGAGCGAAGAAGTCCCACTAAATTTCCAACAATTTTAAAATCAGCAACTGATTCGTCTACGACGATTGGTTTATAATTTTTATTTGAAGCAATTAGCTCGATTGTTTTCTTCTGGTGAGAGAAAGTTTTCACCGTCGCTTCACCGTTGACGACCGCTACAACGATTTGCCCGTTACGAGCTTCTTTTGTAGATCTGCAGACGATGACATCTCCTTCGAGAATGCCGGCATCAATCATTGAATCCCCTTTAACAGTCAGGGCGAAATATTTAAATCCGCCTTTCAGCAGATATTTTGGAACAGTAATTAGGTTGGTTGGATTCTCGATTGCTTCAATAGGGTTACCGGCAGCTACTTGTCCTAAAAGAGGGATCTGGTCAGAGTCTGAGTCGATAACATCAGCAGATTTTATTTCCAGGCTTCTGCGCTGGTTCCATTGAGTTTCTAAAAGACCTTCTTTATTTAAATACTGAAGGTACTTTTGAACAGACCCAAAAGATTTCAGACCGAAATGGTCCTTGATTTCTTTTTGAGTCGGTGAGTGGCCATGCTCAGAGTTATAGGCCACAATATAGTCATAGAATTCTTTTTGTTTTTTTGTAATCGCCATAATAAAAGCTTAAGCGTAGTTTTTGCGTAAGTCAACACCTAAGGCATTTATTTTTTCAAATTATTTTTCAGATGCTTCAGATCCTATTGAGTCCTGTTCATCCCGGCTTAAAACTTCTGCCAGCTGTGCCTGGGCCTGGTGATAAAGACTGACGAATTGTTTTTCATCGTTTCTGACTTTATGTTGTTCGATGACCATCTTTTCATCGTGGTCCGCAAATCTTTTAATGATTGAATCAACTTTCACCTGATCGATTCCCAGATCAATCAGAAGGTCGCGCGAAAAATTTAAACTCGAATCAAAAACTTCACGCTTGATATGTTTCACTCCCATATCCATCAGATCAAAAGTATGACCTCTGTTTCTCGAGCGCGCATAAATTTTAATATGGGGGAAATGTTCTTTAATCGTAGCTGCAGCTTTCAATGAATCTTCAACATCATCAATGGCAAGCACGAAAAATTTTGCTTTTGCGGCCCCAGCAGCTTCCAGAATATCCAGCCTCGAAGCATCACCATAATAAACTTTATTACCAAAGCGACGAACGAGATCAATCTGATTGGGATCGCGGTCAATGGCCGTAAAAGGAATTTTCTGTGTTCTTAAAACGCGGGACATGATCTGACCGAAACGTCCGAATCCGGCAATGATCACTTCTGGAGATTCATTGGCAATGACATCGTACTTTGGTGTATTGGATTCTTTACAGAAAAAAGCATCGAGCTTGTCATTGATTAAAAATAAAACCGGACTTATGGCCATTGAAAGTGTGATCACAACAGTGAGTATCGACAGGATTTCCGGATCGGCCATGTGGTAAGTTCCGGCGATACCAAAAATAACGAAAGCAAATTCTCCGCCCTGACCGACAGCGAGTGCCATGAGTTTAGAATTTTCTCTTTTCATAAAAGCGCGGCCGATGAAGAAAACCATCACCATTTTTAAAATCATGTATCCAACTGTGAGTAAAAGTATCAACACAGGTTTTGCAATGACCAGATCGAGATTGACGTTCATCCCGACACCCATGAAGAAAACTCCCATCAGAAGATTTTTAAACGGGCCTATATCAGCTTCAAGTTCATGGCGGTATTCCGAGTCTGCAAGTAAAACTCCGGCAATGAAAGTTCCCAGTGCTGCCGACAATCCGATTTTTAACATCAGATATGCAACACCTAAAACGATCACCATCGTGATGGCCGTAAAGTACTCGCGGCTTTTTGTTGAACTCACGAATCTAAAAACCGGTCTCATTAAAAAGCGACTCGCTAGAATCAGACCGATAATGATCGCTGCAAATAACCATAGCGTCTTCATCGTCAGGCCTGGAGCTGTATCATCTGCCGTTAAAGTAGGAATGATTGCAAGAGCGGGAATCGCAACCAGATCCTGCATTAATAAAATAGCGAATGATGCCTGGCCGAATTGGGTTCCAAGCTGACTTCTTTCTCCTAAAATTTGCAAGGCAAAAGCAGTTGATGAAAGTGACAATGCAAAACCAATTACGAATGAGGAAGTTTGCGACAGTCCAAAATACTTGGCGATCATTGCAAAAAAGAGCGTACATAAAATAATCTGGACACCACCCATACCAAAAAGATTTTTTCGCATGTTCCAGAGTTTTTTTGGCTGGATTTCCAGTCCGATGATAAAGAGTAGAATCATCACACCCATTTCAGCGAAGTGACCAAGACTTTCATAGTCGTTGACCATTTCAAAACCGTAAGGGCCTACGATAATTCCCGCGACAAGATAGCCGATGATGGAGCCGAGGCCAATCCATTTAAAAAAGGGAACGAGAATGATGGCCGAGCCGATAAAAAGAAGTGCTTGAGTGATAAATGAATTCATCTCAATATTAAACGACTAATGGGCCTGATTGACTAGAATTTATTGTTTTATGGCGCGCTCAAAATGCGCAGAGTTTTTTGCGAGTGCTTCCATATATTCTTTGACATCACTTTTTTGCGGTAGTGGAAGATCCTTATAGGGAATAATGTGTTCCTTGGGAACATATCTGAATGTAAAATTAATTCTTCTGGTTTCAAAGTTTTCAACATTAAGAGTAAAAACAGTCTTTAGTTTATTCTCAACTCTCTGGACTCTGTGAAAAGCTTTTTCTTTATATAAATCACCAGCGAAAATTTGCAGCGAACAATCTTCGAGCCATTGCTCAAAAAGTACATTGTTCTTTAAATCTTTTTTTCCAAGTACAAACTGAAAAAAAGCACGTTCACCAAACGATACTGAAGCAACAGGTCCCAGTTCAAAATCCTTGTGGTCACCAACTCGTGCAGTATCGATTTTTTTCCCGTCTTCATCTATCGATGTTCCATAGAAATTTATAAGGCATGTATTAAGGTGCCAGCCTTTAGGGACTTCATTTTTTTTAAAGTGCATTTTAGTAATGCCTTCAATTGTCGTAATCATTTTTTTCAGCACAGGCGGGTAATCTTCGGCCTTAATGCATCTATTATGAATACCTTTCGGCGGATGATAATAATTGAGGCAGGCAAATTGCCAGTTGCCCAGCCAGTACACCGGTCTTAATAGTTTTCTTTGAGTGTCACCTTCAGGAGGTGGATTGTTTTCCGAGTAACGCATTTCCCAGATCGGGTGCAGAGTCTGCAGATACTTTATAACGTCCTCACGTTCGTCCTTTTTAACAAAGGTTGGATGGTAGAAGAGTCCGTCTTTTCGAATGATAGTTTTTTTGGCCATTGTAAGGAAGTTTTAAAATTCTGCACATGTAATGTAAATTCAAGGGCCCATTATATGTAAAATTTACCACTATTAGAAGTGCTAATTGTTCTTTTAGTTCAGGATTGATAAACCATGGCAACAAAAATAATCCTGGGGGGATTACCAAATGAAGAATCTTACAAAAGTCACTTTAGCAGTTTTAGTTGTAACTCAACTAATGAGTGTAGAGGCCTTTGCCGGTGCTAAATTTAAAGAATCATTATTAACAACAAAAAAAGATGGAATCACAGATCCATACTTTCAAATCAAATCTACTAAAGTTGTAGAGCTTACTGATGAAGAAGCAATGGAATTCATCAATGATGATAAATCTGCAGTTCAGGACTCAGAAGACAAATACAACATCGTTCCTAAAGGTATAGTTCTTCCAAACATTCCACCTATACCACCAGCAGTTACCATCGGTAATAAAGATGCGAGTGGTGGTTTAGTAGCAGCAGGCGGCGGCGGAACAGCAACACCGACTCCTATTCCAACAGGATTTCTTGACGGCATCATCATGGTTGTTGATAAACTAATCGCAATCGGACAAAAAATTCTTCCTACAATCGAAAAAGGAAGAGCTGTTGTAACAAACAATCCAATGGCAGCAGTTTCTGTACTTCCAAGACTTGAAACTAAAGATCCTGTTGTTCACGACATGGGGAACTGGACTGTACCTGTTACAAAACATTATAAAATTTCTTACTCAAATGGTTTAGGTTCTGAAGTTGTCTCTTTCGTTTATAGCATCACTTACCAGTACAACGGAACTTACGGTGGGAAAGGAAAATACTTAACTGGTATCAGAGCATCAGCAAGAAACATCGTTATTTCCTGGGGATTTGACTTAGATGCAAGTTCTTCATTAATCCAGATCTCTAATGTAGGTACAGCAGAAAACGTTATCGCTGGAGCTACAATTGAAATTTCTTATACAGTAAAAAACTGGACGAGAACGATTACAACTAACGAGCAGTTCTTTATTGCTGGTGACGGCCGTCTTCTAAAACAAGACTAGTTAGTAAAAAATACAATCATGACATAAAAAAGTAGGGCCCTTATAAGAGGGCCCTTTTTTTATTCACTATTTGTGATATATAACTTTCGATGTTCAAATTAATTTTTTTGGAGATATTTATGAAGGCAGCTCTTCTAGTTTTAGCTCTTGGTGTTTTAGGATCAACAGCAGTAAATGCACAGGCAATCCGTACATGTACTAATGAAGTTCTGACTTGTCGTCTTGAAAAAGAATTACCAACAGGCGGAAAAATAACTGTATCAGAAACTTCTGCTAAATTTTCTGGATTAAATAACGATGAACCATCAATCGAGCCGGATGAATGTACTCTTTCTTTATCTCTGGAAAATGAAGGTCTGATGTTTAGTGTAAGTGTTGGTGACAGTGATTATGTTGCAAACGTTTATGCTCAAAAATTATCTAACCCAGGAAGCATGCTTCAAGGTGATGCTGCTTTCCCTATCATGACGGGGAAGAGATTTTATTTCCGTCACACATCTCAAATAATCAGCTGCGTACTTCACTAATATATAAAAAAGGCCTTCGTTATGAAGGCCTTTTTTTATCTATAATCCGAATTTTTTGAAGAATTTTATCATGAGTGCTGTTGCGTCCGGCCCTTTTGAATCATTGTATTTTACACCTGAAACACCACCACTCCAGTCGTGCCCAAGATTGTCGATCATATAGCGCTCGATGAACACCTGATTGTCATTGTTCGTTGTCGTGTAAAGTTTGTATCCGTAAGAAGTTTTTGTAGGTGCTACTGTCACTACAGCTTTTGATTTAACATTTGAATTATCTTTTTTCCCGTTATCAAGATAGTCGTTGAAGTCTTTCATTTCATCTTCAATTTGAGTGGCATGAATCGGGCTCATCAGCGGGCTGTTTAATCCGTAAAAAATCACCATTGGCATCTGCTTGGGTTTATTTTCTACAAACTTCGAACATTCAAATCCTGTTTTCGCGGCCACTGCTGAAGTGATTGTTGCACCTTTCATGACAACATCGATGAAATCCATACCTGTCGCCGTTGCGTAATATTGTGTTCCATCGTTGCTTGCCAGCGCTTTAAAGCGCTCCGGATAGCAGTTCCCCAGGATACTGACCATTGAAGCTCCGGCACTCATACCGCCCGCAAAAACGTTTTCAGAATCGATGTTGTATTTTTCAATCATACTATCGACCATCGACATGATAGATTGAGATTCGCCGTAGCGGCTGTTGTAAGCTGGCAGATACCAGTTCCAGCATCTCATGGCATTACTCATAATATTTTGTTCAGGAAAAAGGGCGATGAATTTTTCTTTTTCAGCGAGTTGTTCAATGTGAGAACCTTTGGCGAAATCTTCAGCGTTTTGATCACAGCCGTGAAGCATAACTACCAGAGCTGGTTTGTGGCCTTTAGGCATATTATCCGGAATATAAATTCGATAATCATTCAGGCCGTTTGAACTAGATGTTGTTCCGGTTTTCCAGGTTCCAGCTTGTACATTTGCAAATACAGTTGTGAGCATAAGCAAAACTAAAGATGTTATTAATTGCAACACGAGGGAAGCTCCTAGAAATTCGTTAAAGTAACTTTTTATAATTGAGATTTTGAGTGAGCGATACGAGAAACGTGCTTCAGTGCAAGATGTCAGTAAATGTTAGATTGCGAAGAGGGGCTATTGCGTGGATTTTTCATGGCGATAGTGTCCTTGACAGTTTCGTTGTGGCGCGCGATTTTCATGTCGCTCATTATTTTATTGTTAGGAACACATTATGAATCAATCAATGATCACGCGCGATTCCCAGGACATTGCTTTTTACACAGAAGGTACAGGGCCATACCTTTTAGGTTTATCCGGATTCGGATGTAATCATTACAATTTTATTGATCTGGTTCCAGAATTAAAAAAGAATTTTACAGTTGTATTAGTCGACAACAGAGCGACAGGAAAATCGGGGCCTACAACAAAAGATTATAAAGTATCAGACCTCGCAGCAGACGCACTGGCGGTGATGGATTCTTTGAACGTAAAAACTTTTGGTGTGATGGGAATTTCAATGGGCGGATTTATCGCTCAGGAATTAGTGAAGCTTGCTCCTGTAAGAGTGAGCGCACTTGCACTTATGTGTACAACTTCAGGGCCTCCGGTTTTTTCACATCCAAAAAAATTAACTGAAGCAGATTTACGTGCCTCGGCTGCCTATGAACCTCGCGCCTATGCAACAATTATGACAGATTTTACGACTCACGAGTCATTGAAAAAAAATGATCCGGACAGATACCAGAGAATTATTAATTTAAGATTAGAGAGTCCAATGGATCTCGAAGAAAAAATCAGACAAAACAGAGCGGCCGTAGCGTTCATCGAAACACCGTTTGATTTATCTGTTATCAAATGCCCGCTTTATGTTTCAGCTGGCGAAACAGACAGATTTTTAAGCCCGACATTCCCTTCAATTTTTAAATCAGTTATCCCTCAGGCAACTGCGGAGCTGATTCCTGAAACGGATCACTATTTCTTTTTAGAGAAACCGGTTCTTGTCGGCGGTAAATTAAATAATTTTTTTCAAGGAAAACTCTAATGACTTTTATCAATATTAAAAAAGCTGCCGTATGGCTTCCAGAAGGATTTGAAGACGCAGCTCACATCGCACGTGAGTCCGGTGTTCCTGAGCATGTAGTATCGACGAAAATGGGAATTGTAAGAAAGTGCCGTGCTGATAAAGACACACACCCGGGTGACATGGCCGTGAATGCTGCCAGAAAAGTTTTAAAAGATATTGACCCGCTTTCAATTGATATGGTGATCTGGACTGGTTCTGAATATAAAGACTACATCGTTTGGACTGCAGGGATTTATGTTCAGCGTGAACTTGGTTTAAAAAACGCAAAAAGTTTTGATATCTCGGCACGTTGTTCAAATAAAATTCTGGGACTTCATTTAGCAAAATCTTTAATGCTGACTGACCCGAAATTAAAACGTGTTCTTCTTTGTGGAGGACATAAAACAGGGGATCTGGTTAATTACAAAGACCCGAATACAAGATTTCTTTTCAATTTAGCTGACGGTGGTTCGGCGATGTTGCTTGAAAAAAGTGAAATTGCAGAAAATCCATTATTAGAATCATCAATCATTACTGACGGTGATTTTACGACTGACGTAATTGTTCCAGCGGGTGGAACGAGACATCCAACTCGTGACAACACAGATCCTTCGATGACATACCTTCAGGTTCCTGATGTCGATGGAATGAGAGACCGTTTAGAGAAAAAATCTATCGTAAATTTTCTTTCTGTTATCCGTGAAGCTTCGAAGAATGAATTAAATAAACCGATCGACTACCTTGCACTTCTTCATATGAAAAAATCTGCACACGATGCGATTTTAGAACCGATGGAGTTAAAACAAGAGCAATCGATTTACATGAACCACTACGGGCATTTCGGTGCTCCTGATCAGGTGCTGTCGCTTGGTCTTGCAGAAAAGCGCGGCCTTCTTAAAAAAGGTGATCATGTGGTTTTAGCTTCTGCTGGAATTGGTTATATGTGGTCGGCAATGTCTTTCAGATGGGACAAAAATACTTTTGATACAAACGAACTTCAAGACTTAGGTTAATTTTAAAATACGGGAGAATTTATGAAAGGTTTAACAAACAAAAGAGTTTTCATTACAGGTGCAGCTTCGGGAATCGGCCGTGCAACAGCGGAAAGATTTTATGCTGAAGGATCTGTTTTAGTTTTAGTTGATATGCCAACACTTGAGCAGTCAGAATTAAAAGCAATTTTTCCAGAGCGTATGACTTATATTTCTGGCGACGTAACAAAAGCAGATACACTTGATGCTGTTAAAGCAGAAATGGCAAAAGGAGTAGACGTCCTTATTAACAATGCAGGGATCACTCGTGACGCTACTATGTTAAAGATGACTGACGATCAATGGGATTCAGTTATCGCTGTTAACCTAACTTCAATTTTTAAATTGTCCCGTGCTGCGGCCGAAGTGATGAAAGCTTCTGGAAAAGGCGGATCAATCACTCACGCTGCTTCTGTTGTTGCTCACTATGGTAACTTCGGACAGGTAAATTACTCTGCAACTAAAGCAGGTGTAATCGCTATGGCAAAAACGATGGCGAAAGAATTAGGCAAAGATAAAATCAGAGTGAACGCTGTTGCTCCTGGATTCATTGCTACTCCCATGGTTAAAAAAATGCCGGAAAAAGTTTTAGCGATGATGGAAGAAAAAGCAAGTTTGAGAAGATTAGGTAACCCTGAAGACATCGCTGCTGCTTATGCATTCTTAGCGTCTGACGATGCTTCATACATCACTGGAACATGCCTGAACGTAGATGGCGGTACAATATTAGGTTAGAACTACACTCACTTTTAGAAGGTTCTAAAAAGAACGCAAACGACCCGACTATAGTTTTAGTTAACGGGTTGTTTGCTGATCTCACATCATTTGATGGAGCGGTCACTTATTTAAATGATAAATTCCAGTATCTTCGTTTTGACTGCCGCGGGCAGGGAAAGTCTCCCAAACCTGAAGGCATTTATCATCTTGAAGATCACGTCATGGATTTGAAGGGATTATTAGAAAAGCAGGATTTAGGAAAAATAATTTTCGTAGGATTATCAAACGGTGCCCGCATCGCGATGGAATATGCCAGACGTTTTCCTGATGGCGTTGTTGGTGTCGCTGCCTGCGATTGTTTTGATATGGTCACTCCAATGATTAAAGCAAAACTTGGAAGCTGGCTTATGGCCCACGAAACGGGAGGGCCTCTGCACCGTTTTGATATCGCAACTCCATGGATATGGGGTGAAGATGTATTCAATGAAAAAAGTGATTTGTTTTTAAGTTATAGAGAACGAGCGGGAAGTCTTCCATCTCATGTAGTGAGTGGATTATTACTTGGTGCCATGGACACTGATATTGATGTCAGTCTCATTCGTTGTCCAATACTTTTTGTGGCCGGCAAAGAGGATTTATTAACTCCTCCATTCAATCATGAAAAGATGGCCGCCAAGGCAATGAAAGGTGAGTTTGTCATGTCGGAAGGCGGACACGCTGGTCTGATTGAAAAACCTTCGATCATGGAAAAACAGATTTTACCGTGGATAGAGAAAATACTATGAAGTACTGGATAGATTTTTTAGAAAAAAACGCTCACGTTTATGACGATAAGATTGCCCTGATTGATCAGGGTACTAACCGCCGTATCAGTTACTCTGAATTAAACCGTGAAGTGGATTCGTGGGCGAGCGTTCTACAAACTCATCATGTTGGTAAAGACGATGCAATCGCTTTTTTGCATGCATGCAATTGTCTTGAACACGTGACACTTATGCTTGCCTGTGCAAAAATCGGCGCGTTTTTTGTCCCTTTAAATTTCCGTTTATCAAATGTAGAAATTGAAGATGTGGTGAACCGTCTTGAACCGAAACTTTATATCGGGACAGGAACGAAAGTATTAAATGTTGAAACAAGATATCTCGATTTAAAAACAATCAACCTTTCTGACTATAAAACATTTGTTGAAAATAAATCGACTCTCGATGATACGATCCTGATGCTTTATACTTCGGGATCTACTGGTGTTCCCAAGGGAGTTATGTTTCACGGCAACATGCTTCTTACAAACCAGATTGAAACGGGAAAAGGCTGGAAGTTGACCCCAGATGATATTACTCTGGTAGAAACGCCGTTTTTCCACACTGGTGGATACAATGTTTTACTCCTGCCGCTTTTACATCTTGGCGGAACAGCGATTCTCGCAACGGCCTTCAGTCCGGAAAATGTTTTCGAATGTATTGAAAAGGAAAAAGTCTCTGTGTATTTCGGTGTTCCGACAATGTTCCAGATGCTTTTAGAAAAGCCATATTTTAAGAGCTGCAATTTCAGTTCAATCCGATTTTTTGTCTCTGGTGGAGCTGCATGCTCAATCCCGATGATTGAAGAGTATCAGAAAAAAGGATTGATGTTTAAGCAGGGATTTGGTCTGACTGAAGTTGGCCCGAATGATTTTCTTCTGGAAGAAAAAGATGCAGTCAGAAAAGCGGGATCGATCGGAAAACCGATGCCTCATACGATTGTGAAAGTAATCAATAAAGAAGGTAAAGAAGTAACAGCAGGTGAACCTGGTGAACTTCTTTTAAGCGGCCCGCATGTTTGTACAGGCTATTACCGCAATAACAAAGCATGGGAAGAAACTTTTAAAAATAATTTTTTCTATACAGGTGATCTGGTTCGTTTTGATGATGACGGATTTTTCTTTGTTGTTGGAAGAATTAAAGACATGTATATTTCCGGTGGTGAGAATGTCTATCCTGGTGAAGTTGAAAAACAAATCACAGGACATAAAGACATTGCTGAGGCCGTTGTCGTTCCGGTGCCGAGTGAAAAATGGGGCGAAGTTGGTTTTGCTTTTTTAAAGACTGACGGAGTGGACATTACTGTTGAAGGACTTCGCGAGTATTTAAATCCATTGTTATCGAGATATAAACATCCGCAGTTCGTTCGTTGCATGAAAGATTTTCCTCTTCTTCCAAATGGAAAAGTGGATAGAAAATTTTTAAAGAACGAAGCTTCGAAATTTATCTAACTTATTTTCTTTTTACCTGTACTTTTACGCGTACTTTTGATTTTTCAAGGTTGGTTTTTGCAACGAAGATAATCATGACAAGGCCTGTTCCAAGTACAATAGTAGCGGCATCCATTAAACTCATAAAATTCTCCCATAAAGGTCACAAAGACTTATCGGGTAAAAAACGAACTACTTTAGTCGAGCGGCTTCGTCGGTTAATTTCCGGAACATTTTGTCCTCATCTTCCGGCCTTAGGTTGAGATTCCATTCACCCTTTGGGTAGAGGACTGAGGCAATTCCGTGTTCGCATTCACCCAGGCATTTCGAGGCAGATACGCGTACTTCCTTCTTGGAAAAAAGCTCTTTTGCTCTATGTTTCAGATTTTTTCTGAGCTTGGCAGCTTCTTCAGGATCAGATTCTTTTCCACTCTGCTTACGGTAAGTACATTCAGTGCATATAAATAAATGGGCCTTTAATTTTTCAGACATAAACACCTCCTGAAATGAGAGGTAATTTCTCTCATAGTGTTTTCTTATAACACTATTATCGTATATCATTATGAAAGATACAAATTCATTTTTTTTATAGTCAAGGAAGTCAACTATGGGACTAGGGCAACGACAAAAGGCCTTGGAGATCAATCTTAATCACAGTATCTACGGCACGTTCGCAGAAATCGGTGCTGGCCAGGAAGTGGCAAGACATTTTTTCCGTGCAGGTGGTGCAGCGGGTACGATAGCAAAAAGTATCTCCGCTTATGACATGACAATGAGTGATGCCATTTATGGAAAAGAAAAAACCGGAAGATATGTCTGTGAAGAACGTCTGCATAAAATGCTCGACATTGAATACGACATGCTTGTGACAAGACTGACTGAAGTCAGATCAAATGAAACAAGATTTTTTGCTTTCGCTGATACCGTTTCTGCCAAATCTTTTAAAGGCACTGGCGAAAACCATGGCTGGATCGGAGTTAAGTTCCAGCACAAACCAAAATCAAAACCATCTCAAGTTATCATTCACGTAAGTATGCTCGATGCTGAAAATATCCAACAGCAGGAAGCACTCGGATACATCGGAGTAAATTTAATTTACGCTGCTTTTTATATGGCCCAGGACAGTGAAGCATTTGTGGCCAGTTTAATGGACGGACTCACGACTTCAAGAATACAGATCGATATGATCAGCGTTTCAGGTGAAGCATTTAAAGGTGTAGACAGCAGGCTTCTATGTTTAGAGCTCGTTAAAAATAAATTGTGTGAAGCTGTTATCTTTGATGTTGATGGACACGTACTGCAGGCCTCTGAAGTTTTGTACAAGAAAAACGTTTTGGTCGTTCGCGGAGGATATCGTCCACCAACTAATTTAAGTTTAGACATGCTTGAGTGCGGTCTACGTAAATTTAAATTATCGATGGATACTTCGGAAAGAGAAAATATAATTGTGATTCCCGAAATTAGTATGTCTACTCTTCTAGATCGTGGAGTAGTGGACAACGAAGATTTCCTGGCCAGAGTCGATTTATTATCAGCATTAGGCCAAAAGGTTTTAATTTCCAACTCGGAAACTTATAGCGACCTGAACATGTTCTTCACAAAGTACGCAAAAAAGAAAATCGCTTTTGTAATGGCCTCTTATAATCTTGAAGAAATCTTAAATAAGACTCGTTATGAAGGCAACCGATGCGGTTTGGGTCTGATTGGATCGGTAGGAAGATTAGTGGAGCCCAATACAAAGCTCTACATTTATCCTGCGCGCGATTCTCTGGACTCTGCCATTCAAACAATTGAGTCCATGAATGTCAGCGATGATTTAGCTTTTCTTTTACTTTATTTAAAAGAGAACCAGTTGATCGAAGATATTCTCGATTATAACCCGGAAGTAATATCGATCTGGTCGAGAAGAGTTTTAAAGATGATTCAGGACGGGGCCCTTGGCTGGGAAAAATTTGTACCGGCGTCTGTAGCTAAAACTGTAAAAGCGAAATGTTTATTTGGAGCTAAGTGTGAAATATAAGAATTTAATTATCGTAGGTGTATTGTGTATAGTTTCGCCTAAAGCTTTTTCATGGGGAAAAGAAGGCCATAGAATCGTGGCAGAGATTGCTGACCGCAACCTTTCGAACGATGCCAAAAAAGGAGTTGCTGAACTTCTGGGTGATGACAATTTATCAAGAGTCGCAAATTACCCTGATGAAATCAGGTCAGAAAAAAAATATGATTACGCTGGCCCTTGGCATTACGTAAGCATTCCTACAGGTAAAACTTATTTCGACCAGAAAAGAAATAAGGAAGGCGATGTGATTGAAGCATTGTTTCGCTTTGAAGAAACATTGAGAGATCCAAAGGCCTCTAAAGAAGATAAAGTTTTTGCGTTAAAATTTATGATTCACGATATGGGTGATCTTCACCAGCCGCTGCACGTAGGACTTGCTGAAGATAAAGGCGGGAACGGATTACGTAAAAGATGGTTCAGGGAAGATTCTAATCTTCACGCTATCTGGGATGAGAAGCTTATCGACTTCGAACAGCTTTCATACACAGAGTATTCTTCATACTTAAATCATTTCACTAAAGATGAAACAAAAGATATCCCGAAAGGAACATTTCTTGACTGGGCAAAAGAGTCACAGGACTTAAGAAGTGTTGTTTACGATACAGGTGACAGCGAGAATTTAGGTTATGAGTACCACCACAAGGTGAAGCCGACATATGAACTTAGACTTCGTCAGGCAGGGCTTCGTCTTGCAACTCTTCTTAACAATATTTTTAAGAAAGAACCTTTGAGCAAAGATTACATTATTCTTAGACAGAAAGTTAAAGACAATATCTAATTATTTGCGGGTGAACTTATGAGCTATTCTTCTGATCGAAAATTGCAGCGTGATGTTTTAATCTGTGATGATGACAAAAACATCTGCGAGATCCTAAAAGTTTATTGTGAAAGTATGGGATGTTTTAAAAACATCGTAATGGCCCACGACGGGATCACTGCGACTCAAAAACTTGCGAATCAGAAGTTTGCAGTTATACTTCTCGATATTAGTATGCCGAAAAAAACAGGCTTTGATCTTATTGGGGATATTACTGCAAGTGAACTTAACAGCATTGATTCGATTCTTATCGTTTCCGGAACTCTGGAAAAAGATCTGATCGCGCGAATCATTCAAAGTGGTGTGAAAAATTTCATGGTGAAGCCATTTGATGAAAAACAATTTCAGGAAAAAGTTTTAAAAATATTAGGGACAACTAAATAACCAGGAAGGATTTTTATGTCGAACCCCAGCTCCTCTGCAGAGTCGATTAAATTAAATGTCGGCGACTATCTTCTTTACGAAGGAGAAGAGAGTACAGAAATGTATTACCTTCAACAGGGAACTCTGGCCGTCTTTAAAAGAAAAGGTGAAAAAGAGCAGCAGATCGGAACAATAATTTCCGGAGAGCTGGTTGGTGAAATGTCTTTTTTAGACAAGCATCCAAGGTCTGCATCGGTTAAAGCAATGACTGAATGTACTCTGGTTGTCGTTCCTCATGAAAAACTTGAAGCGACGTTAAACGGGCTTCCAAAGTGGTTTACAGCTTTGTTACTCACGTTGCTTGACCGTTTGAGAAAAGCAAACGCTCGAATCAAAATCTAATCCAGCGAAATTTTGAAATTTTTTTCAATCTCTGATTTTACATTTTCAGGGATCGGATTATTGCAGATTGAAAGGTGATTGAGCTCCTTCAATTCTTTGAGTTTTAGTGGAATGTCGTGAAGTTTATTGTTTTCAAGGTTCAATCTTTTTAATTTTGTAAGTCTGTAAAGACTCTCGGGAATTTCAGTAATATAATTGTGTCCTAAATCCAGAAAATGCAAATTCGGTATTTCATTAAAAAAAGAATCTAGTGCTTTTGCATTCAGATAATTTCTTCCCAGAATAAGCTGTTTTAAATGAGATTTTGTTTCCAGCTCCGGAAGCGCGCTTAAACGGTTATTTTTCAAACTTAAATATTTTAATTCCGGCAACTGGAAAATTTCTTTGGGGATAACGGAAATTTTTGTGGAGATAAGACTGATTTTTTTTAATCTTTTAAGGATAGAAATATCTTCCGGGAAATACGTGAAGTTTCCGCCGATGATTTCCAGCTCAGTCATGTCCCACAAGTTTAACAACTCAATGGGGAACTGTTGGTCATCATCGTTACACTTCATACTGATGCGTAACTCATTCCTGGATTCAAACATTATTAAAGATCCTGAACATACTTGTTATGGGAATCAACTAATATCATCTTGGGCGTAATGGCCCTGTCACTTAAAGCGTAGCTGAAAATGATAACTTCTTCACCTTTTTTTATCAGGAGTGCCGCAGCACCATTGATTCCAATCACTCCAGTGCCACGTGCTCCTGCAATGACGTAAGTCTCAAGACGGTTTCCGGATGTATTGCTTACGACCGTGACCTTTTGTCCGGGCCATAAATCAATCCTGTCCAGCAGGTCCTGATCGATAGTGATACTGCCGATATAAGCAATGTCAGCTTGTGTGACTGTCGCTTTATGAATTTTACTTTGTAGCAATTCTCGTAACATTAAAATTTCTCGTTGCTGTTAGGTCCCGGGATACCAAGGAAATAAAGAATCGATGTCATCGGCCCGTGACTTAAATGTTGTTGAGCTTCTTTTCTTACAACATCCTTTGCGTGAAATGCAATACCAAGTCCCGCTGCTGCCAGCATTGGTAAATCGTTGGCACCATCACCGATGGCCACTACCTGCTCCAGCGAAATATTTTCCTGTTGAGCGATAAGTTTTACGAGGATTGCTTTCTGGTTGGCGTTGACGATTGTTCCCGTCACGCGTCCAGTTAGCTCACCGTCTTTTACTTCAAGTTCATTGGCAAAAGAGTAGTCGAGTCCCAGTCTCTTTTTTAGTGCATCAGCAAAAAATGTAAATCCCCCGGAGATCAGGGCGACTTTATATCCTAGAATTTTTATTGTTTTAATGAATTCTTCTACACCAGGAGTGAGTGGAAGATTTTCCAGAACTTCCTGCATGCGATCGACTTTTAAACCTTTTAGTTTTGAAACGCGCAGTTTTAATGACTCATCGAAATCCATTTCACCGTTCATTGCACGTTCAGTTATTTCTTTTACTTCTTTTCCTACACCACAAAGCTCTGCCAGTTCGTCGATAACTTCCGCCTGGATTAAAGTCGAGTCCATATCAAAAACGATCATACGTTTATTTCTTCTGAAGACGTTGTCTTTTAAGAAAGCGACATCAATTTTATGAGTCGTTGAAACTTTCATTAGCTCTGATTTAAGCGCTTTTGAATCCAGCGATTTTGGAATCGAAGTTGAAATTTCCATTGAAGAAAATTCCTTCGGGCTGACTTTATCAATGCGTTCAATGTTGATTTTGTAGTTGGCAAGAATTTGCGCGAGGTCTGCAACAAAGTTTGCTGTAATTTTAAGAGGAGAAACGCAAGTTACGATGAACTTATCTCCTTCCATTTCCAGAGTATGAATTTTTTCTTCAACAACTTTATAAGAAAGAGCAAGGCCCATTCCGTTGGCGTCGAATAATAAATCTTTTAAAACATTACCACCATCATTGCTGGTTGAACCAAATCCGAGAACGAAACTCAGAGAGAGAAGTCCGTGAGTTACAGCTTGCCCCATATCGAGAACGTCTACGTTATAAGAGGCGATAATTTTCATGAGGCGGGCAGTGATACCAGGACCGTCCGGTCCGCTTACAGTGACAAGAATTGTTTTACCATTAAGAATTTGATTCACTTATATTTCCCTTATTACGTTTTTTTTCTTTTCTAATTTTTTGGATTTTAGCAATGAGACCAATGGAGTATTCAACAGCTGAATAGAGAGAAAAAATCGATGCAAGATAGATGGCAATCGTTCCAAGAAGTGGCATGTCGATTCCCCAAGGGACGTCGTTGGCCATTAAAAGTGGAATACCTACCATCTGTGTAGCTGTTTTCCATTTACCTAAAGTCCCGACCGGAACGCTGATTTCTTTTTCCATCGCGAATAATCGAAGAGCAGTGATGTACATTTCACGGAGAACTAAAATGAGCACGACCAGAACGTGTACGCGGTTTAGTGCCTGAAGCATGATCAAAGCGGAGATTACCAGGAATTTATCTGCGATTGGATCGAGAAAAGATCCGAATACAGTCACGATATTTTTTTTTCTGGCGATAAAGCCATCAAGGAAATCAGTGATTGAAGCAGCAACGAAAGTCCAGGCAGCGATATAGTTGAGAAGTTTTGTATGTGCGACGGCCCATTCGTAGTGAACCAGCACTGAGAACATGGAAAAAATAATAATAGGAATCAGAATCACTCGAAACATAGTCAAGCGATTTGGAAGGTTATCTATTTCCCATTCATTACTCATTTTTTCCTTCTTATATTAAATGTGAGTTTATTTTAATCTAGAGTAGTGAAGCTTACTAGGAGAAAAAATTGGAAAGACACTTAAGTTTGATTAAAACCGAATATCAGGAACTGGAAAAAAGAGTTTTTCCCCGTTTTCCCTTTGGTTTCATGATTTTTAAAGAATTAGCTGGTAACAAAATGGTATTCGAGGTGAAAGATATTTCGCTTACCGGTATGCAGTTATGTTTCAGAGACGGGACGCATGATTATAAAATCGGATCAAAGATTGAAGGTGAACTTCACTGGAGAGGATCCAATATGCCGATCAAGGCAAAAATTCAATGGGTGCGCGAAGCTGCATTGGGGATTTCTTTTGATTCGAGCATAAGTTTCGAAGAAAAAATGCGCTCATTTTTATCCTTCGATAATATTGTTTCGCATATTAAACCATTACACAAAACTGATATGGCCATTGAGCTTCCCAACAATTTAAAATTCTGGCTGAAGGCCGATGGAGTTTTGGATTTATATGTGTGGGAGCATTCTTCACAGGGAATTTCGCGCTTTCAGGTTCTCATGATGGAGCATTTCATCGAGTGGGAAGAAGGCGTTGGTGTTAAAACCGGACGTGTCATGACTCAAAGAGATCTCGATACACCGCTGACACAAGAAGATGAATTTGTTTTTCAAATTGATGAAAACGTCGTGAGTGAAAAAGTCGAAATGGCATTGGGCGTTGTCAGAAAAATTTCCGAAGATCACCTGCCACTGGATGCTAAGGAATTCTTAATTTACAAACTTGGAGGGTAGCTCACGCTACCTTTTCCTTCCATTACGATCAGATCCCTTTTATACTCTTTAAAGTAAAAATACTTTATGGAGTAAACCCCTATGAATCGTAACCTTGCACTAGAATTTGTTCGCGTAACTGAAATGGCCGCTATCGCTTCTGCTCGTTTAATGGGTAGAGGAGATGAAAAAGCAGCAGACCAGGCAGCAGTAGATGCGATGAGAGCAATGCTTGATTCTGTCGATTGTGATGCAACAGTTGTAATTGGTGAAGGTGAACGCGATGAAGCTCCTATGCTTTATATCGGTGAAAAAGTTGGATCAGGAAAAGGACCGGAATTAGAAATCGCACTTGATCCATTAGAAGGCACAACAGTGTGTGCGACTGGTGGATACAATTCAATTTCAGTTATGGCGATTGCAGAAAAAGGAAACTTTCTGCATGCACCAGATACATACATGCAAAAAATTGCATGCGGCCCTGAAGGAAAAGGTCTTTTAGATATCAACGAAACTCCAAAAGAAAATTTAAGAAGACTAGCGGAAGCGAAAAAATGTCGTATTGCTGATTTAACAGTCGTTGTTTTAGATCGCCCGAGACATAAAGAACTCATTCAACAAATCAGAGATGCTGGTGCACGTATTCAATTAATCGGAGACGGCGACGTTTCTGCTGCGATTGCTTGTTGTGACCCTGAATCTGGTGTGGATATCTTACTCGGTATCGGTGGAGCACCAGAAGGTGTTTTAGCTGCAGCTGCGATGAAATGTATGGGAGGAGACTTCCAGGGAATTCTTCAGTGGAGACACGATGAAGAAATCGCTCGCGCGAAAGCAATGGGGATCACAGATCTTAAAAAAGTTTTTAAACTTGAAGACCTGGCACGCGGGAACGTTATGTTCGTTGCAACTGGAGTGACTTCTGGGAATTTCCTAAAAGGCGTACGTTTCAAACCATGGGGTGCGATTACTCACTCGATTGTTATGAGATCGTCATCGGGAACAGTAAGACATATCGAAGCGGAACACCACTTTGATACGAAACCTCGTTATTAATTTTTTTTAGATTTAAAAACTACTAATATTTTACGGAGAAAATGTTATGGCAATTGCTACAAGAACTGAAGTCGTCGATGTCGAAATCAACAAGCTATATGATGTAATTGTTGATTATGCAAAATACCCTGATTTCGTAGACGGCGTGAGTGCAACTAAAGTTATTAGCCAAAATGAAACAAGTGCGAAAGTTGAGTACTCTGTGAACATGATCAAGAGTTTTAAGTACACACTTGCTACATCACAAACTAAACCAACAAAAGTTTCCTGGGTTCTGGATTCAGGCGATCTTTTTAAAAAGAACGACGGAATGTGGACACTGAAAGATTTAGGCGGCGGAAAAACTGAAGTGACTTATACATTAGAAGTTGATTTCAAAATGTTTGCACCAAACTCAATTCTCACAGCATTGACTCAAAAAAATCTTCCTATCATGATGGAATCTTTTTTCAAACGTGCGAAGGCGAAATAATATGAGCGAAAAAGAAAACAAAGGTTCAGGCCTTGATAACATCATTAAAAAAGTGGTGTCTGTCGGAGTTGGTGCAGCTTTCATGACTGAAGAGTCAGTGAAAAAAATCTTAGAAGATCTTCCTCTTCCGAAAGAAATTCTTTCCGGACTGGTTCAAAATGCCAAAGGTGCAAAAGAGGATTTCACTAACGGAATACGAGAAGAGCTTAGAAATTATTTAACCAAAGTGGATGCTTCAAAAATCGCGACAGATATTCTGGATCGCTACGACGTTGAAGTAGAAGCGAAGTTTAAGTTTAAGAAAAAAGAAAAGGTAGATGAGTAACGAATTAGCGATAAGGCTCCGCGACCTCAAAGCGGAGCTGAATCACGCAACTCTTGTAGCTGTTTCAAAATACTCGCCCGTGGAAGATGTTATAGAGGCCTATTCTTACGGGCAGATCGATTTCGGTGAAAACCGTGTCTCAGAACTAAAAGCAAAATCAGAAACATTTGAAGCAAATAAATTATCCAACGTCCGCTGGCATTTTATTGGTGGGCTGCAAACCAATAAAGTAAAAGAGCTTTTAAAGATTCCAAATCTTTGGGGCATTCATTCTGTTGGTTCAAAAAAAATAGTTGAAGAACTGATTAAAAGAGAACATGAGTTTGATGGACCTGAATTAAAATTATTTTTTCAGCTAAATACATCTCACGAAGAAGAGAAATCTGGTTTTGAAACTATCGAAGAATTAAAAAAATCAATTGATTTGATCAACTCACTAAAAAATTCTAAATTAAAAGTTTTTGGACTGATGACAATGGGAGCTATCCGCACAGAAGACTTCGTGGCCTCGGCCATCATGTCGTTTCGTGAACTAAAAAATTCCAGAGAAAAGTTGGAAATGAAAGATCTGAAGCTTTCAATGGGAATGAGTCAGGATTATAAAATTGCATTGAGTGAAGGTGCAGACTTTATACGTGTTGGTTCTCTAATTTTCAAATAAGGACTTTATGAAAATTGAATCCATTCAAATAGGTATGCCAAAGACTGTCGAGTTCCGGGGGAAGCAAATTTCCACTGGGATATTTAAAGATCGAATTAAGGGTCCTGTCATACTTAAGACTTTAAGCCTGGAAGGTGATGGCCAAGCAGATCTTCGCGTTCACGGTGGAGTTGACAAGGCCCTTTATGCCTATCCGTTTGATACTTACAATCGCTGGAGAAAGCTTCGTCCCGATTTAGAATTTACTGACGGAGCTTTCGGAGAAAATCTTTCGATGAGTTCTTTGCAGGAAGATTCAATTTATATTGGCGATATTTATGAATTAGGCGAAGCGATTGTTCAAGTCACACAACCGCGTTTTCCTTGTTATAAGCTCGGAGTAAAGTTTAAAGAATCAAAAATCATAAAACAGTTTATGGAATTTGATCGTCCAGGTGTTTATTTTAGAGTTTTAAAAGAAGGCATAATTGATGTTGGTGATGAATTAAAACTTGTGAGTCGCGAGAAAGTTCTGCTTTCAGTTTTAGAATTATTTCATATTCAAGACTTTGAAGAAGTGAATAAAGACCGCATCCGCGAGATCCTGCAA
>JACMNL010000057.1 GCA_014378525.1 Bacteriovorax sp.
CACTCGCTTGATGATGGCAATACATGGACCTTTGTTGGTTTCGTGAATGTCGATGGAAAAAGATATGTATCGCAATGGATGGCGCAGACTGGTCTTGTGTGGAATCCGAATGGCAGTAAAGATCTGGACCTCAAAGATTTAACAAATAATAAATTTATAACGATCGGTGAAAACCGCGACATGTTTGTTTCAAACGACGGAGTAAATTTTAAATCAATTAAGATGAATCATCCGTTTCCGAAAGACAGGCTGGTTTTTGCGAGTCTGGCGAAGACTCCATTTGGTTTTCACATGATGACTTGTGCGAACTGGAGTGACCGTTATTACACAATGGCCGTTCGTCATTTATTTTCAAAAGATTTAGTGAACTGGTACCCGATCGAATCTTCGACATTTTTGAAAAATCCGCAATTTTATAAAGGTGTTCATTTAACTTATGATGAACCTTCTAAAAAACTTTATGCGATTTCTCCCTGTGGATCTACGAAAGGATGCTCATTCGTAGCGTGGACTGAGGCCAAAGATTATTTAGATCCAAACACTAATGATCAGAAAAATGAATTCGTTCCTGTTGGGGAATTTGTTTTTATCAAAGACCGTACGGCGATGATTATCGATCACCAGACTTCAAATATTGGTGAGAAATATAAAGTTCGTTTTTCAGACGGTACCTATGATTCAGGTTACACCAAAGACATGTTTGTTTTTCCTTTGAAGTCTTATAAGAGACAAGGTTGTATCAACATGGGCAAAGAGACTCTTTGTGTCGGTGATGCAGTTTATATCGGAAGTGATGTTGCTTCGATCATGGGGTATTATAATAATGACCCTTCAAAAATTAAATTTGCGATTAAATTCGCCAATGGAAAAGTTGATTCTGGTTTCACCAGAGACATGCTGACACTACCGTAGACTATGAAAGACTTAATTATCATTACGGGTGCTTCAAGTGGATTGGGAAATGATCTGGCGAAAATCTTTTTAGAAGATGGTCAGACTGTCATTGGCATTTCACGAACCAATAAATTTAAAGATCCAAATTTTATTTTTTTCAAGTATGACTTAACGAAACCACAGAATTTGATTAAGAGTTTTGAAGCATTTTTTAAGAAAAATGAATTTCAGAAAACTTATCGTCAGGTGATTTTGATTAACAATGCGGCCACGATATTGCCGATTAATTATTTTCATAAGATAAAACCCGAAGAAATTTTAATTTCGTGCCAGTTAAATCTGCAGACACCGATGATGCTGTCTCATTTTATAATCAATAAATTTATGAAAAAGGCAAAGCAGGTTTCTATTTGTAACATCAGTTCGGGTGCTGCGGATTATCCAATTATCAACTGGTCTCTGTACTGTACGATGAAAAGCGGATTGAAGATGTTTACCCAGTGCCTGCAGGCAGATTATGCTGATGAGAAGAAGTTTAAGGCGTTTTCGTTTTATCCCGGTGTGATGGACACACAAATGCAGAAGACGATCCGCAAGCAGAGTTCGAAGAATTTTAAGAATGTTGAGAAGTTTCGTGGTTACAAGGAAGATAAAAAATTACTTGCTCCTGAATTAGTGGCCTCTAAAATATATGATTTGATAACCTCTCCAGAAAAAATAAATAAGACTGAATATAACGTAAGAGATTTATAACTATGAAAATTTCAAAAGAAAAAATGGTTGAATTATGTCAGGGCCAGCTGGATGCTTACAATGCGAGAGACATTGGTAAGTTTGCGGAGTTTTATCATGCTGAAGTTAAGGCCTATAGACTGCTTAATAATGAATTAATTATGAGTGGAATTGATGAGCTGAAAGTTCGTTATGCCAAAAGGTTTGGGGATAATCCGGAGCTTTTTTGCGAGCTACGAAGCAGGGTTATTCTAGATGATACTGTACTGGATGAGGAATGGGTTACGGGAGTTGTGAATCAGGAGCGGCCGTCGCATATTGTGGCGATTTATAAGTTTAAAGATGATTTGATTCATGAGATCTGGTTTACCTAATCTTTTAAACCCATAACTCATAAAACTTTTTCTCCAGCCATTCTCTGTGCTCCGGTGCCGCAATACTGACCAGGGCCTTTGATCTTTCTTCAAGAGTTAAGCCGTGCAGGTTTGCATGGCCATATTCAGTGACAATGTAGTGAACATGGGCACGTGTTGTGACAACGCCGGCGCCAGGTTTTAAAAACGGGACAATTTTACTTTCTCCGTTTGAAGTTTTTGAAGGGATGGCAATGATGGGTTTGCCTCCGGCAGACAGGGCAGCTCCGCGGATAAAATCCATCTGCCCGCCGACTCCGGAATAAATTCTTGAACCAATTGAATCGGAGCAGACCTGGCCGCTTAAATCAATTTCAATGGCACTGTTTACTGCAACCACCTTGGGGTTATTGGAAATAATTGTCGGGTTATTTGTGTAAGAGCAGTCGAGCAATAGAACTTCTGTATTGTCGTTGATGAAGTCGTAAACTTTTTGTGTACCAATCACAAAGCTCGAAACAATTTTTCGAGGGTGTTTCTTTTTATACCTGCCGGTGATGACTCCTCTTTTATAGAGGTCGACGATTCCGTCGGAAAACATTTCAGTGTGGATTCCCAGGTCTTTATGATTTCCAAGTATTGATAAAACGGCATTGGGAATATTGCCGATTCCAAGTTGAAGAGTCGATCCATCTTCAATCAGGTTTGCAATGTTATGACCGATGGCCATTTCAACTTTGCTATTTTCAGTAATTTTACTTTGAAACAAAGGTGCTTCATGCAGAACTGCTTTTGTAATTTTAGAAAAGTGAATCTGTTCGCCAAATGTTCTGGGTAAAAGCGGGTTAATCTGGGCAATAATTTTTTTTGCAGTATTGAGTGCTGAAATTGTCACATCAACTGAAGGGCCGAGGCTGCACATACCATGGGCATCGGGCGGAGTTAATTGCACCATTGCCACATCCAGTTGTACTTTTCCATTGTAAAACAAATGGGGAATATCGCTTAAGAAAATTGGAATATAGCTGGCACCCACATGATTATTTTTAGCATGTCTTATGTTGCTGCCATTAAAAAATGCGTGCACCTTGAAATTTTCTGCATACTTTTCAGAAGCGTAATCACAGTTTCCTTCAGTATGAATATGATAAATATTTACGTTTCTAAGTTCACTGGCCCTGCCGATCATTGCCTGAACCAGATACTCCGGTGTTGCAGCAGCAGAGTGAATGAAAACTTTATCATCGGATTTTATAAGTTGAACAGCTTCAGCGGCAGAAACATATTTGAGCATTTCGAATCTCCTTTTATTTTTTAAGTATTACTGACTTCATATAATTGAAGTTCATCTCGGCAATGGAGCTCAGTGGAATATGCTCTGGGCATTCTATTTCACATGCGCCTGTATAAGAACAGTGTCCGAAATTTTCCAGCTCCATCTGGTTAACCATTTCATAAGAGCGTGAAAGAGATTCTTCTTTTCCCTGCGGAAGCGCATTGAGATGATTAATTTTTGCGGAAGTAAATAAAGCAGCTGAAGCATTTTTACAGGTGGCCACACAGGCACCACAACCGATACAAGCGGCCATGTCCATTGCTTTATCTGCTGTTACTTTCCCAATGAGAATTGAATTGGCCTCAGGTGCAGTTCCGGTGTTGGCAGAAATAAATCCGCCTTTTTGGATAATTCTGTCGAAAGCTGTACGATCAACCACCAGATCTTTTATAACCGGAAAAGCATTTGCTCTAAATGGTTCCAGTAAAATAGTTTCACCCTCTTTAAAACTTCTCAGGTGTACCTGACAGGTTGTCTGGTTATCACCAGGACCGTGGGCCCTGCCATTTATAAAGAATCCACACTGCCCGCAAATTCCTTCGCGACAGTCGTGATCAAATGAAACAGTTTTTTCATTTCTCTTCACGCACTCTTCATTTAAATAATCGAGTGCTTCAAGTATCGACATATCTGCATTGAGATTATCAAGCGGGTAAGTTTTAAACTCACCTTTTACTTTTGAATTATCCTGACGCCATATTTTAAAATTTAATTTCATTAATTACCTA
>JACMNL010000008.1 GCA_014378525.1 Bacteriovorax sp.
AGAAATCGATTGGATGTTTGCTTTCATCCCAATTTTGTTCCATCTCGCTTGAGATAAGCTCAAAGCCGTTGCTTTCAGCTTCTTTGACTAAATTTAAAATTTCCTCACTGGAGAAAATCATATAACTAAGATTGAAAATTTTAAAATCAGGATCAATATGAATTTTTTCAGCATGAAAATCTGTAGTCACTAATACAAGACCGCCTTGTTTTAACAGGCCATGACATACTTTAAAAAAATTAACCTGTTCAAAACCATGTTCAATTACTGATAGCGCTGTGATGACATCAAGGCTGTGAGGTGGAACTGCTGATTTATAGAAATTTTCCTGCCGAAATTGAATCTTATTGCCATACCAGTTGATCGCTCTTCCGATCGGATTAAAATCGGCAGCGATGATATCGCGGTATCCTCTCCACCATAAAGCAAGAGGGATCTCACAGTTGTATGATCCCATATCGTAAATTTTAGAATTGCGATCTGGCTTAAGTTTTTCAATCATCTGAAGAATTGTCAGTACGTCCCATGATTTATTGACAGCAACTTGTTCAGCAGGTTTTCTAAATCTTAAAAGATAAAGAAACTGATACATTCTTCTCGCAAGTTTTGTACTGCTGTCGACGCCTAGGCTTTTTAATTGTGAACGCGCATCCTGAATTTGTTCTTTGCTTTTTAAAACTCTGATCATCTTGCACTCTCGTATAAGTTCATGCGGTTTTTAATATAATTTTCCCATGAATAATTTTCATTAAGTTCTTTAATCTGGTCTTTCATTGATTCAAGCTGCGAGGGATCTTTAACGATTCCTGAAAGAAGTCCATTCATGTCTTGCGGGCTTTTGTGGTCATAAAATTTAATGCCTTTATTTTCCAGCAATGCTTTTTCAGTTGTTGAACTTTTCGAAGTTATCACCGGTACCTGATGAGAAACGTAGGCAGCAAGTGATCCGTTCTTGAAGGAAGCCCCTTCTTCAAATGGAAGAATGCCCAGATCCGAAATTTGCAAAATTGCAGATACTTCTTTTTCATCAAGACGTTCTGTGAATGTCACAACTTTTTCAAGCTCCATATTTTTCACTAATAGATTCAGTTCGCGGTGATAGGCATTCGTCTCAGGTGTAAACTGGCCGATAAGAATCAGTCGAAGTTTTTCTGAATTAATCTCTTTCATTGCTTTCAAAATATCTTCGACTCCTCTATTTGATGAGAGATGGCCAAAATAACTTAAGTAAATAAGTGAAGGATCATGGCCTTTAAAACTCTGACGCAGAATTTTTTTTAGTGGAGTCTCTTCAAGCTGTGTAATATTGCTTGGAAAAGGAGAAAGATGAAACTTAGGTTTCATCACAGAAAAACTGACCAGCGCTTTTTTCATAAAATTTTCAGAATAAAAAATCACTTCCTGAAATAGTGTGTACTGAATCAGTCTCCAGAATTTCTGGCTCAACTTTGGAAGCGTTTCTGAGTGAAGAGTCAGAATCTTTTTAATTTTTTTCGGCAGCATTAATGGAAGAAGAAGTATCAATCCGCTATTTGCGTACATGAATGATTCGTACTGAATATCGACAACATCAAAATTCTCACGTTTAATCCATTCGGCTATTTCTCTTATTTTAAAAAAATTCCATTTCCCGTTGAAAATCTTCACTTCAACAGTGTCTTTTTTAATGGAATTAGTATTCGATGTGATTAGGGATACTTGATGGTGTTTAGATAATTTGGTTGAAAAATTATCAACGAAATCAGCAGCTCCACACGGGTAACCCATCGTTGGGAAATGAGGACAAATAATACATATTTTCATAGCTTTCAATGTGAACCCACTAGCTTGCAATGTCTTCTAGGCAATAATTACCAAAGAAGATTTTAACTGCATCAGATTTTTTAATTAACTATGATTATACAGATGAATTCATTTTTAAATACTTCAAAATTTATTTCTTTCACAACTCCAGCTTTAATCCTTTGTGCTCTGTCTTCATTGGGATTTTTACTATTGTTCTGGGCGAAAAAAACACACAACCAATCTATTAGATATTTTTTTTATATCCCTGCAAATAAATCTAAAAATCAAACTTTGCAGTTAGGTGGACTACCTATCAATCTTCTTTTTATTTCGACAGTGATTTGGCTGGCTAACAAAACATCAACAACTGTGCAGGAAGAAACTATACTGTTTTCGTCACTTGTTCTTTACTGTGGTGTCCTTTTTTATGGTTACCTGGATGATCGTTTTGAAATAAGACCTATCTTCAAATTAGCGGGCCAGTTATTCATTGCACTAACTTATTCTCTGGTAACTGCTAATACACTTCATCCATTTAACTCATCAGTAGCATTCGTATTCAACTTTTTTATGATTATGACTACTATCAATGGTACAAATCTTCTTGATGGCCTTGATACAATGGCCTTTAAAATTTTTGCAGGAACTCTAGGATATTTTACAATCCTTGCGATGCTGATTTCTTCTACAACTCTTGCGCTATACTCGATTAGTTTACTAGGTATCTTGCTTCCATTTTATTTTTTAAACCGTCCACCGGCCAAAGTTTATCTGGGAGAAATCGGAGCAGGCTCATTAGCTATGTCGGCCATCACTCTATCGAATCTCGCATTTTTAACATTGACCCATACAAACCAGCCGCTCAAGGCAAGCACGTATGCCGTACTTCCACTTTTAATACCTGCAATGGAGTTGATTGTAAGTTTCGTCAGAAGATTCTTGAACAAAAGATCACCTTTCAAAGGAGATCGTCTTCATATTCACCATATCCTTCGCGATCATTATAAATTTTCAAGCACACAAATCACTAACTATTATCTTTTTGCCCAGGTTTGCCTGTGTACCTTGGGATTTTTTATGATTTTCAGTGTAGGTAGCATTATGGGTGTGGTTGCTACAGTTATGTTCCTTAACCTTTTGCTTTTAAAATTTGGTCAAAAGCACTGGGTAACTAAAGACCTTATGCCTATTAATCTCAATTCACTTTTTCAATTAAGCCTTAAGAGCAAAGTTAAAATTATTTCCGGAGCTGCACTTAACGATTTTCAGATTCATTTGCTCGATCCATCTACTCAACCTCCTTATGAATATGAACAGGAAGAAAAAAACCAGGTTTCTTAGTTTTCATATATAATATCGTTATAGATGAAAAAGACACTTTATGTTTCACCAAATGGATTCATTGGTGGTGCTGAAAAAATTTTAATGCAAATTGCAGATCTTCACTTTCATAAAGATGAAAGTAAGGTGTTAGTTCTCACTTTTAACCCCGGTCCTGTAACTTCAACTCTCGAAATAAAAAATATTCCCAATATATGCCTGAAGAACTCGTTTCATTTATCCAGTCCGCTGAAGTTAATAAGAGCGATGAAAGAAATACGTAGTATTGTTTCCTCAAATAAAATCGAAATCGTTCATTCCACAATGGCCTATGGTCACCTGGTCATGTCACTTGCAACATTTGGAATGAAAGTTAAGCGAGTATGGTTTCAGCACGGGCCAGTGGATGGATTACTGGATAAAATCGCTTCACTATTTCCAGTAAATAGCATTCTCTTTAACAGCAAATATCTGCTTGAGCTTCACGACAATTCTAATAAATTACAATTTCCTGCTTCAAAATATATTATCCCGTTAGGAATAGCTCAGCCTCAACTATTTACACACGCTGAAGGCCCTTTATTGCGCTTTGTTTTGATTGGTCGTCTCTCACCTATGAAAGGTTTTGATAAAGTCTTAAAAGCGCTCTGTGTGCTTAAACTTAAAAATCCAGAGGTTTTTAAAAAAATAAATGTACGTATTGTCGGAGAAGCAAACTTTCCGCATGAAAAAATATACCGCGAGACCTTACTTGCCCTCGCGCGTGATCTAGGACAAACAGTCGAGTTTCTTCCTTTTCAAAACGATATGTCCGGAATTTATACTTCAAGTGATATTCTCATCCAGCCTTCATTAAAAGGGGAAGGATTTGGACTTGTTCTCGCAGAGGCCATGTCATACGGGCTTCTGGTAGTTGGCCCTGATTATGGCGGCGGTACTCAAATTCTAACGAATCATAAAACCGGACTGACTTTTAATTTTAAAGATAGCTCAATTGATGAACTTGAAATTTTTCTAACTGACCTGATAATTAATTTTAAGAATCTTTCAGAGTTGCAAAAAAATGGTCAGACCTTAATTGCAAAAAACTATACGAACTGTCACATGATTAAAGAAGTTTTAAATACATATGAACAGCTCTAAAATTAAATATACAATTTCAGTTCTCATACCTACATGGAAGAGGGCCGATAAACTAACAATATGTCTTGAACATATCTCTTTGCAAAGCAGAGCTGCTGATGAAGTAATTGTTGTCATCAGAAAAGAAGATGAAATCGCATTGAGCATCATTGAAAGATTTAAAAATAAAATTCCAGGACTCAGAGAAGTTTTCACAGAAAAAATTGGAGTTATCGCTGCTGAAAATGCAGGCCTGAAAAATATTACCAATGATCTTGTCGCATTTATAGATGATGATGGTTATGCTCCGATAGACTGGCTGGAAAAAATTGAACTTTTTTTTGTAAATCATCCTTCTGCTGCCGCTCTTGGCGGTCCAGATATAATCATGACAGAGCCATGGAGCTATCATGACTTCCCTGTACATACGGCCGGAAAAATGAGCTGGTATGGAAAAGTAACAGGAAATCATCACCGAAAAGTTTTGGGAGAAACCAGAGTCGTCGATGTTCTTAAAGGTGTTAACATGACTTTTAAGCGCGGTATGTTTGATCTTCTTGACGAAAATCTGGCGGGAGCTGAAGGCCATCTAGGTAACGGTTCGCAATGGGAACTCGATCTATGCATGCGAGTTCAGAAGAACAATGGAATTATTTATTTTGATCCTTCACTACTTGTTACCCATGATAGTAATCACTCTCATCACGACTACATAAAGGCCGCAAAAAATAACACTCATAATCTTTCTTATGTAATGCTGAAGAACCTGACTTTTCCACAGAATTGTATTTTTATTTTATATGCTTTGATAGTTGGAAATATGCAGCTACCGGGATTGATAAAAAATATTAATGATCTTTTGAAGAAACCTGATTTCTATACTCTTCAGCTTATTAATTCGAAGTACTCAGGATTTTACGGCGGAATCAAGACCTGGCTCCGTCTCTTTTAATGAATTAGTGTGGGCCTGAAATCCAATAGCACACCAGAACCAGAACATGAATGAAACCGGATTGTACGGAATTCCAACCCCACCCCAGTTCGCCAGTACAATAATTGAAACAGTTATAAAAGAAATAGAAACGATTTTAAAATGCTGGGTCTTTTTTCTTCTATACGTACTGATCATCATACTAAAAAGATAACAGGGCATGAGAATAATAATTGCTGCATAAAAAATTCCACCTAGTCCGAATTCTATTGCAATCGACGCCCACAGATTATCAAAGTTCCAGCTGTAATCCAGATTGTAAACCGGATCTGCATCAATAGTTTTTCCCATAATTTCAGTTACAGCTTTAGTTCTACCCGGTCCTAAACCAAATGGATTTTCACTTACCTTTTCAATGATTACACGAACTATGTCGTTTACACCTAAACGTGATCTTTCATATGTGTTAGATTCGAAAATGGTAGAAAATCTTCCCAGAGTTAAATCAATAAATTTTTTATCTACCCCTTGAGATAAAAATGAATATGTTCCCTGCATGATAAAACCAAAAGCCACGATTGCCACAACCAGAGTAAATGAACTTTTAAAATTTACTTTTGTGGTACGTACATAGATGTATGCAAATGCTAAAAGCATAAGTACGTATTGAATCATTGCTGTACGCACCTGACAAAGGACCAGCATGACAATGCACGAAGAAATCACAAGAATAAATTCAATTATACTAATTGGTGATAGAAAAAATAATCCTAAAGTTAATGGCAGATAAGTTGAAATTCCACCGGCAGCATAGGTGGTTCCATAGGGACGGAAAGTATATTTAGTAAAACTTCCGAAACGCAGGATTTCTCCATAATGTGAAGAAATTGAAAGTAGTAGTGGAGTATTTTGTGTGTACTGGTATGCAGAAATAATTCCGTTTCCTACTATAAGAATGGCAAGGGCAAAAACCAGCCTTCTGAATGCTTTTGAATTAAAATCAATTGGTGAATCCACCATTATGAAAAAAACCAGAAACGGAAGTATATATACTTTAATCATTGGTATATTAACGTATACGCCAGCGCCTTTCACATTAAAGAGCTCAAGAACAAAAACTATGAAGTGAGAGAGAATTAAAAAACGAAGTAAATGTGAAAAGTTTCTTTCAGGAAATATTTTTTTATGGGCAACGATATATTTAACAATAAAAACGACAATTATCAGGTCAAACATTATCCGAGCAATCGGGTTGTAACCAAAAATAACTCTTCCCTGACCTTCAATAAAAAAGTGAACAAACATTAGAACCAGGGTGTCTTCATATTTAAAACAGGCCGTACTTATTGTGATCACGACTGTCAGGGCAATATAATCATATAATACGTATGGCGAACCAAGGTAATTAAGAATGAAATAAACTACAGTAAGAAACATTACCAGCCAGTAGACTTTGGTAAAGATTATCGACAATTTATTATTTAGTAATTTATCCATGGTGTTTTTTTAATTTTATACTAGGATTGAAATAAATGAAAAATATAATTACTTCACTCAATAAAGCTGAGTATTTCTTCAGACCTGCTCAACTGGTTAAAAGACTCCTTAAAAGATCTGCTAAGACAGATGAAAAAAATGTCATTGCCATCCTTCCATGGGGGCATGAGATTAATGTTTCTCCTTCAGAAGATATCGGTAAGGCCATTATGACTCTTGGTCTTTATGATTTGACAGTAAGTGAAGTTATTCATCGCCTTTGCCGCATGAATCCGGCTGAAGAAAAAGTTGTACTTGATGTTGGTGCTAATATTGGATACATGACTTCAGTTTTAAGCCAGTCTCTTTCTCAAAAAGATAAAGTGATTTCTTTTGAACCTCATCCTGCTGTTTTTAACAAACTTAAAAAAAATGCAGCTTCCTGGAATAATGGTGCAAAAATCGAATTAGAAAACCTGGCACTTTCAAATGAATCAGGATTTATCAATCTCATGATACCCTCTAACTTCAAGGACAATGAAGGACTGGGATTTCTGGCCACAGCCTTAACAGAAGAAAAAACAAAAGACGCAGTTGTCTGTAAAAAAGTGAAGACAATGGCCCTCGACGAATACTGGAACTCAAGCACATATAGAGATAAAAATATTTTTCTCATGAAAATAGACACTGAAGGGAATGAATTACTTGTTCTTCAGGGAGCAAAAAACTTTCTCGCTCAAAAGAGAGTTCAGCACATCCTCTTTGAAGAACATGAACTCTACCCTGCAGCCAGTATGCTTTTTCTCGAGAAAATGGGTTATACAATTTATTTTCTAAAGAGAGGTTTTCTTTCTCCAAGACTTATTCCGGTTAAAGAAACAACTAAAGAAACCTGGGAACCAAATAATTTCCTTGCGACTCTCTCTTCTGAAGTCATTGAAAAGAATTTATCTGCGTGGGGATGGAAGATACTTCATTAGTATTTTTTCATAAAAGAGTGCTGCGCTTTTATCCCACGATAATTTCTGCAGCGATACTTTTCTCGAATCTGCCAGTTTTATTTTTTCATCAATACTAAAAGTCTTTATTGCAGAAAAATCAAAGTCAACTTCATCTAAAAAAGTCGTGAAAGAGTCTTCATATAAAAGCTCGCTGGCGCCAACATTTTTTTTGGGAACGAGAATATGAAGTCCTGTTATGGCAGCTTCTAGAATAACCAGCCCGAAAGGTTCATAACGTGTTGGAAAAATAAAATAGTCTGCAAGATTGTAATAATAATTAATCTTTTTAGTAAATGGCACATAAAATATTTTCAGAAAATCAGATTTCAACATCTCTCTTGAGCCAGATTCTGACTTGCCTATGATGATAAATTGCAGTCCTGGATTTTTTTCCAGCAACTTTAAAGCGATATCCAGACCTTTCCTTTCAAATGCACCAACAAATAAGAATATAGGTTTTGAAAAATCCAGTCCTTTAACAAAGGCCGCCTCTTCGCCTAGTTTCTCCAGTATAGAATTTTTACTTTCATTCAATACAAAAAATGAACTTGTATTGACATTGGAATAAGTTAATAAAACATTTTTTTCTTCCAGCGAAAATTTCTTAATAAGATAATCTTTAGAAAATTGTGATAAAACCAGAAACTTTAAATCATGACGTCTATAAATGCATTTTTCCAGGATATTAAAATACCTGAACAACAGCCATTTATAGAATCGTTTATGGATGCTGGTGTTTTTATAAAGATCATTGATTTCATCCCAGTGATGATGAATGAACTGAATATTTACGATATCTGGAAATAGAAAAGCAATTCCCACACTCAAATGAACTACACCTTCTTTTTTTTCGAAAAAATAATTGAATGCAGTCCATAGCTGAAAAAAAAAGGATTTCAAAATAAACGGATATAAATTTGGAAAGGGAACCTTATCAAAAACGACTTTTGCATTGGGAAAATCCAGAAGTTTTGTAGGT
Source organism: Bacteriovorax sp. (assembly GCA_014378525.1). Lineage (GTDB taxonomy): Bacteria > Bdellovibrionota > Bacteriovoracia > Bacteriovoracales > Bacteriovoracaceae > Bacteriovorax. The sequence goes on from JACMNL010000008.1 coordinate 8,615, forward strand.
TCAGTGGCAGTAAATGAACATATATGAATTTCTGTAATGCCCGACTTTTGTTCTAGGGTTAAGTGATTAAGTAAATCAATAGTCGCGCGAGTGTGCCCGATCTCCTGGTGAAAGTCATGCACATATACTTTAAGAATCACAAAGTCCTCTTTGAGAAAAACCGATTATACCGTATATTATAGCTTAGAGATTGAAATTTGAGAAAAGTATATATGAAAATTCTAGTCATAGGTCATAGCCTTGTGGTGGACTCTAATCGTAAATTCTGGTCTGTGCTGGCACTTGAACAGCAGGTCGAAGTTCATCTGGTTGTTCCCGACGAGTGGAATTCAAATCTGGTTAATACTTTAAAGTATCAGCAGAGTCCTGCGATTGATAAAAATCTAAAAATATTTCCCATTCCGGTTTATTTTAAAGGTAATGGTTCATTTTATTTTTATAAAATATTTCAGCTTTATAAAATTTTAAAAAATGAAAAATATGATGCTATTATTGTAACTCAGGAAACATGGTCTCTTTCTGCTTTTCAACTTGGATTCCTTAAAAAACTTACGAAGAATGCAATGACTCCTGCTCATCTTTCTCTTTGCCAGAATATTATCAAACCACAGTTAAAATTTGCCCAGCCCTTTGAAAGACTAGTAACTTCTTTCTACGACAAATTATTTTATTGTGACTCTGCAATTTGCAGCGTACTCGACTGGAAAAAAATCAAGAACCATACTTCATACTGGCCCTTTAGTTTTGACTCCGACATTTATAAAAGATCAATCAACGTTCACACCAAGACTCTAAAGATTGGTTATCTCGGCCGTATATCTGAAGAAAAAGGTATGAGGACTTTACTTACTGCTTTTCAGGAATTGAGAGATGAAAATAAATTATCAGTTAAATTAATAATCGCAGGCAATGGACCTCTAAAAGATCTGGCACAGGGAAATGGAATAGAATACCTTGGAGTACTTCCTCACAATCAGGCCCATCTGTTTTATCAGAAAATTAATGTATTTGTTTTACCATCACTGACAAAACCTTTCTGGAAAGAGCAGTTTGGCAGAGTCATTGTTGAATCTGTGGCCTCTGGCGTTCCCGTGATTGGCAGTAGCTCGGGAGCAATACCTGAAGTACTTTCGAAGATTGGATTAAAAACAATATTCGAAGAAGGCAGTGTCTCTGACCTGAAAGAAAAGATTATAAAACTCTGGGAAGAAATGAATACTGAGTCCTGGCCGCGCGAGATGGATCAATACTTTCAAAATAATATGCAATTTTCCCACAAAGCTGTGGCCCAAAAAATATATAATGAAATTAAAAACTAGCGATAACCTCGATCGACTTTACGGACTCGACGTTATCCGTGCAGCTGCCATTATACTGGTAGTGCTTTATCACTGGCCGAGAACAGAATCGCAGCACATTTTTAGAGTCATAACACATTTTGGTTATCTCGGAGTAGATTTATTTTTTGTATTGAGTGGCTATCTGATTGCCGGACAGTCCATGGGGCTCATGGAAAGAGGTAAATTTCATGTAAAAAGTTTTTATATCAGAAGATTCATGCGCACTCTTCCAAGTTATTATCTCATTTTACTAATTAGTGTCTTTGCTGAAGGAATGAATCATTATGACTGGCGCTATCTGTTTTTTTTACAGAACATCGGCGGCATTTACGCATTTACTCAATCCTGGTCACTTTGCGTAGAAGAACACTTCTATTTATTTTTTCCGCTTATTCTGGTTTTCATCGCTAAGAAAAACTGGTTTAGATATATTCCGCTCATTACATTAATGATTCTTATCATTGAAATAGTTGTCAGATGGTTTATCTGGAGCAGACATCGTCCTGACCTGGTTTATAACAATGATGTTAATCAAGGCTATGAAGTTTACTTTAAAAATATTTTTTATCCCACTTACACCAGGCTTGACGGCCTTGCGGTTGGTGCATTCCTTGCTTACTTAAAATATTTTAAAAAAGATTTTTGGAAAAAATTAATGATGAAAACCCATTTTCTTCTTTCGATGGGTTTTATTATTTTAATGCCGGTATTCTATCTTATTTACAACAAGACACATTTTTTTAACTCCGTTCCGGGATATGGATTGATTACCATCGCTATGGCACTGATTGTAGTTTCTTCACTTTCTGAAAAATCACTACTGCAAAAGATAAAAATCCCGGGAATAACTTTTATTTCTATTTTAAGTTATTCTATTTACCTCACACATGGCCACGCTCTCGACCTTAGTTATTTTATTGGCCATTATTATAACCTCGATCCTTATGGAGTGTTGCAGGTTTCAATACAGGTATGCCTGATCCTGGGAATGGCTTCGGTATTGTACTGGGGATTTGAGAAACCGATTTTAAAACAAAGAGACAGGATATTGCAAAAGTATTGATATGGATAAAAAAAAAGAACTAAAAGAATTAACAAGCATAAGATTTTTAGCTGCATTTCATGTAGTTCTTTTTCATAACATTAATCTAATGGGAAATGATCTCAACTTAATTCCGCAATGGCTTCAGGCCATTATTGGATATGGTTATTGTGGAGTTACTTTTTTATTTTATCAGGCTTTATTCTGACTTATGTTTATTCAGATAACATGAAATCGAATTCAGATTTTTATTACGCACGTTTTTCTAGAATCTATCCTGTGTATTTGCTCGCATTTATTTTTGATCTTCCGAGAGGTATTGGTTACTATCTTGAAACACATTCGTACGGTAAAATTGTCATCAGCACTATCTCACATATTACAATGTTACAGTCATGGCACCCGAGACTCGCAACTGTCTACAACAGCCCTGCATGGTCACTTTCAATCGAAGCATTTTTCTATCTGGTTTTTCCATTTGTCCTTCCTTATATTCTGGAAACAAGAAAAAATCTTGTATGGATATCATATCTCTACCTGATCCCACTTTTGATTTTTGCGACAATGACAAGATTGATGCATTTTAATCTTTCTGTAGGTATTCACGAAGTTTTCTGGAGAACTTTCCCTCTCATTCGTGTGTTCGAATTCCTGATTGGAATTTATTTGGGCAAGCTTTATGTTGGTGATCATAAATTTGTACAAACATTACGAATTCATTCCAGGGTATCAGGAATCTTATTCTGGGTACTGGCCATTGGCAGTTTATTAATCTTTACTCAAAACTTACATATTTCAAAATCAGTTTTTCCAAATCTGATCTTAGTTCCGGTCTTTTCTTTGATGATTTTGATTTTAACCAGCGTAGATATACCCATGGCATTTCTGCTTAGAAATAGATTGATGCTTTTTCTTGGTAGCTCAAGTTATGCACTTTATATTTTTCACTGTCCAATGGAACCTTACATAGAAGCGCTTACAAATATTTTACCAGTCTCATTTACAGGAAGCACATTAATGATTTACCTGATCGCAATATTTCTGGTTTCAATTGTCATTTACAAGTTTGTCGAGATTCCTGCTCAAAGATATCTTAGACAGAAAACTTTCTGGCCCAGGAAATAACCGGCTTCTCAAGCAGCCTGTAGCTTAATTCAACAAGTATGATAGTTAATAAAATCCAGACACCTGCCATTTGATTCATACTCAGATCATTCCCTCTTCTTACATATTCTTTAACCATAATTTCAGCTGGAACATGTATTAAATATAGTCCGTAAGATCGGCTCCCCATCCAGTTAAATACAGGAGTAACAAATTTGATGTTCAATAAATAATCTGTTTCAAGCGTTGCTAAAATAACAAGTACTGCACTCATCAAAGCAAAGAGCAGATGATTGAAACGGTCTGCACCTGAATCCATAAAGATTCCAGGGACAACAAATATACCGGCAATGCAGATCAAACTGATGATCCAGACCTGAAGTCTTCCCGGTGAAAAATATTTTTTGAAATCTGTTTCTTTATGAACAATATAAAGCATGACACCGATACATAGGGCATCAAATCGATTATGAGAAGCAAATCTTACCCATGCCCAGCTGTCTTCTCCTGAAGCAATCATTGCTGGAGCACTGATAAATCTCAAAACAAATGCAATAAGAACAGATAAGGTAAGAAGCCATTTTATTCTTTTGAAATTGGTGGGCACAAAAATAAAAAACAACGGAAGAATGAAATAGAATTGTTCCTCTACAGACAGACTCCAGTAGTGACCAAGTAGTCTGGGAACATAATGGAATATGTAAAAATAGTTATAGGTAAAGGTCATAATGCTTGTAAATTCCCGGACAAGATCAATAAAATGCAAAGAATTGTATTCTTCCTGGATTGAAAAATGTATCAACGTCAGAGGAATGATTGCCCATAAAGTGGCCATCGGCAAAATTCTGGCAATACGTTTATAGTAGAAATTCTTTAAAGCTTTAAAACTTAACTTTAGTCTTTCGAAAAATTGAGAGTCCTCCGGTAAAAGTGGCAAACTTCCTAAAAAAGAAAGGCTGACGACGTAACCTGAAATGACAAAAAATAAATCCACACCAGTCCATCCAAGTCTTAAGACTGGTGGAAAAAAATCATGAAGAAAGTGACTGTGAGCAATCATAACACCAAGAACTGCGATCGCGCGCAGGCGCTCAATTTCCATGTTTTTTTTCTTCACTTTAAAATCTCGATGTAAGTTTTCATTGTTTCTTTTGCCATTACTTGCCAGTCATATTTCAAGGCGACACTCATTGCATCTGTATTGAATTTGCTGAACGATATATTATTTTCTTCAGCTTTTTTTAAAAGATCTGTAAGAGAGCCTGTTATATGTGGATCAAAAAACCATGCTTTCAATTCTGTGACTTCTTTAAAAACCTGAATGTCAGAAACAAAAAGTGGCGCCCCCATTTCCATGGCCTCGACTAGTGGAATACCAAAACCTTCGAGAAGCGAAGGAATGATAACCGCTTTTGATTTCTGATAAAGTTCAAACAATTCATTATCACTAACATCTTCTAAAAATGTTATTGAAAATGAAGTATTTTTTATCTGCTCTTTTAAAGCACTATTGGCAGAATTTAACTTTGAGATACATTTCAATTGTATTTTTTTATTCAACTTAGTTTGGAGTACTTCCAATTCTTTAATAAGAAATGGAATATTTTTTCTCTCTTCGAGTCCGCCAACATAAAGATAAAAATCTTCTTTATTAATCACTGGATTCAAGGTGTGTTTATTCACACCGTTATAGATCACCCTGAATTTTTCTGCCGGTAAGTGCATGGTTTTTATAATTTCATTTTTCGCCGCCTGACTTATTGTTATAAAACGGTCAGCACTTTTCAAAAGAAAATACTCAATAAGGTAATTGAACTTTCCCCACATGTGCTTCATACCTGCATTCATTCTGTGGCGATGAGTAAGATCATCATGAATCGTGACGACTTTTTTTATACCGGAAAATGGTAAGCCTAAATTATTAGTTGAGTGAAATAGATCAAGGCCATCTTCTTTAATTTGCTTGGGCAAAACCCACAAATCCCATAATAACTTCGGTGAAACTTTAGTCTCACGCCATTTTACGTAAGGTAATTCCGCCTTATAAAAATTATCAACTTTTCCATAAGTATAGAGATAAAATTCAATCGAAGGATTTTCACTATGCAGATTTTTGATTAATTCGAATGTATGACGAGCTATACCTCTCATCGAACTACTAGCGAATGGTCTGGCATTCATCCCTATTTTAATTTTCTTCTGCATCTTAAAACTATAACAGATTTAGAACTATCATCAAACGTCTAAGGCAATTATAATGATTTAATGAAAAGGAAGATCGTTCTCATTATGCTTGAGCCTCCCAGCCCATTCGGTGGTGCTGCCGGCAGATGGTATTATGTTTTATATAAAGAATTAGTTAAAAGAAATTATGATGTTCAGGCATTCGCGGCATGTTCTTCAATAGAACATATGAACGAAACACGCAAAATATTTCCGGAACAATCTCTTCGCCTTTATCCATTCCCGAAAAGAAATGGTTTCATGAAAAAAATCGTGACACTGTTCAGACCATACAGTTACATGTTTGATGAAAAAATGATTTCAGACATCGACGTTGAATTAAAAAAAGGCCACGACATTATTCATCTTGAACAGATGTGGTCTGCCTGGACAGTCGTAGATAACGAAGCCTACAGAAATAAATCATTACTTAATGTACATTACCTTTCTTCTATAGATCTTGAGTTTACGAGAATTCTCAACTTAAAGGAAAAGATGACTGTCGCCCTGATGAAGAAGACAGAAAAAAAACTGGCATGCCTTTTTCCATTTGTGCGAGCGATTACCCCCAGGCTTACTGAAAAACTGACCGAATGGAATCCAGAATCTCAACATTTTTTTTCACCTTTTGGAATTGATTCTTCTTTGTATGAATACATCAGTGATTCAAAACGAGAGTCAAAAACCGGAAAAACTATTTCCTTAATAGCCTCAATGAATTGGTACCCTGGTCTTTCGGCCGCTAAAAGGCTGATTGAAAATCTGTGGCCTGAATTAAAAAAATTAAACCCTGAAGCCAGACTTCAGATTGTTGGTTGGGGTGCAAGAACAGCACTAACAGACTATCTTCAATTACCGGATGTAGAAATTCTCGAGAATGTTCCTTCGATTCAAGAATACTTTGAACGTAGCTCACTTATACTCTATGCCCCAGTCCGCGGTTCCGGAGTGAAGATAAAAATACTGGAGGCCATGCTTTTTGGGATTCCGGTTGTAACTACGGCCGAAGGAGTTGAAGGCATCAATTATCAGAATGGTGTACATGCCATGGTCGGAGAAACTGATCAGCAGTTAATCGAGCTCACGCATGAATTGCTCAACAACAAAGGACAGCAGTCAAAAATAAGAACTGCTGCCAGAAAGCTCATTGAAAATGAATTCTCACCTGAACATACAGTTAATGAATTGGAAAAAATTTACGATACAATAATCTCAAGAGGTCTTTAATGGAAAAATGGTTAATCACTGGTGCTGCTGGTTTTTTAGGAAGTCATGTAACGGAAAAATTAATATCTGAAGGAAAAAAAGTTATTGCCGTTGATAACTTAAGCTGGGGCCATAAGTCTTTTATTGAAGAAAGAAAAAATGCCATGGATTTTTATCAGGTTGATATCCGCGATAAGGATGAGCTCGATAAAATATTTGAGAAACACCAGCCAACTCATGTTATCCATCTTGCTGCTCTACACTTTATTCCTGCTGCCATCAAGGATCCCTCGCTCGCAATTGATATCAACGTAAGAGGGACACAAAACCTGCTCCAGTCGATGAGAGAAAAAGCTCATGTAAAGTCTTTCTGGTTTGCCAGCACTGGTGATGTTTATGCTCCTGACGAGCTTCCTCATCATGAAACAAAAAGTGTAACATCACCTTTTAATATTTATGGATTGACGAAGTTTATGTGCGAACAGCTGATTAATCTTGAATCGAAAAATGCACCGGACACTAAATTTGTCATCGGAAGATTATTTAATCTTTATGGAGCAAGAGAAACTAACCCGCACATTATCCCGGAAATTTTAAATCAGATCAGAAAACAAACAGGCGATGTTCAATTGAGCCTTGGAAGTATCTGGCCAAAGCGTGACATGGTACCGGTAGACCAGACTGCTGATTCAATTATTTCGACTGTTAAAAAACTATCCGAATTTCAACAAAATATTTTTTGCATGAATTATGCAACTGGAAATGTCACTTCGATTGAAGAGATGATTAAGATGATATCCAAAATCCTGAACCGCAAAATTCAGATTAATATTGATCCGGCAAAAGTTAGAGGTGTTGAAAGATCACACCTTCAGGCCGATGTGGGTGCACTTAAGGCATTTTTAGGAAAGACACCTGATCCTGATTTGACGATAGGTCTTACGAAAATTTTAAGAGACGAACAGTTTATCTAGAAAAATACGCCCGGAGATAATCCGGGCGCTTCAAATTATTTTTTTGCTTTTGCAGCTTTCTTATCTTCTTTAACTTCAATTGTCTTAGCAGTCATAACGTATTCAACAGTGACTTTCGATCCAATTTTTATCTCTCCATTAACTTTGCTTGAAGCATCTCTGGAAATTTCCCATTTTTCCTTTCCTTTTTGAACAGTGATCGTTGCATCGTTCATGTCCAGAACGGGCCCTGTAACTTGATAAGTTTTAGGAGCTGCGAAAGCTGATAAAGATCCAAGAACTAGTGCCATAGTGATTAATGATTTCATGAGTTACCTCCAAATTAAGTGTGACCTGGCATAATTAAATCAAGTTTTTACTTAGTCGTCCAGTGTACGCGCTGTAAAATTTACAACCCGATTCCCAATGTATATAGAGGGGATTATAAATCCCCTGCTTTGCACTCAATTTAACAATTCTGGAGAATTTATGAAAAACTTATTAATCCTTTCTGCTCTTGCTCTTAGCTTTTCTGCAACTGCTTCTGACCTTGTAACTCTTTCTTCTGGATCTGGATTCGGTCCTCGTGTTCAATCAAGCAAATTAACAATTTCAGAAAACGGTTCAATCGTTCGTGTTATTCAAACTCAACGTGAAGTGACAAAAGAAACAATTGGTAAATTATCTGCAAACGCTGTTGCAAGCTTAAAAGAAAAAATTGAGCTAATCGAAGACAATGCACAATTAGTTGATCCAAATCCAAAAGCACCAAAATGTATGGATGCTCCATCTAGTTCAGTTGAAGTAAATAAAGGTGGAAAAGATATTACAATTTCTTTAACAGCTTCTTGCCATACTTCAGCAGTACAAAACTATAATGCTCAAGACATCACTTCTTTAATTCAAGGTTTAGATAAGCTATAAGATTTTTTAAATTGCGGTCACGATTGTGCCCGCAATCCTTACTATAATTACTACTGGTCCTACAATCTTTCTAACCTAATCTATCTTCTAAACTAATTTCATTTGCCGCCCTATTTTTTAACTGTAACAATCTAGTTAAGTAACCTAATCAATGGAGTGAACATGGCGACAGCAGAACGACGTGGTATTACGAAAGAAGAACGGAGCGTAATCTTTGCATCTTCTCTCGGTACTGTATTCGAGTGGTATGATTTTTATCTTTACGGATCTCTCGCGACAATCATTTCTAAGCAATTTTTTTCCGGCGTTAATGAAACAACTGCATTCATCTTTGCCCTGATGGCATTCGCTGCAGGTTTTGCAGTAAGACCATTCGGTGCGATTTTCTTCGGACGTATCGGAGACCTTGTCGGACGTAAGTACACTTTCCTTGTGACAATTATTATCATGGGTCTTTCAACAGCAGTTGTTGGTATGCTTCCCAATTATGCATCTATCGGTGTGGCCGCACCAATAATCCTGATTGTGATGAGACTACTTCAAGGTCTGGCGCTTGGTGGAGAATATGGTGGAGCTGCAACTTATGTAGCAGAACACTCTCCAATGGGAAAACGTGGATTGTACACAGCATGGATTCAAACAACTGCGACAATCGGTCTTTTCATTTCTTTAATAGTAATTTTAATTTGTAGAAAATTAACAGGTCCAAATTTCGATGTCTGGGGATGGAGAATTCCATTTCTTCTATCTTTAATCATGTTAGCGATCTCAGTTTACATCAGAACTAAACTTAACGAGTCTCCAGTTTTCTTAAAAATGAAGGCAGAAGGGACAACTTCAAAAGCACCATTAAAAGATGCATTCGGAAAATGGAAAAATTTAAAAGTTGTTATCTTTGCTCTGTTTGGTGCAACTGCAGGGCAGGCCGTTGTATGGTACACAGGTCAGTTCTATGCTTTATTTTTCATGACAAAAATATTAATGGTTGAAGATCAGGCAGCAAATCTTCTGATCGCAGCAGGACTTGCAATCGGTACGCCGTTTTTCTTAATTTTCGGAGCTCTTTCAGATAAAATCGGTAGAAAGAAAATTATCCTTTCAGGATGTCTACTTGCTGCTCTTACTTTTATTCCGCTCTTCAAAGCGCTTACTCATTATGCAAACCCTGCAATTTTTGAGGCACAAAAAAATCACCCGGTTCACGTTATTGCGAATCAGGAAGAGTGTCATTTTCAGTTCGACCCGATTGGAAAAACAAAATTTACAAGCCCGTGTGATATTGCAAAATCAACTCTTGCAAAAAAAGGTGTGAGCTATATCAATGATGTTGCTCCTGCAGGAACATCAACAATGGTAACTATTGGTTCAATCGGAAACGTTGCTACATTTGATGGCACTCAAATGGCCGGTGATGAATTCAAAGCGAAATCAAAAGAATTTGATACTGAATTAACTGCTCAGTTAAAAGCAGCTGGATATCCAGCTTCTGCTGACCCTTCGCAAATTAATTACCCGATGGTTATTTTAATTCTTACTATCCTGGTGATTTACGTAACGATGGTTTACGGACCAATCGCTGCTTATCTGGTTGAATTATTTCCATCGCGCATTCGTTACACTTCTATGTCATTACCTTACCACATCGGAAATGGATGGTTTGGTGGATTCCTTCCTACAATTGCATTTGCAATGGTGGCCATGACTGGAAATATTTACTACGGATTATGGTATCCGATTGCGATAGCAATTATGACTGTCATCGTTGGATTTTTTGTTTTACCGGAAACAAAAGATTGGGATCTCGATCACCACGATTAATCTTTACGACTAAAAAAGGTCGTCCGAAAGGACGGCCTTTTTTTTTCTTTATTGTTGTGATTAATTAAGAATTATAAAATTAGCTTACCGATTCGAGAAGGTGAAAAACTTAAATCCTTGTCAATAACCGGCAAAGTTAGAGACATCCATACAATCAGCGCTTTCCCTTTAATATTTTCTTTTGGAACAAATCCCCAGTATCTTGAGTCTGCAGAAAAATCGCGATTGTCTCCCATCACGAAAAACTTTCCTTCCGGCACAGTAAATTTCGGCACGGTATCTTTTTGGGTTTCATGCTCAGTGACCTGAATATCAAATGTCTTTCCAGATTCGCTAACCTTGAAAAAATTAACCTTGATACCGTCGAAGCTGTCGGCAAATTCCTTCGTTACCGGTGAAGAATCAGAAATTCCTGAAACCATCTTACCGTTTACAAAAACTTTTTTATTGATCAATTCAACTTCATCACCCGGAAGTCCAATGACTCTTTTAATAAAATTCATTGAAGGATCAACGGGGTATTTAAAAACAATAACATCGTCTCTTTTGGGGTTTTCGAATTTTGTAATATAAATAGGATCAGAAAACATGTCCGAAAAAGGTACCTTCACTCCATATGAAAATTTATTTACAAGAATAAAATCTCCGATATTCAGAGTGGGAATCATTGATCCGCTGGGAATACGAAATGGTTCGAACAGCATTGATCTGAATGCAAAAACTGCTGCGATCATGATGACCATTGATTTTACTTCTTTCATATTAATTTTCTTAAACATTTCTTTCATAGTGTCCTCTATATTAGTGTGCTGAAAATGCAATTAAAAATCCTACTCCTCCAATCCCCCATCTGAACAATGAATGATTGAATAACTCTGCAAAAAAATCCTGAAAGGTAACAGTATCCCAGGCCCTTTCATCTGCAATAATTTTTTTCATTACATTGTCTGCGAAATTTAGTGGCAAGTCGATAGCTTCATCCTTAATCATTGAATCAAGCTGCTCCATCTGAAAGGCCACTTCGCTGCACTTTGAACAATTCAGTATGTGCTCTTTTTCAGAAACTACTATGCTTCTTCCCCATGCCAGACTTTCCTGAACTTTATCGCATGAATTCATACCATCTCCTCTTTCATCAACAAATCTCTGAGCAACAATTTTCCCCTGAAGATTCTGGACTTAACCGTACCGATAGAACATTTTTCAATCAATGCTATTTCATCAAGAGTCAATTCTTCAATATAGGACAAAATCACCGGCACCTTAAAAGGGTTAGGAATTTTGGGAAGCATTTTCTGAACAAATTCTTTCGAAGTTTTAAGCTCTAACAAATTTTCCATGCTCTCTTCAGAATCTGCTAAATTTAAATTTTCCAGCATGTCGTCTGAATACAGAACTTCCCCCTTTTTTTTCATTTCATTTAAGGCCATATTTTTTGCTATAGAAAATATCCATGATGAATAGGTTCCTTTATCAGCATCAAAATTTTTTAAAAACTGGTAGCTTTTTAAAAATACATCCTGAGTTAAATCCTCATTTTTCTGATGAGTGAATCCAAACTTTTTAAAAAAAGAAAACAGCGGCCTTTGATAGCGGATAACCAGCATTTTGTAGGCATTTTTATTGCCTTTCAAAACCTGTCTTATTAAAAATTGATCTTCCAAAATTGTCCTTAAATTTGATTCTCAAATAGTAATACAACTGAGTCCTAAAAAGGTTCCCGAAAAAATGCATTAAATTTCACTTAAAAATAAATTCAAATACTTAAGAGAGTTTATCTTGATTCTCGTAGGCCTCTTTTTCGAAGCTAATAGCAAGATAGGCCTGGTTATGACTCATGCCTTTCACTCTGTTGTGCAGGTATTCTTTGAAATAAAGAGAATAAAATTTCACAACACCAAGTTGCTTGATCTGATTAATGTGAATCATTTCGTGATTGATTAATTCTCTTCCTGGATCAGGATCAGCAAAAAAGATAAAAGGATATATAACTATGCCGCCAACTTTTAAAAACCGTGCCAGTTTTGAATATTTAAATATTCGTATTTTCATTAACCTGCCATTTCATTTAATTTTTAAATTGAAAGCAAAAGATTACCCGACTTTATTGCTTTTGTAATTCTGCTCTTCACATCTTTCGACTCTTCTATTAACCTTAGAAAATTCACTCAACAATGATAGGAGAATACAATATGAAATCATTAATTCTTGCTCTTGCCCTAACTGCTACTACTGCTTTCGCTGCAACACCTGCAAAAATTCACTTCACAAAACCAATGGACAAAGAAACTGTAACTTCACCGTTCGCAGTAGAATTTGCTGTTGATGGAATGACTGTTGAAAAAGCAGGCGTTATGAAAAAAGGTACAGGACACCACCATTTAATCGTAGATGGAGAACCTGTTGCTGCTGGTAAAATCGTTCCTAAAGATGCAACTCACCTTCACTTTGGTGACGGCGCAACTTCAACAACACTTACTTTAAAGCCAGGTGTACACACTCTGACTCTTCAGTTTGCTGATGGTTCACACATTTCAATGGGACCTGAATACTCGACAACAATTTCAGTTACTGTAAAGTAACGACAAATAAAAAGAGGAGCTTTAAGCTCCTCTTTTTTTATATGGCCTGTTCTGTTTGTTTTTGATGATCCTGATCGAAAACTTCTTCCGGTATATTAAAATACTTAAACATTCTTCCTGTCGTTGAATCCCAGGTAACGTCTACTGACATCCAGTTATTGTTAATAAAAACTTCATTCCATGCATGGTCACCACTTTCTGTTTTGGACATATAACCAATTCCGTAAATTACTTTTGTTCTGATTCCTACAGCTCTTGCAAGAGCGGCATATAGATCAGAGTAACCTGCACAAACTCCAGTAAGTTTTTTTAAAGTAGTGATCGCATCGAAAGCTTTAGTTGCATATGATCCATCATAATAAGAATCGTAATCATATTTAATTGTCTGTGCTACGTACGTGTGAATTTTTTTAATCATATCCATTTCGTCAACAGCTCCTGCTGTTATTGTTTTAGCAAGAGCAATGATCTCTGCATTGTCGGACTGAACCAACTCTGACGGAAGTAAAAAACTCATATTGCGTTTATCGATATTTTCAATTTTCACACTTGGCTTTACAAAATAGCCTGAACCGTATTTTTCAGCAGAAGCACTTTCGGCCACCTGAATTTCATAAACGCCTGCACCATTCCTCAAATAAATTGTCAGTGATACACGGGAATTAACAACAGGAAGAAGAATCTGTTCTTTGTTTCCATCTTTAACAACATTTAACATTACCCATTTAGATTCCGGCGATGTCTCTCTTGAAAAAATATATTTACTGTCGCTGATTTTAAGCAGTCCAGAATCAGTACTTGCTGATGAAGCAGCGGTACTTTGTTTTGTCTTTTCAATTATTTTTCCGATATCAAAAGCATGTGCCGAAGCACTTATTGCAAGTGATAAATTTAGGGCCATAACAAAAATCAATAATGGTTTTTTCATAAGATCTCATTGGTAAAATAACTTTTGGGCATTATCTCAGATCCACCCAGAAAATCCGGGCAATGGGTAGAATCTTCAGAGGATCTTCTCAGGTGACCAAACTTTGAGCATGCTACAGGATGCTAACTAGGCTAAAATCGGTATAAAAATTCATGATTTCTCTCACAAAACATGACATCTCTACAGGGGGTCTATGAATCCAAAATACCTCGTGTTAAGTTTTGCGCCCTAAGGAGACCTTATGCAAAACTTTCAAAAATCTATTGGATTCGTAGCTGCTTTTATTTTTACAGTTTCACTTAATGCCTTGGCCGCTGATGTTTCATCAACAGTTGTCAGTGCAATTGAAACAGGAAATTTTGCAGTAGGAATTGGATCAACTGTAAATCTAAAATCAACTGATGAAAGTATTAATGGACCTGCAGTTTTTATCGGAAGCACAGTAAAGCCTGACGGAACAAATTCTTATCAGATGTATCTAAATACAAAATCAAAAAAGGTTTATTACATACAGCCGGAAAACTTCAAACGTTTGAATCCGTTTAAACAACAAAAAGTTCTGGACTCATATGAGCAGACTGGCGGAACTTGTTCAGCATATGCTATCAATAATTTTTTACAGCAAACAAACCTGACTGGATTCCAGGGAACAGGCGAATTACAAAAAGCTGTTTCAACTGAAGAAGGAAGAACAAATCTTCTTGCTGATGCCATCAACGAATACTACCTGACAACTTCTCACCAGTACTCTTTAAAAGGTATTATGAACAAGTACGGAAAGAAGTATGGATTTTCATGTAATAAACTTCAGACTGATTCTTATGAAAAGGCTTCAGCACTTATATTATCTCATGTTAAATCAGGTCTTCCAGTTATCGTTTCATTTAACATCGGACCTGTAATGGCGAAATCTCCTTTCGCTCTTGAAATTTATGATCAACCACACGGTGAACTTGATAATAGATTATGGATCCCGAGAAAAACAGGTGAAAGAAACAGTGGAGGCCATAGTATTGCTGCCGTAGGATCTTTCGTGGCCAATAGTAAAACTTATCTTGTTATGCTTGACTCTGACTGGTCTGAACCAAGAGTTTGGGACATGGAAGCGTTTCTTCACGATCCAAAAACTGCTATAAATGAAATGGAATTTATTACCTGCCAATAATCAAGCGATGGGAAATTTTGCAGTGAACTTCGTGCCCGTCTCAGGACTGCTTTCGATCGATAACTCCTGAGTGGGCTTCAATTATTTGTTTTGAAATATAAACCCCGAGACCAAGTCCTGATACAGCAGGGTCTTCATTGACCCTCTCAAATCGCTCAAAGTCCTGGAAGACCATTCTC
>JACMNL010000009.1 GCA_014378525.1 Bacteriovorax sp.
GCAACGATTTCTCCACCACCTGATCCACCTTCTGGTCCAAGGTCGATTACGTGATCGGCAGTTTTAATTACGTCGAGGTTATGCTCAATTACTAAAAGCGTATTTCCTTGATCAACGAGTTGTTGAAGGGCCACTAAAAGAATTTTAATATCCTGGAAGTGTAATCCGGTTGTTGGTTCATCGAGAACATACAAACAATGGCCTTTAGTTCTTTTTGAAAGTTCACGTGAAAGTTTTAAACGTTGAGCTTCACCACCCGAAAGTGTAGTTGCTGGCTGTCCGAGTTTCATATAACCGAGACCAACTGATCTCATTGTTTCAAGGATGCGTGACATCTTTGTATGGTTTTTGAAAAATTCACAACCGTCTTCAATCGACATCTGTAAAACTTCAGCGATGTTTTTTCCTTTATACAAGACTGATAATGTTTCAGGGTTGTAACGGGAGCCATTACATTCCGTACAAGTAATATAAACGTCAGGAAGGAAGTGCATTTCGATTTTCTTTACACCATTACCTTCACACTCTTCACAGCGTCCGCCTTTTACGTTGAAACTAAATCTTCCGGTTTTGTATCCGCGGATTTGAGATTCATTCGTTGAAGCATAGATATCTCTCACTTCATCAAATAATCCTGTATACGTTGCAGGGTTTGAATGTGGAGTTCTTCCGATTGGAGACTGGTCGAGTTCGATGATTGTTTTGATTTCATCGATACCCGAAAGTGAGTTGTAGTTTGCTTTTGAGTAAAGAGTCTTGTGTGTGTTTGTTAAATAAGTTTTAACCGCAGGGACAAGAATCTTGTGAATCAGGGTTGATTTTCCAGAACCTGAAACACCAGTGACTGTGACAAGGCCACCAAGTGGAATTGTGACATCAAGTTTATTGATGTTGTGTTCTGTAGCACCAGTCAGTTTTAAAAACTTCGTGGCCTTTTTTCTTTTTGCTGGAATTTGTATCTTATCCGTACCATTTAAAAATCTTGCAGTTAAAGATTTTTTATCAGCAAGAATCTTTTCCAGAGTTCCGTGAGCAACAATTGTTCCTCCGTGAATTCCGGCGCCAGGTCCCATGTCGATAATGTAATCGCTGGCGTTCATAGTATCTTCATCATGTTCAACAACAAGAACAGTGTTTCCCAAATCTCTTAATGTATGAAGAGTTTTGATAAGTCTGTCGTTGTCGCGCTGGTGAAGACCAATACTCGGCTCATCCAGAACGTAAAGAACTCCAGACAGAGCTGAACCTATCTGTGTTGCAAGACGGATTCGCTGAGACTCACCACCAGAAAGAGTCATGGCACCTCTATTGAGAGTCAAATAATTTAATCCAACATCTAATAAGAATCTTAAACGTGAAACAATCTCTTTCAGAAGTTTGTCAGCGATGATTTTCTTTTCACCGTCGAGTTTAATGCTGTTTAAATATGTAAAACATTCTGCGATTGAAAGAGTACAAAGATCCATGATGTTTCTCTCGCCGATTTTTGTAGCGAGAGCAACTTTGTTAAGACGAAGGCCCTTGCAGGAAGGACAAGTCTTGATGTTCATGAATTTTTCAAGTTCAATACGAACTTTATCTGAACCTGATTCTAAATATTTCTTTTCAAGCCAAGGAGATAATCCAGGGAAAGCTTTTGAGAATTCAAAGTGAGAGTTTTCTGAAGTGAATGAGTATCTGTAAACTTTCTCTGATCCGTTAAAGAGAATGTTGGTCATTTTCTTTGGAAGTTTCTTGAAAGGAACTGAAACATCAACGCCTTCAGCATCTGCAATCGATTCAACCATTTTAAACAGGAATGAATTTCGTTTTGATAATGGTGTGATGGCCCCTTCTAACAACGGTAGGTTTTCATCGAATAACATTAGATCAACATCGAAGATTTTGGTTTCACCAAGGCCGTTACAAACTTCACACGCACCAATTGGCGAGTTGAAAGAAAATAATCTTGGTTCAAGTTCAGGGTAAATTACACCCTTTGCTGATTTGTTATGTTCAGAGAAATTTAAAACTTTTTTATCATCGACAAGAATCTGAACATTACCTTCAGCAAGTTTTAATGCGTACTCAACAGAGTCTGCTAAACGTTTTTCGATATCTTCTTTAAGGACGATACGGTCAACGATAATGTCTAGCTGGAACTTTCCTTTGGGAGCTTTTATTCCATCTTCTAATTGAACCATTTCACCATCAAGTCTCGCACGTGAAAATCCCATCGTCTGGAATTTTGCAGATTGATCCTTGAACTTCATATTTTCTTTGTAAGGAATCGGTGCCAGGATTTGAAGTTTGGTTTTATCACCAAGCTTCATCAACTCTCTTACGATTTGTGTAGGAGTATAGCGTCTGACCTCTACTCCGGTATCCGGATCGTAAAGTGTTCCGATGCGTGCATATAACACACGAAGATAATCGTAAATTTCTGTCGTCGTTCCAACAGTTGATCTTGGATTTTTGCTCGATGTTTTTTGATCGATAGCAATCGCGGGGCTTAACCCTGTAATCGATTCAACTTCAGGAGGTTGATACTGGCCTAAAAATTGTCTGGCGTAACTTGAAAGTGATTCGATGTAGCGGCGCTGACCTTCAACGTAGATCGTATCAAATGCTAACGAAGACTTACCCGACCCCGAAGGGCCGGTGATAACAGTCAGTGTATTTTTTGGAATACAAATTGAGACGTCTTTTAAATTATGAACAGCTGCTTTAACAACGTTAATTTCGTTTATCGACATATTTCGTAACCTCAAAAGCTTGTTTAAATAGAAAGATCATTCCAGTGGCATTGGCTCTATTTTTACCATACAAATCAAAGGCCGTGCCGTGGTCAACGCTTAGACGCAGAAACGGAAGTCCCATTGATATATTTAAACCGATCAAACCGTGGTGTGATTTGAATTGTGCGAGTCCCTGGTCGTGATACATGTAAACGAAAAGTTGTTTTTTGTTTTCATCTGTATGCATGTGAAGAGTGTCGCCGGAGTATGGTCCACTAAATTGTAATATGTGTTTGTTTTTTAATTCGTCAATGGCGTCTTGAATAATAAAATCTTCTTTTCCCAGAATTCCGTTTTCTCCAACGTGCGGATTAATTCCCGAGAAAACAACTTCATCAAATGTTGAAAAGTATTTTTTATAAAACTCAATTGTCGTATCAGTTTTATCTACAATTAATTTTTTAGTAATTGTTGTCGTGACATCTTTAAGTGCAACGTGATCGGTGATGAGTAAAACATTTTGAGTGAGACCCTTAAAAGTCATCGCGATGTTTACATTCTTGAAATAATCTCTAAAGAACTCTGTGTAGCCTGCCATGTTCTTGTTATCGAGGATCAATTGATCTTTTGATGTGGGAAGCGTGATTAAAATATCTGCCGGCTTAATAAGCTCCAGGGCCGTTAGAAGTGAAGATGTCGAAGAGGGAACTTTTGCGGGCATCTTCGGATGAATCGTTTTTAGATCTTTAAAATTACTTTTTGAAAGGCGCAGGTCTGATAAATTAGTATCAAGGTCCTTCTCTTCAACAATAAGAGTGACGTCTGCTTTTTCTTCTTTAGATAAAAGGAGAAACGATTTGAGGAAGATTTCTAGTCCAATCCCTCTTTCGTGGCCTTGGGTAACGTAGATCATCTTTTAAATCCATTAGAGAGAGATTTTAATATAATGTTTGTTTCTTTCTCTCTCGAACCATACTGCGATTTCAGCTTTAACTTGTTTTTCAAAAAGCTCATCTTTGATTTTATCTTTTTGAGAAGCGAAAGCTTCAGTTTCAACCAAGTCTTTTTTTGCCAGGTAAAAAATATGATAGTGGCCGTTTAATAAAATCGGCGTTGTCATTGCACCTTCATCTGTTTCTTTCAAAAGAGATTTCATTTCAGGAGCAATACCCTCTTCAGTGATGTCATCAAGATTTGAAACAGTCATTGTTGAGTAAGCTTCCGGAAGGTTGCTGTTCACTCTGTATTGTTTTACGACTTCTTCCATCTGACCTTTACCTGGCTTGGCAATCTGGTCTTTTGAAATAGCGTAATCAATCAGCGCGTATTTAAAGTTCATGCGCGAGTCTTTGATGTTGTTTTTGTAGTAAGTGTTTTTTACATCCTGCTCAGAGATTGAAATCATCGGTGAGATTACACGGTTAACAAAATAACTGTACTCGATAGCTTCGCGAAGAGTTTCGAAATATTCATCAAACGAAGTTCCTTGTTGTTTTAGAAATCCCATCAGGGCCTTTCTATCCACACCAAGACGTTCCTGGTTTGTTTTGATCTGTGCTTCAACCTGGTCATCTGTAATCGTATAACCAATGTCTGTAAGTTTTGAGCGCACTAAAAATTTATTAATTGAGATGTTTAAGATTTCAGCATTTGTGAAAGAAGATTTATCGTAGATCATTGGAGCTACGTTTTTCTTGATCGCAATATTGTTATTTGTACGAATCACTTGAGAAAGTGAAATGATGTTATCGTCGACTACGGCAGCAATTTTATCGAGAAGTTTAGCTTCAACATTAAAACTTGAAAGTAGAACGAAGACAAAAAAAAAGCGACTTGCGAGTTTCATTTTAACCTACACATATGGATAGCTTTATTGGCTATTTAGAGTAAGTTATATGATTCTTCTACGCAAGTCGCAAGAGCTAAGATCTATTCTAAAAAACTAAACTATTTTAAGTATTCTTTGTTAATTTTTACCTGAGCGGATTTACGTAGGTCAGCAAAATACTCTTCAAGAATCTTGTCACGTTTCTGGTCGTAAACAATCTTCTTATATAGTGCCGGGTCAACGTCTTTCCAATCTTTAACCCCTAGAACTTTAATGATGTGATAACCAAATTGAGTTCTTACAGGTGAAGAAATGTATCCAACTGCTTTCCCGTTGATTGCTTTGAAATATTCCGGAGCATATTTAATAGCTGGAAGGTAACCTAAGTCCCCTGCCGCTGGTGCAGTTGAGGATTGAGAATACTTGTTAGCAAGTTCCGGCCACATTTGAGGTTTTGCCTGAATTTGTTTGTAAACTTCAAGGGCCTTTTTCATTGCTTCTTCAGTCTCTTCTTTTTGCGGAGCTACTCTCACGCGGAAAAGAATGTGAGCTGTTCTGTATTCTTTATTTTTTGAGTAATACTCTTGTGCTTCTTTATCAGAAACCTGAATGGCCTGAAGTTTCTTTTCAAGGTCTTTAGAAATTTGAGCGTGGTAAAGAACATCTTCCATTTTTGCTTTAACGATTGGATCATTTTGAAGATTAGAATCTTTCGCTTTTTTAATTCCTACTTCGCGGGCAATAATATCGTTAAGAACTTTTTCTTTTGTTACGATTTTATCAGAGACATACATTAAGTTGTCTTCGAATGCCTGATCCAGTTGGTTCTTTTTAATTTCAACACCGTTAACAGTTGCAACGACTGCTTCACCGTTTGTGTTTCTTGGGTTAGTTGCTGGCGCTGCTGGTGCTACTTTATCCTGTGCAAAAGTAGCAAAAGAAAAAGTCAGGGCAAGAATTGCTAAGAAATTTGATGTTTTCATCACTGTTATCCTCAGAAAAGTTAATTCTTCATCTAGTAGATCAATATATTTACTCTTTAATGATATCAGAATTTATAAAAAGGAATAATGAAATCGCTATGATGGAATTAAATGCTCACTAATCGATTTAGAGAACTTGAGTAAATCATTTTGAGTGACGGCCGTTTTTTGATTGAAGATCACACGATAATCCGGAGTAAATTGATAGATTTTTGGTCTAGAGATAAAAAAGTTAACAACTTTATCGCGAAGTTCAGTGTTGGATTCTAAAAATTGCTTATCAAATTTTAAATTAATCGCTGTTCCACCTACCTGAACAGATTTCAGGCCGAGAGTTTGAAGATATATTCTGGTTTCAAGAACCACAAATAAGTTTGTAAGTTCGTCGCTGAAAATTCCGTACACATCCTGGAATTCATCGCGGATGCTTTCAAGAAGTGACTGCGATTCGCAGTTCGATAAACGTTTATACTGTTTAAGTCTCTCACTTGCATCGCTGATGTAGTGATTCGGAATAAATGCCGGAAATGGTGTGACAATTTCGATGTCTTTTTTAAGCATCTTTCTTTCGCCGCGAAGTTCATGGATGGCATCTTTTAAGAGTTCCATATAAAGTTCGAGACCGACGGCTTCGACATGGCCCGACTGAGTGGCACCTAAAATATCTCCGGCCCCTCTGATTTCGAGATCGACTGAAGCGATGTTAAAACCTGAACCCATATCTGCATATGTTTGAAGGGCATGTAATCTTTTTTGCGCGATTGTTGAGATCTCTCTCATTCGAGGAACAACAAAATAGGCGTAAGCTTTTTTATCAGAGCGTCCAATTCGTCCGCGAAGCTGATGAAGTTGAGCGAGTCCGTATGTATCGGCGCGGTCAATGATCATAGTGTTGGCGTTTGGAATATCAATTCCTGATTCAATGATCGTTGTTGCGATCAGAATCTGGTAATTTCCAGCGTAAAAAGAATTGATTCTGTCTTCGAGTTCGCGCTCACCCATTTGTCCGTGTGCAAATGTGATTCTGGCTTCAGGAACCAGCTCTCTGATGTAGGCAGCATATTGTTCAATATCGTTAACTTTATTGTGAACTACAAAAATCTGGCCGCCACGCTGAAGTTCTTTTTGAAGGGCCATCTGAATTGTTAATTCATCTTCCTTAATAACGTAAGTTTTAATTGATTGTCTGCGAGGTGGAGCAGTCTTTATTAGCGATAAATCGCGAAGACCTAAAAACGCCATTTGTAATGTACGTGGAATTGGTGTCGCTGTTAATGTTAAAAAATCTACGGATGCTTTCATCAGTTTTAGTTTTTCTTTGTGACCAACACCAAAGCGCTGCTCTTCATCGACAATAACTAAACCAAGATCGCTGAATTTTAATTTATCTGAAAGAAGTTTATGAGTTCCGATTAAAATATCAATTTCCCCACGGGCAGCTTTCTCTAAAATTTCTTTTGATTCTTTTGCGGATTTGAAACGCGAAATAAATTCAATTCTCACTGGGAAATCTTTGAATCTTTTGGTGAATGAATTGTAATGTTGAAGAGCTAAAATTGTTGTAGGTACCAATACCGCAACCTGTTTATGATCTTCGACTGCTTTAAAGGCCGCTCTCATTGCAACTTCTGTCTTACCAAATCCAACGTCACCACAAACCAGGAAATCCATTGGTACAGGTTTTTGCATGCATTCTAAAACTTCTTCAATTGCACGTGCCTGATCTGGAGTTTCTTCAAATGGAAATGCGAGCTCAAATTCTTTGTATAAGTGGTCCGGCGGAGAAAAAGCATAGGCCACAGATGACTGTCTTTCGGCCTGCAGTTTTAACAGGTCAAAAGCGAGGATTTTTGCCGAATTTCTTGCGCGTGCTTTAAGCAGTGTAAATTTATTTGTTCGAAGACTGTCTGACTTTAAAGAAGCGGTAGCATCGGCGTGTTTTTGAATCAGATTTAACTTATAAACGGGAACATATACTTTATCGTTGTCAGCGTATTTTAAAACTAGAAAGTCTGATTTATCCCCGGCTATATCGAGCGCTTCAAGTCCCAAATATTCACCCACACCAAATTCACTGTGAATGACATAGTCACCGGCCTTAAGGGTTGCGATTTGTTCAGCAAAAAGATCGAGGTCCACTTTTTTATATTTTTGCGGCTTATTTTTTTTGGCAGCAAATAAATCCCCGTCACTGATGATGAGAAATTTTTCACCTTCGTAGTAAAAACCCTCCGTCACACGGAATGGTAAAAACTCAATCCTGTTTTTTAATTCAGACGGAAAATTCTGAAGATCAATTAAATGTTTAATCTCATTTTTTGATGATTCACTATATGAAGAAAAGTAAATTTTCCCCTGGAACATAAAGAATTTCTGGATGAAGTCCAATGCTGCTGTAATGTATTCTGGCTTTGATAAAGTCGGGTTAATGTGCTCGTTTAAAAATGTTTTAGTTTTAATCAAACGCAGATCAACGGAATCAGAAATATCGCCAAAAACCATATTTAAATTGATTTGATCTACCAGCACTACTTTTCGATCTCTCAGATCACTTAAATAAGAAAAATCATAAATTTTATTAAAATGAGGAAGAATATTTTCGTTGTTTAAATTCTCTTCACTTTGTTCAAATTCAAAACGCAAACTTTCTACGAGTTCAAGATATGAGCGTTCAGTTTCATTGGCGTTTAAAACAAAAACTCTGGTGGTATCTATATTTAAATAACTAAAAATTGTTTCCGGGTCTTTGAAAAAAAGCGGAATATAAACGGGATAATTTTCAAACAACAGTCCATCACTCAAACGTGAGAACAGTGCTTTTCTAAATTCAAATTTCTGTTTGAACTGTGGCCCTAGTTGCGGAAGATTTTCTCTTAATGTTACAGGAAAATCATGATGAGCTAAAACACCAGCAGCTGGCGTGATACAAACACTCGTCATCGGTTGATCGCGTAGAGTTTTTTGTGTGTCTAAATCGATTGGGAAAATTGTTTCAATCAAATCGTCAAAATATGAAAGCCTCACAGGGCCTGCACCGACGGGGTAAATATCAAAAATTTGGCCTTTCTGAATAAATGTCCCAGGCTCTTCAACAGATGTCGCAGAAGAATATCCCATGCTCACTAATTTTTTTGCAAGGTCTAGCGGTGCGATGATGTCTTCTGTCTGTATCGCAAAACTAAATTCCTTGAAGAAAGAACGTGGCGGAGTTTTGAGTGAGATCGCTTCAAAAGTTGTGACTATAATAAATTTTGTTTTATTCTGGTCTGCTCTGTTGAGCTTGCTTAACACCTCGAAGCGGTCATAAAAACTTTTCTCCGACGAGATAACTCCGGAATATAGAGATGCATCAAGGCCGGGATATAATAGAACTTCAACGTCAGTGTTGCTGTGAGTAAATTGAATTGAATTAAAAAATTCTTCAGCTTCATCGTTCGTAGATGTGATGATTAGTTGTGAGCGGTCTAAAAATAATTTCGTATTTTCTCTGAGAAAAGAATTGAAAATGAACGACCACTGCTCTGTACTTGCACCGTATAAATTTAGTGGCGATGAAGCGTGTTCATCCCATTCTAAAATTTTTTGAAGCAGAGAATTAAAGTGACTCATATATTATCATTTCACCAATTAAAATATTTCCAAGATATTATATTTTCGTGTAGTCTAAAGAAACTAAAAAATGATTTTTTATCTCGGAGATTTTAATGTCGACATTAAATCTAGACGTCTACATGCCGGTCGTAATTTTGATCGTGCTCGCTCTACTAGTAGCAGGCGGATCACTATTTCTAGGAAGCTTAATTCGTCCTCAACATCCAAACAAACTAAAAGAAACTGCCTACGAGTGTGGTGAAGAGCCAATTGGAACAGCATGGGCCAACTTCAACATTCGTTTCTACGTTATCGCTCTTATCTTCATCATTTTTGATGTTGAAAGTGCATTGATGTTTCCGGTAGCTGCAGTCTTTAAAAGATTCAATGAAATCGGTCTCGGTGGAACACTGCTGATGTCGATATTTACTTTCGTTCTTATTCTTGTGGCAGGAATTGTATACTGCTGGAAAAAAGGCGATCTTGACTGGGTTAAAAGTTTTAACCAGGTCGCTCCTACTCAACCTTCTTTCGGCAAAAAGGATTAGGCATGAATTCAACTGTCGTTTCATATCTTTCACAATCAAATGAATTTCAAAATATCCACGCTTGGTTATCAAAAGCTTTAGGTTTTGATGCATCGTCGTTAATGGCCTTCGTAATTTTTGCAATCGTTGCATTAATCATCGTTGGTGTTATGGCAACAATCGGTGGTGCTGGAACGTACGCGGAAAGAAAAATTTCTGCCGATCTTCAAGCGCGTGTCGGTCCAAACCGCGTTGGTCCTTTCGGTCTTCTTCAGTTCCTTGCAGACGGTGTGAAGATGATTTTGAAAGAAGATATTATTACAACTAACGCTGATAAATTTGTTTTCAATTTAGCGCCGGTAATGTGTCTTGTTGGTGTATTCGCAACTCTTGCAGTTGTGCCTTACTCGAGCGGATTTATCTTAGCTGATTTAAACGTTGGTATTTTTTATCTTGTTGGTATGGCCTCACTTGTTGGTGTTGGTGTTTTCCTTGGTGGATACGCTTCAAACTCAAAGTGGTCACTACTTGGTGGTATGAGAGGAGCTTCTCAAATTATTTCTTACGAAATTCCTGCGACAATTACGATTATCTCAATCGTTCTACTTGCAGGTGGTCTTTCAATGAAAACATTGATTGGTGCTCAAGGTGGTGGGATGCAGGACTGGTTCATCCTTCACAATCCATTCGCATTCATCGGATTTTTCGTTTACTTCATTTCTGCTCTTGCAGAAACAAACCGCGCTCCATTCGATTTACCTGAAGCTGAGTCTGAACTAGTTTCTGGTTACCATACAGAATATACAGGTATGAAATTCGGTTTATTTGCTCTTGCTGAATACATCGAAGTTTTCGTTGTATGTGGTGTTGCTGTTGCTCTTTTCCTTGGTGGATACAACGTACCTTTCGATCTTGGAACTGGTGCACTTTTCTCTAAGAGTTTAGGTCTTGATAGCATGTTATCTCAAAACATTGGACAGCTTTTACAACTTGGTGCTTTCTTCACAAAGACACTTGCACTTTACTACGTTGTAATCTGGGTTCGCTGGACGCTTCCACGTCTTCGCGTCGATCAACTTATGACATTATGTTGGAAATATTTAACTCCAATCGCAATCTTCAATTTATTAGGTTGTGCAGTTTGGATGTACGCATTTGATGGAAAATCAATTTTCGCTTTAATTATGGCAGCTACCGCAGGTGGCGGAGCTCACCACTAAATTAAAGAATAGGGAGTATACTGTGTTTGCAAATACACTTTTTTTATTATCGGCAGTACTTACGCTTGCAGGAGCAGTTCTGGTTGTTTACAGCCAAAACTTAATGCACGCATGTATCTACCTTCTTGCTTCACTTTTCGGTGTTGCAGGTCTTTACGCTTGTATCGGTGCAGACTTTTTAGCTGCAACTCAGCTGGTGGTTTACGCTGGTGGGGTTATCATTCTTATGTTGTTTGCAATCATGCTTACAGGTGGAACTGGTAACAGAACAAACAAGTATGGCCTTGAAAAAATCCCGGCAATGGGAAATAAGAAAACTTTTATGATCGCGGCGTTTGCTGCCATCGTATCTGCTCTTATCGTTATTAAAGTAACGATCCCGGTTTTCCAAAACAACAAAAATTTAATCGTAGCTGCTAACGCGCCAACAGTTGAAAGAATCGGAACGCTTCTCGCGACTGATCACATTTTAGCTTTTGAAATTTCGTCGGTTATGCTTTTAGGTGCGCTTATCGGTGCAGCTGTAATTTCTAGACCAAGGAAAGAAATCCATGATTAGTTTAGGCGCCTACTTAGGCATTTCATTCATTCTATTTATCTGCGGGATCATGGTTATGATAGCCCGAAAAAATATCATCGCTATCCTTCTGGGTATCGAGCTTATTTTAAATGCTTCAGCACTTAACTTCGCGGCCTATACAAAATTCGTTAACGGTAATCTTGAAGGTCATATTATGGCCCTATTTATTATCATTACGGCAGCTGCTGAATCAGCTGTTGGCTTAGGGATCGTTATTCGATTCTTCCAGTTAAGAGAAAGTATCCATATAGATGATGCTTCAACATTACAGAACTAATACTAAGGTAAGGATATAGAGACATGGATTACACAATCTCAACCGTAGCTCCGATCGTACTATTGCCGTTCTTCGCATTTGTGATCAACGTTTTTTTAGCAAAACGTGTTCCGCTTGCAGCAGTTGCAATAAGTACATTAGCTATCTTCGGGTCATTTATTTGCGCATTCAGAATCTTTTTAGATTTCCAGAATGTGTACGCAGTTGGTTACCACATTCACAAAGTCTTCACTTGGTTTGACTTAAGTGCCGGTGAACACCTGTTTAAAGTAAACATGGGTATCTATATAGATAACATGACTGCCGTAATGCTTTTAATGGTTACAGCAGTAGCAACTTTGATTCACGTTTTCTCTACGTGGTACATGCACGATGATGAGCGTTTTGCTCGTTTCTTCGTTTATATGTCACTCTTCACATCTGCAATGTTAGGCCTTGTTCTTTCAGATAACTTACTTTCAATGTTTATCTTCTGGGAGTTAATGGGATTCTGTTCATACTCTCTAATCGGTTTCTACTACGAAAAAGAAGGTGCTGGAAATGCATCGATGAAAGCGTTCATGACAACAAGAGTGGGAGATGTATTTTTCCTTCTTGGAATTTTGATCTGCTGGATGATCGTAGGAAGCACAACTTTTGTTGATATTTATGCGGCAATTGGTGCAGGAAAATTCGCAGGATCATTTAACGTATTCGGCATCGCTCTACCAATCGCAACTGTTGCAGCTTTCTCAGTGTTCATGGGAACAATGGGTAAATCTGCACAATTCCCGATTCACGTCTGGTTACCAGATGCGATGTTTGGTCCAACTCCATGTTCTGCCCTCATCCACGCTGCGACGATGGTTGCTGCCGGAGTTTATTTATCATTAAGAATGTTCCCTTTAATGGAAGCAGGACATTTATTAACTTTCATCGCTTATATCGGTGCGATCACGGCATTTGGTGCCGCCACAATCGCTCTTATTCAAACGGATATTAAAGCAGTACTTGCGTACTCTACAATTTCTCAACTTGGTTACATGGTTATCGGTATCGGTGTTGGTTCATACAACGCTTCATTCATGCACTTAATTACTCACGCTGTGTTTAAGGCGTGTTTATTCCTTTCAGCTGGATCTGTCATTCACTCGATTCACTGCCAGGAAATGCCACAGATGGGTGGCCTTCGTAAAAAACTTCCGTACACATTCTTTGCAATGTTACTTTGTTGTTTCGCAATCGCTGGTGTTCCTTTTTTCTCGGGATTCGTATCTAAAGATAGAATTCTTGGAGATGCATTAGTTCTTGCTCTTGAAAATCCTTCATACTGGGGAGTTGCAATTCTTGGCTTCGGTGGAGCTCTGTTAACAGCGTTCTACATGTTCAGAATGTTATTCTTAACTTTCTTTGGTGAGCCACGCGACCACCATATTTACGATCACGCTCACGAAGAACACATTGGATGGAACTCAAATGTTCCACTTTTAATTCTTTCTGTTTTCACATTAGGTTTATTTTACTCTGGATCATTCACTGGTCAGGGCGAGATCAATCTTTTTGGATCTAAGAATGAGTGGTTCTCAACTTTAATTCACAAGCCTGAAGCTTCTCACCTTGAGCACTTTGCTCATTATGAACACGAAGATTTTGGCGCGACGGATACACGTGACAAAGTTGAACTTCCAAAAGCTCAATACGATGAAAATCACGGAATGGATGAGCACCACGCTCATTGGGTTCACCAGATTCACCATCTTGGTGCAATTCTTTCTATCCTTATCGCATTCTCTGGAATTTTCATGGCGTACTTAATGTACATCAAAAAATCAGTTAACCCGGGATGGTGGGCAGAAACTTTTGCAGGATGGAGAAGAGCTCTTCAGAACAAGTATTATTTCGACGATTTATACATAAATAAAATTATTCAGAAGGGACTTCTGCCATTCAACGATATGCTGGCAAAATTCGACTCTCAATATTATGACAAGTATGTTGTCGATGGAACTGCAGTTCTGAATCGTTGGGCCTTCAACGTAGCTCGCTGGTTTGATAATAATATTATCGACAGCGGAATGGTTGATGGAACTGGTGCAAGTGTTAGAGCAGTGAACTTGATTCTAAGAACTATTCAATCAGGGAAGATACAGTTGTACTTCATTGTATTGATCGTGGTTCTTGGAAGCTACATTTTAACGTTAAGATTTTAATTAATTATATAGTAACTTTTCGAAGGAGATACCGGTGGCCGGTTCAAATTGTTTATTAAGTTTAATTTTGTGGATGCCTATTGTTGGTGTGCTGGGTGTATTACTCATGCCAAAAGACAAGACAACTTGGATTAAAGCTTGGGCGCTTATCAACACAGTTATTACTTTTGCTCTAACTTTAGTTTTATACGCTAAGTTTGATCAGACTCAGGCAGGAATGCAAAATGCGTTTAATGTGTCGATCCCATGGATCTCACAATTTAACATTTTCTACCGTCTTGGAGTTGATGGTATTTCACTTCCAATGGTTCTTCTTACAGGGCTTCTTTTCATGCTTTGTATTTTGAGTTCATGGACTCAAATTAAGAAATCAATTAAAGCATACTTCGCTTTATTACTTCTTCTTCAGACGTGTGTATTTGGAGTATTTTTCGCATTAGACTTCTTCTTGTTCTACGTTTACTGGGAAGTAATGCTAATTCCGATGTTCTTCCTTATCGGTGTTTGGGGTGGAGAAAACAGAGAGTACGCAGCTGTTAAGTTCTTCCTTTATACATTCTTCGGATCGATTCTAATGTTAGTTGGTATCGTTGCTCTTTACTTCGCAACAAACCAATCAGTTGATTCATTCAATATCCTTGCTCTTTCAGGCGGGAAATTTTCTCAACTTAACGTTCACATGTTCGGCCAGACTTTATCTTTCTCGAAATTATTTTTTATCTTTATGTTTATCGGATTCGCGATCAAGGTTCCGGTTTTCCCATTCCACACATGGTTACCACACGCTCACGTTCAGGCGCCTACTGCGATTTCAGTAATCCTGGCCGGTGTTTTGCTTAAGATGGGTACATACGGATTTTTAAGAATTGCATTCCCGATCTTTCCTGACTCTGCAAAATATTTCTCTACTGCAATTGCCTGGTTAGGATTAATCAACGTAATTTACGGTGCACTATGTGCGATGGCACAGACGGACGTGAAGAAACTAATCGCTTACTCTTCAGTATCTCACATGGGATTCGTAATGCTTGGACTTTCAGCAATGACTGTTCAGGGATTAAACGGAGCAGTTCTTCAAATGTTCAACCACGGAACATCGACAGCTATGATGTTCTTTATGATCGGTCTTCTTTACGAGCGATCTCACCACAGATGGATTGTTAAACCAGATGGTTCACGTGGATACGGTGGTCTTTATACACAACTTCCAGTTTACTCGATTATTTTCATCATCGGTATGTTCGCTTCAATGGGACTACCAGGTATGTCAGGATTTATTTCTGAAGCTCTAATTTTCCTTGGTATCTACCAAAAGTTCACAACAATCACTGTCCTTGCTCTGTTCGGACTTCTGATTGGTGCTGCTTACCTTCTTTGGATGTTCAAGAGAATGTTCTTCGGTGACGTGAATCCGGAAATTAAAGGTTATGAAGATATGACGAAGCTTGAGATCACTTACATGATTCCACTTTGTGTTGCTGTAATTCTATTCGGGATCTGGCCTTCGCCAATTCTGAACATGATGAAAGCATCAGTGGGTCAGCTTGCTTCGTTACTAGCAACATTCTAAGAAACGATTGATTAGGACTAGGACATAGAAATATGCATTTAAATTATTTGGCAAACATTGGCCGCTACATCCCGGAAATCCTTTTAACGATTTTAATGGTGGGCCTTATTCTTCTTGAAACAACTTATAAAGAAGATGAGAAAAATAGAAGATACATCTTCATCACGGCCATCATTGGTTTAGTTGCAACTTTTGCAGCTCTACTGGCGAACATGGGCGGGAAAGCAGAAGCTATCTTCAGCAACGCAATTGTCATCGACGACTTCAGTACTTTACTAAAAATGGTAATGGTACTTGGAACAATCGGTGCGGTTTACCTGAGCAGATTTTCACGTGACGTTTACGAATCACTTAAAACTGAATTCGTAATCATGGCGATCGGAATTTTGATCGGTGGATTCCTGCTTGCTTCAGCAAACAACATGCTGACGTTTTACTTAGGGATCGAAACACTTTCAATTTTATCTTACGTGATGGCATCACTTAAAAAGAATGATGAGAGATCAAGTGAAGCTGGTTTGAAGTACGCTCTTTACGGAGGTATTTCTGCAGGACTTATGCTTTTTGGTATGTCACATATCTTCGGTGTAATTGGAACTATCCAGTTTACCGGAATCGCAAAAATGGTTCCGACATTATCGCCGGTTCAAATCGCGATCTTAATGCCTTCATTTTTACTTTTCTTTGCAGGTATCGGATACAAGATCGCATCGGTTCCATTCCATATGTGGTCACCGGATGTTTATGAAGGATCTCCTACTCCGGTAACAACATTTTTTGCCATCGTTCCAAAGCTTGCAGGTATTGCAGGATTAGTAAGAATCACAGCTATTTTCTTCGCTGTAGATTCTCCACTTAAAATTGGTTGGGTTGGATTAATGATCGTGATCTCTGCTCTGACTATGACAGTTGGTAACGTGACAGCGATCGGACAAAAATCAGTTAAAAGAATGCTCGCCTACTCTTCAATTTCTCACGCAGGTATTATGCTTGCTGGTTTAATTGTTATGAACAACGTTGGTATTCGTGCAGTTGTTTTCTATGCAATCACTTATGTCTTCATGACTCTTGTCGCTTTCTACATCGTGAGCATCGTTCAGGATAAATACGGCAATGATAACTTCGACCGTTTCTCAGGGTTAATTTACAGATACCCGTTCATGGCCGTGATGATGACTGTTGTAATGTTCTCGTTAACTGGTCTTCCGCCATTGGCCGGATTCGTTGCTAAGTACAACATTATTCAGTCTTTAATCAACACAAGAAATTATTCATTAGCAGTTGTTCTGGGATTAAACTCAGTTGTGTCTGCTTATTACTATTTAAAAATTGTTCGTATCATGGTTCTGAAGCCACAAGAAAACAACGAAACTATCGAAGGTTTCGGATTCCTGAATCAGATGGTGATCGTTGTTATGACTATCCCGGTTTTCACACTTGGGATTTTCTGGGAAACGGTTATGTCATGGGCAGGAAACGCTAAGTTATTTATTCAGTAACATAAGAAGGATTAGATGGAATTTTTATCATTCGTTATTTTCTTAATTATCGCCACTGTCCTTGGCGTTGTTCTGATGTTGATCTCAAATTTTCTTGGCCAGAAAAAGAAAATTGTTAGAACGAACGACGTTTACGAGTCGGGTGTAAATCCGGTCGGAAGTGCAACGAGACAATACGATATTAAGTTCTACCTTACTGCGATTCTCTTTCTTCTTTTTGACGTAGAGATCGTGTTTTTACTTCCATGGGCACTTGCTTATAACAATACTCAGAACACTGGCTTCATGGTGGCAGGTTTTGTTTTCTTCATGGTTGTTCTTCTTGTCGGGTACATCTTTGTTATCAATTCTAAGTCACTAAAGTGGGAAGAATAAAATGTTAGAAGGAATTCTAGAAATCTTAATTAAGACCGTTGTAATTTTAGGCATCCCTTTAGGTGCTCTACCTATTATCATTCACGTAGAAAGAAGAGGCGCTGGATTTATTCAAAGACGTCTTGGACCAAACAGAGTCGGGCCATTTGGTTTACTACAACCACTTGCAGACGTTGCAAAGTTCATGTTCAAAGAAGAAGTTCACCCTACTCACGTTCGTCCGTTTTTTTATTCGTTAGCTCCGCTAGTTGCACTTACTGTTGCCCTACTTCCACTTGCATGTATTCCAATCATGGCGCCACTTGAAATCAACGGAAGAACTATTTATCCGGAAGTTTTTAGAAGTGACATGGGGATCTTCTATGCATTCGCTGTTTCAGCATTAGGATCTTACGGAATTCTTCTTGGTGGATGGGCCTCTAATAATAAATTCTCAATGCTGGGTGCTCTTCGTGCCTGTGCACAAATGGTTTCATACGAACTTTCACTTTCAACTTCAATCGTTGCGATGATCTTTCTTTATGGAACAAACGACATTCACTTAATGGTGGCCGCTCAAACTGGTTACTGGTTTGGCTTTTTACCGAAATGGGGATTTTTCATTCAGCCTTTAGCTGCAATGTTATTTCTAGTGGGAATCTTTGCTGAATCAAACCGTCTTCCATTCGATCTTGCTGAAGGTGAGTCGGAAATCGTTGCTGGTTATCACTTAGAGTACTCTTCAATGAAGTTTGCGATCTTTTTCATGGCGGAGTATATCCACATGATCGCGCTTTCTGCTCTTTTCATTATTTTATTCTTCGGTGGATACAGTATTCTTCCGGGACTTGATTTGATTCCTCAATCTCCAATCATCACACCAATTCTTCAAATGGGATCTTTAATTTTTAAAATCGCATTCATGATCTGGTTCTTCGTTTGGGTTCGCTGGACTCTTCCTCGTTTCCGTTACGATCAATTAATGGACATTGGATGGCAGCGCCTGTTGCCTCTGGGAATTATAAATCTTATCGCGACAGTTCTCATTACGTATTTTAGGAATCAATAATATGATTAGTGATATTTTACTGACCATCATCACGATGGTTTTTGCCTTAATGGTCGTCTTCTCAAAAAAGACAGTCGTATCAGCACTTGCGCTGCTTATGACTTTGCTTTCGATTGCAATGATCTACTTCCAGCTTGGAACTTTGTTCCTGGCGGCCATCCAGGTTTTGGTTAACGCCGGAGCGGTTGCGATTTTATTCGTATTCGTGATGATGCTTATCAATCTTGAGCAGTTTGAAAACAACCGTGAAAAAGGAAAAGTAAAACTGGTTATCTCAGTTCTAGCTGTTCTTGTGATCATGGGAATTTTTGCATTAATCATCAACAACAACATCGAAGTGTTAACAGCGAATAATATTCCTGATAACTCGATGAAGTTATTGTTCGATAAATTATTCTCTGTTTATTATCTGCCGTTCGAAATGGCGACAGTTCTACTATTGGCAGCTCTTGTTGCATGTATCGTGATCACTGGTCACGAAAAAGCGCACAAGGTTGAGCTGGAGGAATCACATGAGTAGTATTTATTATTACCTTTCCGCTTTTTTATTCTGCTTAGGTCTGCTTGGAACTATTTTCAAAAAAGATTTAATCTCAATTCTTCTATGCCTTGAACTTATGATGGGTGGAGTAAGTTTACTTATGATTCTTATGTCGCGTGCGACGGGAGTTCTTGAGTCTCAGTTAATCGTGTTTTTCATGATCATCATCTCTGCTTGCGAAGTTGCAATCGGCCTGAGCTTGATCATAGCGCTCTATAGAAAGAAACAAACAATTTATACTGACGATATTAAAATCATAACAGAGTAAGAGTTAATATGTACGAAAACTACCTGGCACTCATTCCATTTTTCCCTTTACTGGCCTTCTTACTTAACTCTGTTTTAATCAAAAATAAGTTAACTAATGTTCAAGCTGGTTTAATAACTTTCATGTCATTGTTTATCTCATTTATTTTAGTCATCATGACTTCTCTACATGTTTTAGACAAAGGCCCGGTTAGTGTTCACCTTTGGGAGTGGATGTCTTACGGAAACATCAAGTTCGATATCAGCTTCGTGATGGACGAACTTTCAGTTATTTTATCTTTAATGGTTACTGGTATCGGAAGTGCAATTGCATTCTTCTCTATCGGATATATGGACCACGAAGAAAAAGTTGGAAAATTTTTCGGCTTCTTCGCTCTATTTGCTTTCTCAATGTTACTTCTTGTTCACGGAGCAAACTTCTTAGTTCTATTTATGGGATGGGAAGGTGTTGGTCTGAGTTCATATTTATTAATCGGGTTTTGGTATGAACATACTAAAAACGGGAACGCTGCTAAAAAAGCATTTCTTGCAAACCGTGTTGGTGACTTTGGTTTAGTTCTTGGGATGATCGGATTTGCTCTGGTGTTCAACACAATTTCATTCGCTGATCTTCAACATCCAGATATGGCCTTATTGGTTGCCAATAAAAATATGTTAATTCTTTCTAGCTTGCTTCTTGTATTAGGAGCTGCCGGAAAGTCTGCACAGATCCCTTTATTCATCTGGCTACCGGATGCAATGATGGGCCCGACTCCAGTGTCGGCATTAATGCACGCGGCGACGATGGTTACTGCAGGTATCTTTTTACTTTGTAGAGTTTCAAACGTTATCGTTCACTTCCCGATTGTTCTGGATGTGATTGCATGGGTTGGAGCTCTTACTGCACTTCTTGCTTCACTGATTGCGATGACTCAAACGGATATCAAAAAGATTCTTGCTTACTCTACCGTATCTCAGCTTGGGTACATGGTTTTAGCTTGCGGAGTTGGTGCATTCTCAACTGGTATGTTCCACGTTTTCACTCACGCATTTTTCAAAGCACTTTTATTCCTTTGTGCTGCTTCTGTAATTTACGGATGCCACCACGAACAGAATATTTTTAAGATGGGTGGACTAAAGAAAAAAATGCCGATTACTTTCTGGACGTTCATGGTTGGATTCCTTGCGATCTCAGGGATCCCGGGATTTTCAGGATTCTTTTCAAAAGATGAAATCCTTTCAATGGCCTTAACGAATCCAGGAAACGGAATCTGGTTATATTCAATCGCACTTATCACTGCTCTTTTAACGGCTTTCTACATGACGAGAATGCTTGTTTTAGTTTTTATCGTTCCACCTGCTGCGAAAGTTGAAGATCATTCACACGCTCACGATAAAAAACACAAAAAAAATAAACACAATGACCATGCTCATGATGATCACACTCATGAAATCCATGAATCACCAAGTGTAATGACAATTCCTCTAATCATTCTTGCGATCTGTTCATTCGCTGCCGGATATATTGGTCTTCCACATATCATCGGCGGACATGAAAACTCTCGTTTGTTCCAGGGTTTCCTTGAAAGATTCGTAGCCAAGACTTCAGGACACACAGAACTTTCAGCTCAAACTGAAATCATCATGATGGGAGTGACAACACTTCTTATTCTGGGATCGATGGGACTTGCTTATTACATTTATGTAAAAAATGATCACGTTAAAATGCGCGATTCACTTAAAGCAAAATTTCACACACTATGGCTCATCAGTTTCAACAAATTTAAAGTTGATGAGTTCTATGAACTAACAATCATCAAGCCTCTATTTCAATTCGGCCACTTCCTGGTTGATGTTGTTGAAACTCACGTGATCAACGGCGTAGTAAAAGTTGTAACAAAATTTACAACTTCAAGCGGGCAGATTTTAGATGACAATAAACCGGAAAGATTAGAGATGGGAATTCTCTACATCGTGATCGGTTTAACCGGCATCATTATTTTTATTTTTAACGCATTTATTTTTAGATAAAACTGGATAGAAAATGGATCAATTATTTCTCGTAAAATTTTTAATACCTCTTTTGTGGGCGATTGGTTTTTTGTTCGCTCCAAAGAACAATGAAAAATCGATCAGACTCTATGCTTTAATTGGCGCGTTCGTAACACTCGCATACTCGATTAAAATGTACATGGACCTTCCGGATCCAGGAGTCCTGACAACACTTTTTAAATTCGACATGCCTTTGTTCTTCAATATCTCGTACACATTCGCAATGGATGGACTCTCTGGTCTACTTCTAATGCTGAACGCTTTTTTAATGTTGGTTGTTGTAATCGCAACATGGGAATTTAAAACAGATAAGCTTCGTCTTTATTACTTTTTAATTTTCTTACTAACATGGGCAGTAAACGGATCACTTCTTTCTACATCATTATATGGCTTCTATGTTTTCTGGGAACTAATGCTGATTCCACTATTTATTTTAGTGGGAGTATTTGGTGGAGAAAACAGAAGATACGCTTCATTTAAGTTCTTCATGATGACTGCAGCTGGATCAATCCTGATGCTGGCCTCAATGTGCTACATGTCTGCACTTGCTTATAAATTTAACGGATCTTACGACCTGAACTATGAAGTTATTAAATCATTAGGTTTAAGATACGACGGATTCGGTTCACCTCAGTCGCTAATATTCTGGTCATTCGCAATCGCCTTCTTCTTAAAAGTTCCGGTATTTCCATTTCACTCATGGTTACCTGATGCTCACGTTGAAGCACCTACCGCCGGTTCAATTATTTTAGCTGGTATTTTATTAAAGCTTGGTATCTACGGTTTCCTTCGTTTCGTAATTCCATTATTTCCTGAAGCTGTTTCAGCTAACAGAGATATTGTTATGTACCTCGGAGCAACGGGGGTTATCTACGGAGCACTGACTGCGTGGGTACAAACAGATATTAAAAAACTTGTAGCGTTCTCTTCAATCTCACACATGGGTTATATCATCATGGGTGTTTTCTCTCAGAACCCGCTTGCTGTTAAAGGAGCTATCTTTCAAATGATCGCTCACGGTATTTCAACACCAGGTCTCTTCATCGGTGTTCATTATCTTTACCAGAGAACACATACTAAAAAGATGGATATGTACGGCGGACTGGCAGCAGTTATGCCAAAGTTTGCGATTTTATTTTTCATCATCACTGCAGGATCAATGGCAGTGCCAATGACTTGTGGATTCGTTGGTGAGTTCATGATCATCATGGGTTCGTATCAGGTAAACACTATTGCAGCTTTTTTAGCAGCGACAGGGATTATCCTTTCACCGATCTATTTGTTAAAAATGTATCACCTGACAGCACTTGGCGAGATGAAACACGAAGAAAACAAATCTCTGAAAGATTTATCACTTCTTGAAGCAACACCAATGATCGTACTTTCTATTATGACGATTGGTTTTGGTCTTTATCCAAAAGCAATCATGGCCCTGTATGATGGAACAATTAATTTCCTGGTAAATAAAGGTTTATAAGATGGATAACTTAACATTCGTTCAAAACGTTTTAATATTTTTAGGTCTAAACGGGGTTGCCCTTTTAGGTTTAAACATTAAGAAAAACGGAAAGTATATTTCGTTTGCAGCAACACTAATTGCTGCGATCACATTCTTTGCAATGCTCTTCAGCCGAGATTCATTCACGCTAAGTGAGTTATTCAGTCTTGAAGGAAATAAAATTCTGCTTCTTAAAATTGTTTCAGTTTTAAATGTACTGATGATTTTAATAAACGGTTATTACTCACTGGAAAAAGTTAAGAACTCAGTTCTTATGTCTTATATGTTTATGGGAGGGGTTTTCCTTCTTGGTGCAAACGACCTGATGACTTTTTACGTAGCGATGGAAACAATCGCTCTGGTTGGATATGCACTGGTTGCAACTTCTGACTTAGAAAACTCACGTGAAGCAGCGGTAAAATATTTAATCCAGGGCGCTGTCATCTCGGTTATTTTTTTACTCGGTGTAGCTTTCTACTTAGGCGCAACAAACGGTCTGACATTAGTTGGTGCCACAGTTGTTAACCAGGAATTCTACGCAATCGCATTGGGGATTTTCATACTAACTGCTTGCTTCAAACTTGGTGCATTTCCATTCCATGCGTGGATTGCTGATGTTTACTCAAACGTAAGCTCAGGTAACCTTGCAACGAACTTCTTCATTTCAAAAATCATTATCGGATTTAAGTTCATCACACTTCTTCAGTTGCTTCTTTTAGAATGTGACCCGCACTTCCAGGACATTTTAGTTATGATTATCCAGTGGATTGCAGTTATGTCTGCTTTTTACGGAAACATCATGGCCGTGGTTCAGGGACAATTCAAAAGAATCATCGCTTACTCATCAGTGGCCCACACTGGTTACATGTTGATGATGATCTGTTTAAACCCGGACGAAAATCTGGAAAAACAACTTATCGCTTACCTGGTTCTTTATTCGTTAACAGCAACAGGAGTGATCCTGATACTCAACCAATTTGCTTCGCTTAACAAAGATAAGGATGGAAGAAACATTCTTAAATCGGGCTTCTATAGAAATAAAGGCCTATCGATTATGTTGGTTATCTTTGTTTTAAGTTTGGGATCGATCCCGCTTACTTCGGGTTTCTCAATGAAGTACATGCTTTTCACTAACTATTTCAGAGAGGGCTTCACTAAAGAAGCTACTTCAATTTTCATAAGTTCTATTGTGGGTCTTGCTTATTATATCCGTTTCGTCAGTGATTTATTTACTGAGGATGAAGTGGCAATGAAGCTGCCAGCAATAAAAACCCGATTTAGCGAATCGCTAGTTCATGTTATCATTTTAGTGTCTATCTTCACTTTTGGAATTGCTCCATCACTCTTTTTAGGGTTGAAGTAGACAGGAATTAATGGACGTTAAGTACCGGATCCGACTCAAGAACGAGCGGGTCATTGGACCTTTTTCAACTGAAGAAATTGGTGAATTATTTCTTAAGGGTCACATCGATGGCGCAGAAATGTGTCAGCAGTTTCCTATTGGTGACTGGAAGCCAATCCAGTCTTTTGCTAATCTTGCGACGATCATTCAAAAAATTCAGGAAAAAAACTTACGCGTTGATGAGCCTGAAGCTACACTTCCAAAAAATGCAAAATCAAAGTCTGATGAAACAAAAGCAAATCATGTAAAACCTAAATCAGATGAAGTTGGTAAAGATGCAACAAAAAACCAAACCTTCCTGGAATTCAAATTCGGTAAAGATGTAAAAATCGACGTCAACTACGTCGAGCTTGAAAAAAAATATCAGGCAGAAAATCCGGACATGCCTTATGAAGACGGAATGGAAAAAACCGTGGTCATTAAGCGACCTGGTTCCGGAAGCCCTTCTAGGCCATCATCAACTACCGAAATGGAAAAAACAGTTGTTGTAAAAAAATTCGAACCACCTAAACCTGTTCCTGAAAAAAAAGAATTCAAAGAATCGGTTAAGTCTGTTGTTGAACTAAAAGCAGTCGTGCCTGAAAAGTCTCACGAAGAAATGGTGAACGAAAGAACAGAGTTCATTAATCTTAAAGAAGTTCTTCCAACGATCAATGCGCAGTTAAGTGTTTCAGAAGTCGAACTTGAAAAACAAGCAAAAATCGAAGAGAACATTGAGAAAAAACGCCTGCGTGATCTTCAGGAGATCATGATCCGCGAGCAGGCCATTGAAGATGGTGAAGACGAAGATGAAGTTGAAGTTATCGAAGAATACTCGCGCGATAAAAAAGATTTTGAACCAAAGATTGTAATCAAGAAAAAGAAAAAAGGAATGTCGATCGTCGCCATTCTAGCTTTTTTAGGGATTACATATTTTTTCCTTCAACCGGAGGAAAAACCCAAAGTCACCGGACCGTTATTTCTGGAAGTAAATTTTCCAATTACAGCACCGAATGAAAACATTACTGCTGCTAACGCAGCTTTACAGGAAGCGCGTACACTATACTCACAAGGTTCTTACAAAAACAGGGCTCGTGCTTCGGGGTTCTATGTAAACTCACTCGCACAAAGATTTAGCGGAAGCGAAGCTCTCGGTGAAACCATCCTGACTTATGCTGAATTAATCGACAACACCAGGGATCGCCATCAGTCGGCCAATACACTTTATAAATTTATACAGATTGCAGATTCGAAACTTTTAAATGATGCCAGCGCCGCAACAGGTACTGCTCATTTTTATGGAAAGATCGGAAAATATCAGACAGGTATCTACACAATTAAAAATTACCTGCGTGCAGGAAATAAACCAAATCCTAAAATGCTGACTTATTATCTCGACCTGCTTCAAAATGCAGGAGAACTGAGTGAAGCCCGCAAAACATTCGATGTACTTCAGAAAATTCCAAAAAAGCCTTTTGAGTCTTATTATTATCTGGCCCAATTTGATCTGGCCGATGATAAAACGGCAGAAGCAAAAACTATCCTGGGTGAAGGGTTAAAATATTTTCCCGCGAGTGCGCTGCTGCTTCTTCAATATTCAGAAATTCTTTTAAAAGAGCAGGCCATGAAAGCTTTTGAAGAAACTCTGTTAAAAGTAAAAAATATTGATGCTGAAGGCTCACCTGAGTTTATGGCAAATTATTATAAACAAATGGGATACCTTGCGGCCTTAAAAAATAAAAATAAAGAGGCATCTCTACTTTTCAAAAATTCACTGGCATTAAAAGAATCTGACGAATTGAGAGATACACTTTCAAAGCTTGATGTGGCCGGAGATAAAATTTCACAATCGTTGATCCTTGAAAGTAAGGTCCTTGGTTTGTTGAAAAAAGCTAAACAAGAATACAAAAATAAAAACATGGATCTTGCTTTTCAGTATGCGATTGAAGCAGTTGATGCAAGTCCGGATTATATTCCCGCAGTTTTATTCCAGGCTAAGTTAAATACAGACCGCGGATTTTTTGAATCGGCGATCTACTCCCTTCAAAGAATTATAGGACTATACCAGCAAAACAATCAGCTGAAAAAAATGCTGGTTGAAGTTTATATCAAGTCATATAAGTTTGAAGATGCAGAAAGAATGCTGGCGGAAATGGCACAGACAAAATTTGCGACAAGTCCTGAGTATGCTTCACTAATGGCCCAGTTTTCTGAAGCTAAGAAAAATCCAGTTCTCGCAATCAAGTGGTATGACCGTGCACTTTCGCGCGATCCACTTAGTGATGATGACATGTTCAAGATGGCAAAAATTCTTGTAAAAAATAAAAAATTTCCGGAAGCAAGAAGTCGTTTATCAAAAGCACTACTTCTCGATCCAAAAAATGTAAACTATCACGCGCTTTATTCTGAAATTCTTTATGAACAGGACGGAACAGATACTGCGATCGGATATCTGAGAGATATTATTTCTGAAATCGGAGAAGACCCGATTTTAATTTCAGCAATTACGACTGCGTATTTTAAAAGCGGTCAGTTGAAAGAATTCCAGGCCTATTATAAAAAAGTTCAATCAATGCCGAAAAAAGACGAAGCTTTTTACGAATTCCTCGCTGCTGCTGCAAAACTTGAAGGAAGAAAAGAAGACTACGTTCAATCGAGCCGTGATTTATTAAAACTAAATCCAGGTAACCTACGCGTACGAATGGAGCTTGGTGCTCTTTTGTATGATGAAAAACGCTACGACGAAGCGATTATGGAATTTACTGAAGTGAAGGACAAACTCGTCTCTTACCCGCGAGTTCACTATGAACTGGCCCGCGTTTACCTGGCCAAAAATGACATGGTGAAAGCAAAAGAGATGGCACAAAAAGAACTCGACCTCAATCCTAATCTTGATGCGGCCCATTTTATTGTGGGTGAGGTTTTCCGTCTCAATAAAGACTATCGCGAAGCTGTAATTAAGTATGAGAAGGCCATCAGTTTAAACCCAAAATCGGTTGATGCTCTCATGGCGATGGGTTGGATTCGTCTCAATCAAAACTACGCCAATGAGGCCATTGAACTCTTCTCGCGTGCAATGAAAGAAGACCCTGCGAATCCGCTCATCCATAAACAGATGGGAGATGCATATCGTGCAGCGGGACAAAGAGCTCAGGCCAAAGAAAAATACGAAGACTATTTGAAGTTGAGCCCAGTGGCGCAGGATAAAGACTTGATTGAGTCATTAATTAGAAATCTGAAATAGAATTCCCGCTTGTCATTTTTGATGAAAACACTTAGTATGACCTTCTAAGTTTTGCGGAGGATTGGCGGAGTGGTCGATCGCGGCGGTTTTGAAAACCGTTGAACCGAAAGGTTCCGCAGGTTCGAATCCTGTGTCCTCCGCCATATTTAGAAACGCCAACGATCCCGAAATTTAGATTCTGTCTTTATGGAGATGTGGGAGAGTGGCCTAATCCATTCCCTTGCTAAGGGAACGTGCCTCAAAAGGGCACCGTGAGTTCGAATCTCACCGTCTCCGCCATTTTTAATCATACATTTACCCTTACAACCTATTAAAGTTACCCATGTGATTGACGATTTCTATTCGTCCCGTTATAAAGATAGTTCTTAAAATGCGCAGTCGTAGCTCAGCTGGATAGAGTACTTGACTACGAATCAAGTGGTCGCAGGTTCGACTCCTGCCGATTGCGCCATTTTAAAGATCTTTTTTTCCAACAATCCATTCATTTAAAAAAAATTCTTCAATTAGTGTTGAGACGTCGTTAGTCTTATAAAAAATAATCTTAAAAGGAATGACGATGAAACTAAAAACAATACTTCTCTCTACAATGTTAATAACTCTTGCAAGCTGTGCAACTGGTGGCCCTAAATTGGGAACAGGAATGGGCTTTGGTACTCACAAACCGCCGCTTGATAATACTCTTGTGATCAATAAAAGAGACGGCCTGTTTAGAATTGGCTCTGTTAAAGCTGAAAACACAGCGATGGATAAAGTCCTTAACGGAAATTTGATGCCGTGTAATTCGACTACGTTTAGCATGCCGAGAAGTAATACGGTTGGCTCTTTCATGAGAGAAGTTTTTGAAAATGAAATTTCAACGGCGAAAAAATATTCTGTGAACGGAACGAGCATTAACGTTAATGTGAAGTCAATCGTTGGTGATCAGTCGAAATTAAACAGCGGATCGTGGAAAATTATTATCGATTATACGGAAGATGATAAAACGATGACGGTTGAAACGACGACCACTTACGAATCTAAAGCAAGTATGTTCTCTGGTTGTACGAACACTGCTGATGTATTCGAAGAGGCACTGGCGGATAACCTGGTTAGTTACTTCAAGAAAAATACAAAGTAACAAACCATCATTTTTCACCAAGAGTCTTGCTTTATGTGAGGCCATGGGATTACTGTTTTTTTAATATAAAAATACCAAGGAATTACAATGCCA
This sequence comes from Bacteriovorax sp., assembly GCA_014378525.1. Taxonomy (GTDB): domain Bacteria; phylum Bdellovibrionota; class Bacteriovoracia; order Bacteriovoracales; family Bacteriovoracaceae; genus Bacteriovorax. The sequence continues at coordinate 28,577 of JACMNL010000009.1, forward strand.
TTTTTTATCATCATTATGTTTTTGCTTTTCTTCGTTGCAACGGCAGCACTAAAAGTTGTTAAAGAGTATGACCGTGGAGTTATTTTCTTTTTAGGTAAATGTACAGGGGTTCGCGGACCGGGATTAATTATTCTGGTTCCATTCCTTGAGCAGATGACAAAAGTTACGTTAAGAACGATTACGATGAATATTCCATCGCAAAAAATTATTACAAAAGACAACGTATCGATTGATATTGCGGCCGTTGCTTATTATCACATTGTTGATCCTAAAAAATCAGTTCTGGCCATTGAGCAAGTGTACGATGCTGTTAGCCAGATCAGCCAGACAACAGTTCGAAATGTTGTCGGCCAATTTTCACTCGATCAACTTCTTTCTCAGACAATTGAAATCAACACACAAATTAAAACTGTTATTGATGCACATACTGAACCATGGGGAGTGCAGGTTACGGCGGTAGAAATCAAGGACATCACTCTTCCGGACAACATGCAAAGAGCGATGGCAAAAGAAGCTGAAGCTGAGCGTGAACGTAGAGCAAAAATTGTTGCTGCTCAGGGAGAGTTTGAAGCAGCAGTCAAGCTTGGTGAGGCCGCAGATATTATCGCAGCTCATCCAGTAGCACTTCAACTTCGTACACTTCAGACAATGGCAGAAATCAGCGTGGAAAAAAATTCAACGATTATCTTCCCTGCTCATTTTATGACGACTGTTAATGAAGCGATTTCAATGATTCGCTCTGACAGACAATAAGAGAGAGTCTTCTGAATGATGAATAAATTATTGTTCACAATTCTAATTTCTTTAGCGGCAGTCTCTTGTTCGACCTATGTTCCAGTAGAATATAGAACGGCAGGAGAATATGTTGTCGCTAAAAATACGGCCTTGAAAATTTCTGATGCAGAAAAAAAAGACTTAACGTCGAAGCTTCAAAAGGAAATTATTAAGGACGGCTGGTGGAAATATGGAAGCAATGACAAATCATTTTATGAAATAACAATCACTGAGGTCACACGAAATGGCGCTGAAACAAGTTCCAGCAATCAAGTGCGCGATGGAAAGACTTTCAGAAAATCCAATTACAAAGCAAGTGGTACAGTCGTTTTCAATATAAAAAGAAATGATGGAAAAAACGCCAGAACGTTTTCTCTTGAAACATCTGGTTATGCTGAATCAGAAAAAGAAATGCCGAAAGAATATGGGGCAAACAGCCTCTGGCCAATTTTAAATGCACTCGTTGGTGCAGATCCAACTCAGGAAGCAATATCCAGTCAGGTCACATTTGTTTCACTTGATGCCTATAACAATCTCGATCAGAATATGGCTGTCGCAATCGTGAATAAAATATCTCCTGAAAAGAAAATTGTTAATATTGAATTTGAAGATGGAAATAATGATCTTGAACCGGCCGAGAAATTTGTTAAACTTCAGGATTACCTTTCAGCATTTAATTATCTACTAGGCTTACCAAACAGTGATACGAGAAGTGACGTCCAGTATAATTTAGGTGTTGTTCAGGAAGCCAGACATCTTTATAAAGAGGCCTGCAGCTATTATCAAAAGGCCTATGGGATTGAAGGTAAAAGAATGTATCTGGAACAAATGAGCGGTTGTGAGACTAGAAAAACAGAAAGTGAAAAGCTGGACAAAATAATTTAGGAATTTATATAAACAAGTTTTATCAGATCAGGTTTGAAAGATAGTCTGAACAAGAGATAAGTTTTATTTAACTCAAAATATTCCCTGTTTGTGGATTTGCTAGAATGTTATAGGATTAATAATGACTAAAATTTATAGTAGCAAAAAAATCCTCGTCGCTGATGACACTGCTTTTTTAAGAACTTCTCTTATTAAAGACCTGGTAGATTTAGGTTTTGATAAAGGAAATATTCTTGAATGTGAGAATGGCAGAGTTGCTTATGATAATTTAATTGCTTCAGCTGAAAAAAATGATCATTTTGATTTAATTTTATCTGACTGGAACATGCCTAAGCTCAACGGACTTGAATTTCTAAAATTAGTGAGAGGATCAAAAAAGTACTTTTCCGATATACCTTTTATTTTAATTACGACTGTCTCTGAAAAAGAAAAAATAGTCGAAGCTCTTTCTTATAATGTCTCTTCTTACATCATTAAACCTATACAACTCAAAAAATTGCAGGAAACTATAGTGCGATTTATTTAACACCGGACATATATGGCAATGCTAACCCTTGATGAATTTTCAATACCGGATAACATTCATATTTTTATTTTAGAAGATACTGGTGTATTTCAAAGAAAACTTCAGGCAGATCTAAAATCACTGGGATTCAAAGGTAAAATCACTTTAACTGCAACTGTAAAAGATGCGCTTGTTAATGTTGTGGCCGATCGTCCGAGTTTAATTTTATCGGACTGGAACTTACCAGATGGTCTTGGGATTGAGTTTTTAAGAATGGTGAGAAATGATGATATTTATAAAAATATCCCATTTGTAATGATTACTACAGTCGATGAGATTGATAATATTCTAGAAGCAGTAGAAAGCGGCGTTGATGGCTATATAATTAAGCCGTGGACTATAAAAGAGCTTGAAGAAAAAATTTCATTCGCCTATAAAAAAAGAAATACTATCTCACTCCACTTTTAATTTAATTTTCATCTTGGGATGAATTGCACACTGAATAATGTATTCACCTTTTGTTTTTAATTCAATTACTCGATCGTTAGTTGCGCCGGGTGCCTGAATTTTCACATCGAAAATGTTTTTTTCATTCACCCAGCCACTAACATTATGGCTAACTTCGTCGCGATTAATAAATTGAATACTATCGCCTACTTTTACATTTAAATTTTCAATTTTATGCTTTTCTTCAAAGTCATTATCATCAGACGCAGCCGCAGCTTCTTTGTCTGTAATGTTTCCTAAAAAAGTTTTATCGGCCTGAACCATTCGAAAAACTTCTGCATGGGTTACAGCACTAAAGGTCAGGAGTAATATTAGACATGTTTTCATAGAGCTCCTAAGTCATATCTGTAGCAGGTATTTTTAAAGAAAAAGTTGTTCCAAGTCCAAGTTTCGTAAAAAGATTAATCGTACCACCAATAGACTCGATATAATGCTTAACCGCATCCATCCCAACCCCACGCCCAGATGTTTCAGATGCTTCGTCTTTTGAAGAAAGGCCAGAGATAAAAATTAAATCAAGTTTATCTTTTTCAGATATAGAATCAGCTTGTGATTTATTAACTAACCCAAGCTTAATAGCTTTTTCCAGCAAGTATTCAGCATTTATCCCTTGTCCATCATCCGCAATTTTAAACTCCAATGACTGATCAGGGTATCGTTTACACGAAATACGAATCTCGCCTGTTTCATTTTTATTTTTACCGGCCCGTTCGGTTTGATTTTCAATTCCGTGATCAATTGAATTATTTAAAATATGAATAATCGCTGAGTCTATCCTATGAGCTTCTTCAAATGAAATTTCATCAGAAGGATCAAATATTAGATGAACTTTTTTATCTTCAAGTTTTTTGGCGATAGTGGCCGCATGATTGGAATATTTAGCTAGAACTTTACTAATTGGAAATTTATCTAAATCAGTAATAGCATTGAGCATTTCAATATTATTATTTTTCTTAACGATCTGTTTAATGTGATCGATTTTTTTAGAGTTATAATACTTCAAACCACTTTCAGTATTAAGTGCAAGTAGCTTGGTTAAGTCATCTGCTTGCTCTTCAAATAAAGCATGGGCCGATTGTAATTTTATCAAAATTTCAGAAATATTATGATCCAGGTCATTGTCAATAAAATCTTCCAGCTCATGGATTAATGTTGAGCAAGAGTTGAAAGAAAAAATTCCAAGCAATCCTTTTATAGAGTGAAGATTACGTTTAAAGTCAGATCCTAAATCTGATGAAGGCCCGGAAAGAATAGATATATTTAAAATGAATAAACTTCTAATCGCTGGCAAAAATTCTTTAAAACCAGGAATGTCATACGAAACTTTAGAAACTCTTTCAACTCTTTCTGTCAAAGCACTGCTTTCAGCAAGGGCCTTATTCTTTTCTGTAACGTCTTCAGCGATAAGAATAACTCTTTCTAATTTTTCGTTTATTCCATATTTCGGTTTAAAACTAAGTTGAATAAATTTCTTTTCATCTTGAGTCTTTGTTTCAATTAAATCTGGAAATAAAAAAACAGCAGATTCGAATGGGATAAGTTCTTTAAAGGTAGCATCAATAACATTTTGAATTTTTCTTTTGGTACAATTATGATCATTGTAAAAATCAATTAGGGTCACATATTTTGAGAAGTCCTTAAAGATAATATCAGTTGCTTGTGACCTTTCTTTAGAGATAATTCCTTTTTCATCAAAATAAAAAAGTCCGAAAGGAAGCGAAGCCAAAAGTGAAGAAATATTCTTATCTTTTTCTTCAATGGTATTAAGCATGAAGTTGAAAGATTTCGCGAGTGTTCCAAATTCATCGCGCGAGTCAATGTCGGATCTGGTTTCATAATCGCCTTCACCAACTTTCTTGCAAACATTTTGAAGTTTAAACAATGGAGTAATGACCAGATAAGAAATGACAATAGACAATATAAGTCCGATAGCAATACATAAAGCAAGTATATAGATAATGCGATTAAGATTTTTTTTGTTTGTTTCTTCTGAACTAAGCCTGAAGTGATACCCAACTTCTGCTGCATCATCAGAAAGAGCAGTAAGATTTTTATAAAGAGAATTTTTTAATTTACCAGCCTCCCAGTTTTTTCTCATCTCAATAGATAGATCTAATTTATTACTGGCCAGCTGTTGGGCCTTTAAAGCAAAAGCATTATTTTTTTCAACTTCAACCAGTTTAAGATTTTCAATGATTTCATGAATCAATCCAGCACTTTTAGGACTAAGCGCACGCTCCTCTACAACTTTTAAATCTTCAAGCAAAGTACTATAAATTCTAGTGCTTCTTGCTTGAAATTTTGAAAGTTCATCTTGTTGGTGAGAAAGCAAACCACCCTTAATGGAAGAATCGTATTGAGAGTAATCAAATTTAGCTGCCTGTGCAAAGGTGCCAGACATAAGAGCTTTGTCATACGTTAAATTAACTAAGTCACCAAGTTGCTTCATGATGTTTACGCTCATGATGCCTGAAATTGAATTGATAGTTATAATAAGAACAAAGCCAATAATTAATTTGAACCTTATCGGAATATTATTTATTTTTTTAAACATATATTCTACTTATTGATGATGTCTTTATGCATAGGTGCGAGTTTCGCTAAAAGTTTATTTTGCGCTCTTTGTGGAATTTTATTTTTATTCATTGATTCCTGAAGTGCTTCAACTAAAGCATAAAACTCAGACGTGTCGATATCGTGCCCTTTATGTGCTTTTTTCATTGTCTGGCCGGTGTAAGTGCATGGCCCGTCAATTTGAACACAAAATTGTTCAACAAGTTTTTCTTTTATGTGTACCTGATCAGCTTTTTCAAAAAACGGTCTGGTCTTTTCGTTAGCAAGAAGATTAACCATGAGATCATCTACGACTTTAGTGAGCCCAGGTTTTTCGCCAAAATCCTGATATGTAGATAAGTCCGCAGCGAAAGAAGAAGTTGAAAAAATAAATAGTAGAGTAAAAGCTATTTTTAACATTGTCTGAACCTTGATTAATTAGAAACCAATTTGTATTGAATTATAAAATCCTTTTTGATCATCTTTAAGTGCAATATTTCCAAGAGTTGTATAGGCCGTTGTAATAGAAATGTTTTTTGTAGGGGCCCAGGCTAAAAATGCATCAGACCAGTTTTGTTCTCTGGCCACTTTTAAGTTGTCAGGCTTTGAACGAAATTCAAAGCCAACTGCAAGATTGCGACAAATTAAATAGGCCAGGGATCCTTCCATTTCATATTTGTATTTATCGTTGCCATCACCACCAAAGCCTAAAATCCCTAGTTGATTAGCTTTTGTTCTACGTAAAGTTGCATTGACCAGAATACTTTGGCTGAGAATAATTTTTGTAGCTGTCAGGTAAGTATCAAGTCCATGGTCTTCAGTCGCTTTTAAAGATTTAACAACTTCACCCATAAGATTTTTTTTGTACTGAGCGCCAAATGAAATTTGTGGTAGCCACGAATCCTGATCGAGAACACCATCTCCAATAATTTTTACCTTCAATCCAAAAATATTTTGTCTGATCTTAAATCCAGAACCTAGGCCCAGGAGCCTTCCAACATCTTCGGTATCAAAAGTTTGTTTTGCTACAGAAATTTCTGCGCGGTCTAAAATTCCTATCAGTGCACCAAATGTCTCCAGACGATAGTCCGTAATATTTACATTTGTATAAAAAGCATTGGCCGCTATTTGATCTTTAGTTCCGTATCCACCAATGAAGGCCCATGGTGTAAGCCCCCCTCCAGCGGCCCCTTCTATTTGAGAAACGCCACCAGTCAGTAGCAGTTTCCCGGAAGTATCAATTGCAAATGCATTGGATAAGGTTAAGAAAATAAATAGCAGAGAAAATTTAATCATAGTTATGCCTTAATAGAGTTCTAACTAAAGTTTCTCATCTAGAATACTAATGTCAAGGATAGTTAAATGCTTTAGACAATTACAATAAACTCAGTGTAAAAAAGTCATAAAATAGGTGAGCGATGTAGAAGGGAATATCGTTTTATCATCGTTTTTTTAAATATAATTTTGTTATGAGGTATCATTCTGAGTACATCTGTAGAGCAAATTATCTAGGCCCTATATTTACTCGTAAGCGAGTTCATTGGGGTTATTTTTTGATTCAAAATAAAAGTTTTTATATAGTTCAGGTCTCCAGTTATTAAACTTTACGACCTTTGAAAACGCTTCATATTGATTTTTACATTCAACTTCAATTTTATTTTTTTCACATCCAACCTTTATGAGCGCCACGACCTGTTCATTGCGAAGATATGAATTACGAATATATCCCTGCGGATCAGAAAAAATTTTATCAACATTATCCTTAAAGCCAGCAGTATTGCCCTGGTTAGAATGAAGCAGAGCGAGTCTCAGGTAAACGACCGGAGCTTTTGGCTTAATCAGTTCGAGACCTTTAATCTTCTCTTCATTTTTAACCAGAGGATCTTTATAAATAACATCCGACATTAGTTTCGGATAAAATCTGTTATCTGGCTCCATCACTTCAAGTTGCGATACCAGCGTTTTGGCATTAGCATACTTCCCTTGCTTAACAAGACTGTCTGCCACATTTACGATACTCATTGGTGTTGCTTCTTTTGCATAAGCATAGCTAAAAATACTTTCCGTTGACTCAAAAATATTAATGTAACCAAGATTTATGTAAAAAAGAATTCCGGCATAAGCAAATACAAGCGCAGCCGAATATTTAAACTTCGCATTTTTAAAAATTAAAAATAAAGCAGCATACAACCCCAGACTTGCATTCAACAAATAAGTATCGCTGCAGAAGATTCTCGTAATTTTATAAGTAACAGGTATCAATGGAAGAAAAAAGTAAGCGATGAAACAGAAAACAACAGCGGCACCAACTCTTCTTTTATATACCCAGAAAAGAAAAATTATCATGAGGACCATTCCCACCATGTTTTCCCACGATCCCTGATAGTGAGAAACCGGAAGTGAATCAAAAGGAAAAAGAGTCAGATAAAAATATCTTCCGAGGGCCAGAAGAGATAAACCAGGACCATAGGCAGAATCATATTTACCGTCACCGGCCGTAATTTGCTCATAAAGTGAGCCATAATAATAAAGATTAATGGCCAGTCCGATGACAGCAATCACGGCGAGAGAAATCAAAAGTTTTTTTCGTTCACTGATTTTTTTATCAAAATATGAATAAATGAAAACAAATAACGGCCACAAAATGTTAATTGGTTGTGAAAAAACCGCTAAAATATAAAGAATAATTATTCCAGACGAGTTTTTAAGTGGAGCAGGTGAACTTCTCATCTTTAAAAATAAATAAGTCGCCCACACTGTAAAAAATGTCGATAATAAATGTTTTCTTCCAGCGATCCAGGCTACCGAGGAAGTGAACACCGGACTTAAGGCATAGAGAAAAACCACACTCCATATCAACCATTGATGATCTTCTTTTTTATCATCAATTAAATCCAGGATGCGTTTAAAGAAAAAACAAATCCCTATCCACAACAAAAGATTTGTTAAATGAAATGAATGTAACGGGAAAAATGATTGAAGTTTGAAATCTATAATGTAACTAAGATCTCTTACCGGTTGAACATCAAGAATTTTTCCTGCTAAAATTTTTTCTTTATATTCAGTAAACGAATGAAGATTATCAACGCCACCTAAAAGCAATTGATCATCATAACTAGTAATCGGATCACTCGAAAGTAATGGATAAAAACTAAAGAGCAGCAATGCCGCCAGAAGTATGTAGAGAAAGCGTTGAACCTTTTGGTTATCTATAAAAAATAATTTCATTCATTTAATTATAACCTCAAACCCCTAATTCTATACAAACTTATTCATATTTATGAATAATCGTCTTTTTTGAGCTTGCCATGAGGGTCGTGTGCCATTTAGAGTCAGGACATCTGATCTAGATCTTGAATTAAAGCAGATTTTCCAAAACGAATTTGTTTTTTTAGTAAGATCTCACCATCCTATCCTCAAAACCAAATCAAAATTAACAGTTTTATCACTCACAGTAGTGATGAATATTTTAGGAGTATTTATGTCATCAAAAATTTACGTAGGAAACCTTGGTTACTCAGTTGAAAACAACATGCTTGCAGATAAATTTGCACAGTTTGGTACAGTTGAATCAGCAAAAGTTATCATGGACCGCGATACAAACCGTTCAAAAGGTTTCGGATTCGTAGAAATGTCATCTTCATCTGAAGCTGAAGCTGCGATCGCTGAACTTAACGGAACTGAGTTCGGTGGACGTCAAATCAACGTTACTGAAGCGAAGCCAATGGCCCCTCGTGACAACTCAAGCAGACGTTACTAGTTATTAAATAACTTAATAAAGAGCGCTTCGGTTGGTGAGACTGAAGCGCTCTTTTTTTTTACATTCTGTGAATGTAATAGACAAAAACACGACAACCTTCAATCAACTTTAATTTCCTATGAATTTACTTAAGCCCTATTGAAATGTTGAGTTTCAAGGCTTAATGTTCATTCCGATTCGAATGGAATTGAATCATTTATTTTTTTGCTGATGGAGTCTCAATGTCACAAAAAATTTACGTCGGAAACTTAGCATCTTCAGTTGTAAATGAAGCACTCGCTGAGAAATTTTCAAAATATGGTTTAGTGTATTCTGCAAAAGTTATTACAGATCGTGAAACGAAACGCTCAATGGGTTTTGCTTTTGTTGAGATGGCCTCTAAAGAGGAAGCAGAAAAAGCAATCATGAGTTTAAATGGTTCAGTGATTGAAGGAAAATTAATAAACGTTACAGAGGCTCAGAAACCTTTTCTGCACTAGACTTAACCAGCATCGACTTCCACATCAAATTCTTCCTCCTCATCATTCCATTCGGCGATTATGTGCAACGGGTGACAACATACTTCACAATCTATAATGAAGTCCTGCTTCTCGCCTTCTTCGATAAAAATTTCTAATGGGATAGTTTCGAAACAAAAATGGCATTTGATATTCATAGAGTGATCGTAGTCAGAAAAATAGACAAAAAAAAGGGCCATCTTTCGATGACCCCATTAATTTTTTTGTTGGTGAAACAATTAGTAACGGTTTCTTCCGCCACCACCGCCGCCGCCGCCAAATCCACCACGTGATCCACCGCCACGAGAGTCATTTGGAGTCATTGGTTTTGCTTCAGATACAGTCATTGGACGACCGTCAAATTCTGAACCATTGAATTTGCTGATTGCTTCTTCAGCTTCTTCATCAGTTGACATTTCAATGAATCCGAAACCTTTTGAACGGCCAGTTTCGCGATCTGTAATAACTTTTGACGAATCAACAGTTCCTACTTCTTCGAATTTTTGTTTTAGGATTGCATCGTTAGCTGAGTACGGAAGATTTCCGACATAAAGTTTTCTACCCATAATTACCTCCTTAAGGCGTTGGGGCCGCTAAAGA
>JACMNL010000058.1 GCA_014378525.1 Bacteriovorax sp.
AAAGTATGTCATGGCCTGTTAAAACAAGGCGGTCTTGTATTAGTGACTACAGATTTTCATGCTGAAAAAATTCATATTGATCCTGATTTTAAAATTTTCAATCTTAGTTATATGATTTTCTCCAGTGAGGAAATTTTAAAATTAGTCAAAGAAGCTGAAAGCAACGGCTTTGAGCTTATCTCAAGTGAGATGGAAAAAAACTGGGATACAAGTGAGCATCCGATCGATTTCTTAAATCACCAGATGGCATTTGTGTTTTTGGGCTTTAAGAAAAAATGAAAAAAAACCGTGCCCGATTACCTTTAATCAATTTAGGGTCCAGTGGTATAAAAAATATTATCACTATGGCCCTTGGGTTAATTACGACTCCCTATTTGATAAGACAGCTGGGAGATACAAACTTTGGTCTTTATAAAACACTCATCGATTTTTTCGGGCATTTTTCCATTCTGGAGTTTGGACTTTACAGTACACTTTTAGGTTTACTGGCAAAAGAGGTTAACAATGCAAGCGGTAAGGCCTTCTCAATTGTAAAGTGGGGTATTAAGTCTTATCAAAAAGTCGCTTATACCAGCATAGGTTTTTCAGTTCTTTTTTCATTCTGGTTTTATCGTCGTTTTTCCATAGCAGATAATCATCAGGACCTGATCATTTCATTGTTTTTGTGTCAGGGATTTTTTATTGTTCTTCCGATGCTTCCTTATAAAGCATACCTTGAGGTCAATCATAAAAATTATATTGTAAACTGGTTGCAAATGCTGAACTCACTGATGTTTACACTTGGTGCTGTGTTGATTGCATCGTTTCATCCGAGCTTAACCGGCCAGGTTGTCGCAACAGTTTTTGCCTCTCTAGTGAGTTATCAACTTTTTAAACATTATGCCGGCATCGATGTTTCAAAAGCGAGTGAAGAGTACCATCAGGATCTTTCGAAAAGTAAACTTCGGGTAGCCTATTTTTTTAACGAGCTTTCCGGTCGGGTTTGTTTAATGTGCGACAACCTGATCATTGCTTTTTTTCTTGGTCCGAAATTTGTCGTTCCATTTTTTGTTACACAAAAACTACCTCAGTTGGTACAGACACAGCTACTGAATATCGGCAACTCTACCTGGTCGACCTTAGGTGCAATTTTCCATTCAAACGATATGCCGCTTTTTAATAAACGCCTTATCGAACTGACAAAAATAACTTCTGTTTTTGGATCGTCTTTTCTACTTTGTATTTATATTTTTAATCATGCTTTTATCAAACTGTGGACTGGTGAAGCAGAATACGCCGGATCATTATTTACACTGATTGCTTGCCTCAATGCATACTTTCTTCCGATTCTTGCCTTGTGGGGTTGGTGCTTTAATTTTTCTCAACTGATAGATAAAATTTCCCGCGCCATGTGGGTTCAGGCAGGGGCCAACATTATTTTAAGTGTAACACTTACAAAATTTTTTGGAGCGATAGGACCGATCACAGGAACACTTCTTACTTATGTCTTTGTGACAACATTCTGGTTGAGTTATCTTATGAAAAAGCATTTTAAGACATCATTAACCAGGTTACACCTTAGCTGGATTCTTCCACTGGGGGTTGCTGCACTTGCCGGTAAGTTTCTTGATATGAATAGTTCACTCGTTGAAGTATCGAACTGGTTTCAATTCTTTCTTCGAGGTGGAATCGTAGGTTTTATTTTCCTTACAGCTTCAATTCTCATATTTTTCAGCAAGGAAGAAAAAAGAGAAATGATGGAAAGGTTACAAAAACTTCTTCCTAAAAGAGGTCGATGATTGTGAGTGATGAAAAGGCATTATTAAAAAAGCGCTGCGAAGAGAGTAAAGGTACTTCGTCTGAACATATATATGCTGTCATTGACGGACAATTAAAGAATAAAATTAAAAATTCTTCAAACATTCTTGATCTCGGTGCAGGCATCGGCAATTTTAAAAAATATCTGCAAAAAAATAATTTATATAAAATCGAAGAAGCCGACTTTTCATTCACAGGCTCGAGAGAAATTTTTTACCAGGTAGATTTAAATGAAAAATTTAATCTACAAAAAAAATTTGATGTAGTTACGATTGTAGAAGTTTTGCACTTCATGGAAAACCCCCGACACTTAATGAGGCAGGCAATTTTTCATTTAAAAGATTCAGGAATAATTGTAGTGAGTATTCCCAACCTTCACTCGATGACTAGTATATTCAGTTTTATTTTCAGGGGAGTGCACTCTGCTTTCGCAGGGAAAAATTACCCCTCGCATATTACACCGATTCATAAAATAGATATGCTGAGAATTTTCAGCGAAGTTGGTATGAATAACGTCCAGGTATTTCCCAGTCAGATTGGACGTGTGCCAGGGCTAAAGTCCTATTGGCAAAGAATTTTTCCAGGTAGCAGAAATGTTTTTTTCGGTGAATTTTTCTCGGATAATATTATTTTCATCGCAAAAAACTAAAAAAAATACAAGGTAGGACAGTTTTATGACAACCTTTATTTTTCAGTACCCATTAACAATATCTGGTAAACTTTAATAAATGAAACGAGCTATCTATTTTACCTTTCTATTTATACTTATGTTTTACAAGTTTTTGGAATATAAAACTGCACCGACTGCTAAGCCTAATTATCTTTATTTCGAATCTATAAGTTTAAAACAACACATCATTGCGACAGAAAATATTTTAACTCCGGCAATTTTCATGCTCGGTAGTTCCGGAACGGCAGGCAGTAACATTCCTCCTGAAACCACTGTTGCTGATTATTTTAATAAAGAACAGAGTAATTATTACGCATATAACCTTGCAGCGCTTCAGGCAACGATAGTTGATTCAATAATTATTTTTAAGAAAGGAATTAAATATAAAAAACCTGAATTTGTTATATTGGGAATCAGCCCTGATGTATTCACGGATACAAGTGGAAGTTATTTAGCTATGTCTGAAGCGAATCATTTGCAGGGACTACTACCTGATGACATTATTCGAAATATTAAGCTAGAAAAAAAAAGAAAGTTGGTGAGAAGGGTCTATCTTGACCTTGCAGCTACTGATGTAATTCCCAATACAATCATTACTGCTATTAGAACCAGATTATATTATCTTCGTAGCAAACTTTACGGCGATATCATGGATAAAAATATTTCCGGACAAAAAGGTGTATCAATTGGATTTGTAAAAAAAGATAAAGATCCATACCGACTGCTTAAAGTACTTCAGGATTTATGTCGTGAAAAAAATATTAAATTGATTGTCTATCTGGAACCGCAATTGTGGGTTGAAAAATTTTATGATGCTAATGACTTCAATTCTTACCGTGATAATGTAAAACAATATATGGATCAGCACAGGATTACTTATTTTGATTATGTTAGTTTGATTCCAAATGACGGCAAGTATTTTCATGATTTCATTCATATGACACCTGAAGGATATGAATTGCTGGGCAAACAGTTGAATATTGACTTTGCAACTCTGCCAGTTCAACAGGCGGGTAAGCAATGATCGATTACCAGTCATTTACATATTTTTATTTTGTTTTTTTCGCCGTTGCCGTTTTATGGTTCGGACAAAAATTTACAAGTAAAAAGAATACAATCTTTGTCATAAATGTAATTTTTCATGTGCTATTTTTTTATTTTAATAAGAAGCAGTTTTTTGTGTTTCAGGTGATTCTTCTAGTCGGTTTTTTAAGTACTAAAGTTCTTTGCAGGAATAAGGATAGAAAAGCTCTTTCAGCATTATTTGTAACTGTAACAACGATTATTTTTATTCAGCTAAAGTATCCGATCTTGCAGTTGAATATATTCACAGCAATTGCACCGACAATTTCTATTATTGGTCTTTCATTTGTAACTTTTAGAATGATTTCTGTTTTTGTAGATTTGAAAAGAAAGGCCATTAAACGTGAAATTACTTTCATTGATTATTACAACTACCTCACTTTTTTTCCTGCTTATTTGAGCGGGCCACTCGATAAATACAATCACTTTGTTGATGAGACTGAACAAACGATTGGACCTGAGGCGAAAGATCAATTGCAGAATGTGTACCGTGTAATTCTTGGGACTTTTAAAAAACTTGTTATTGCCGACTACCTTACAACTCTCTCAATCGATAGCATGTACACGCCTGACATCTTTATGTTGCCTTTTGTAAAAGTAATGTTCTCAATGTACATCTATAGTATAGTTCTTTATTTTGATTTCTCCGGCTACTCAGATGTGGCCGTAGGCATCGGCGGGATACTCGGTATTAAGGTTCCGGAAAACTTTGATAATCCCTTTGCTTCAAAAAATATTCAGGAATTCTGGAATCGCTGGCACATAAGTTTTATGCACTGGCTTCGCGACTATGTTTATTACCCGTTCCAGATGTTCCTGCTTAAAACTGTAAAGATAAAAAACATTGTTCTTGTTTCTTCGTTTGGTTTTTTTATAACTTTCCTCGTCGCAGGACTTTGGCACGGAAGTAATAAACACTATCTATTTTACGGACTCTATCATGGAGCATGCTTCAGCATCTACCTGATCTGGAGAAATTTGCTCCAGAAAAAAACAAGCAGTAACTTCAAGGCATTTTATAATAAATCACAAGTGGTTCGTACATTATCAATTGTGCTTACTTACCACTATTTTATCTTTGGCCTCTTTTTCTTTACAGATAAATACCAATATTTTGTAAACTTATTAGGGAATAAATAAATGTTAAAAGAATTTGGATATTTGAAGATTGTATTAATGATTATCATGCTGGTCATGATCTTCATTACGGGTGAGAATCACTTTGGATTTCAATACGAGTTTTAGGAGTCAGTATGGATCAGGACCTGGTTAAAATTCAAAGAATATTTTCGGAAGTGCTGAATGTATCAGCGGATGAAATTTCTATGGACAGCAATATGGATAATGTTGATGAATGGGATTCCATGAAACACCTTGAATTAATCATGTCTATTGAGTCAGAGTTCGAAGTTTCTTTTGAGGTTCACGAGATTGTTGAGCTTAATAGTGTTGAAAAAATTCTAGAGATTCTGGAAGAGAAAAGATTATGAGCAATAAAAAAGTACTTTCTATAAAACTAACATCTCCTCTGGATGAGCATGCTAAAGAAAGTATGGATAATAACCTGCCTTATCTTTCTAGTTCTATCCTTAGCTACCAGATAACTTCAGACAGCATAATTCTAGAAGTAAAAAATGATACTGATCTTGCGGCACTTGAGCAGTCTGTGCATGACCTTCTCAAAAAAGTAAAACCATTAAAAAGTATTCCGGTAAAGGTTCTCTTCGATCAAAGTCAGGCAAATTTTCAGGAAAAAGGCGATGTCTTTAGCGAGCTGGTTTCAAAAGGGGATGTCATCATTCTTCAGGAAGGATTCGTTGCTTTAAAAGGCCTCCCACTACATATGTTCATGGTTCTTGATAATCATCTTACAAAATTTGCAAAGACCCAGCAGGCTGAGCCGATTTTATTACCGGTCACTGTGCATTTTGATGACCTAATGCCGGCCCATTATTTTCAGAGAACTCCACAACATGCAAACTTCATATCACCCCTTGAAGAAGAGGCAAAAAATATTTCAGACTTCTCGAAACTGGTTGATGGAAAAAATGTAGACAATAGTGTTTCTCTTAAGCCATACCTGAAGGAGCCCAAATGTATCTGTCGTTCGGCCGTCTGTTTAAATTGTTACCCGACATTGAGAAACAGGGTTTTTAAGAATGATGAATCACTGGTTTATACGGCAGAGGGAAGAGTGTTCAGGCATGAATATAAAAAAGTAACAAGCTTAGAGCGACTTTTTGAATTTTCTTGCAGAGAAATAATATATTTTGGTTCTAAGGATTTTGTTAAAACTAAACTAGCTGAATGCGAAACCTGGTTTAAGAATTTCCTGACCGAGTTCAAACTTAACAGTTCAATTAAAGCTGCCTCTGATCCTTTTTTTCAGGAAAATGCAAGAGCATTGCAGTTTTATCAGGTTGCTGAAGACAGTAAGTTTGAAATTCGTGTGCTTAATCCTTTTTCGGGCAATGATGTCTCTATAGGTTCAATGAACTTTCATGGTTTTCATTTTTCAAAAGCATTCAACATTACTTTTGCGAATAAAGATTTTGTTTTCAGCGGTTGTGTAGGATTTGGACTTGAGAGAACTATTTTTACAGTTCTTGCTCAATACGGAGTTGATTCAAAAAAATGGCCGGAAAATTTAAGAAAATTTTTTGAGATAAACTAGAGACTTTTAAGCTGGCCCATGATTTTTTCCTGGAAAAACTGAAATTTCAAGTTTGTATTGTAAAAATTAAAACAGCCCTGTGATAATTCACCCAATAATCTTTCATTAGAGCTTAACGCTTCGAACTGTTCGAGCAAGGCCTGTTTGTCATTGATAGGGTATGTGAGCCCTGTTTGTTTGTGACTGACGAGAAATGTAACACCAGTATTGATTTGAGTGGCCAGCACCGGCAGCCCGGCCTGAAACGCTTCTACAATGGTCATTCCAAATGCTTCGGCCCGACTATTGGAAGACACTACCAGTACATCACTTTCTTTTAACAATTTATTTTTTTCTTCATCGCTGATATCGCCAAGTAGTTTTACATTTGCTGGTAGATTCTCATTTAGTTTTTGGTATAGAGGGCCACCACCGACGATGGTGAGAGACATGTCTGTACCTTTAACTGCATCGATTAAAAATTCAAAACCTTTGTAGGGAACTAGCCTTCCGATACTTAAAAGTTTACCGCTGAAATGGTTTCTCAATATAAAAGGATTGATTTCTTCCACGCAAAAAGGAATGACTTTTACTTTATCTGCCTTGATCTCACTTAGTACGGGAGAAGTAAGCTGCAGATTTTTGCTTGATGAAATAAAAGAGTCATAGTCATTTTCAGAAGCAAGAAAATATTTTTCGTAAAGTGTTCCAATAAATTTTTTATTAAGAATATCGCTATGATAAATTCCTATAATTTTTACATTATTTTTTTTCAAAAATTTTTTGTAGAATTTTATTATTTCATGCATGAAAGGATTAGGAAGATGCACATAAATTACATTGATTTTGTTTTTTAGAATAAGCTTTTTGAATTGAAGGAAAAAAGAAAAACTGATGGGAGCAGACATGAAGTGGAGGTGCTCTTTCACTTCGACAATTTCTTCACCTAGTTTTCCCGTTCTGATGGAATTGTTATCAGAGAAGGCGACAACTGTAACTTTATGTCCTGCTTGCGCGAAGGCCTTAGTCACCTGTTTGGCAACAAGCTCGATTCCACCATTGACCGGATCATAATATTTAGAAAGTTGAAGGATATTCATACTTACTTATCTTTACGGATTTCTCTGTATAGCAGGATACCTGTTAAGATTGAGATACCTATTGAAATAAGAGAAGTGTAGTATGCGCGGTTTTCAATGAATCGATCCTGAGGAACAAAAACAATATCACCTGGCTTGATTGCAAATTTTTGTGTCTCTTCAGTTCCACCGTCACTTACATCAAATTCATATTTGTGAGTTACACCGTTTTCAATACGTGTCAGGTATATACTTTCAAGTTTGGCACCAGGAAGTGGTCCGCCAGTTAGTGAAAGAGCTCTGACGAAAGGTGTTTCCGTTGGAATGAAGTGCAGACCTGGTTTCTGCATAAAACCCCAGAAATGTACCGGCATTAAAACTTTATTCTTCGACGGAGATGAATAATAAATTGCGCCACCTTGTTTCGCCAGATCTTTTATATCAGACGGCAAGGCCATGTCCTGAAGGTTGTAAACCGGTTGAGCAACAGTTGCTTCCTCTTCTTTGGCCTTCTCGGCTGCGTAAGACACAGTTGAGTAGCTTTGGAAAAATAAAGAGACGATCACAACGACATGGATGGGTAATTTGTATAGTTTTAACATGGGATAATAGTATGATGGAAAATTTTCTTTATCAAGGGCAGAAGGTATAAAACGACTAATCGAAATCGGGAGTCTTCCCAATGATAACAAGATCCGCAAAGCATTTTTTAATTTCATGTTCCTCATACAGTCTGTCATCCAGGAAATAACGGAAAAGGACTGCACAAAAATAAATTGAGAAAGAGAATAAAAATGCAAAGAGAATATTTTTAATTGCTGAGCTGCGATTGAACTCATCTAACTGCGTGTTATATTTTTCAAAAAGTAAGTCTGGAGTGATTGTAGCAATCATTAACTTGATTGAAATCATTTTCGATTCCAGTAGTTTGATATACTCCATATCCTGTCTTAGTACAGACGAACTAGATTCAAGAATTAAGTTGTCCTGAATTGTTTTTCCTAGCGCTGCGCCGTGAGTTTTAATCTCATTTTGTTCTTTGGCAATTTTCTTTTTTAGAACCTGAAACTCAAAATCGAGATAGTTTTTGTTGCTCAGCTGTGCAATCTGAAAACTGTCATCATCACTGAGTTGTTTTGCATTTTTAGTAGAGAAGTTCACTTCTTTTTCAAGATTTTTTAAATCAGATTGAAGTTGAATCAAGATCAATTCATCTGATTGTGTGCGTTCAGATGCTGGTATCGAAGACAAAGTTGCAATGTTTTGTCTTAAGTCATCGGCCTTTGCAATTTTATTTTTAAATTTTTCAGCATTTAAGGCATAACGGTTATCACTATAGACATCGGCAACTGCACGTCCCTGAATTGTTTCTTTCAGCTTGAATTCCATAGTTGAAAGGGAAGACAAGTCTGAATTCGCAATGTTTTGAAGTGCTGTGATTTTCTCTTTTAGTTCAACAATTTTTTGCTCGTTCGCTTTATATTGCGCCAGAACTTCAACCCCACCATGGCCGGCCATTTCTTCACGGCTTTTCTGGATCATTTCTTCTGCATGTAATGCCTGCTGAACATAAATTGTTTGTGTGGCCTTTACTCTCGACTTCGTGATTGAGTCGATCATAAAACGGGCAAGTTTTTGTGTTGTCATTGGATCAAGGGAAGTTACCGTGAATGTAAATCTTCCTTCTGTTTGGCCTTTTTTAACATCGTAAAAACGGCTGATCATATTTGTGACAAGTTCTGTTTCACAATCTTTGTTTCCACCACATGAACCAAAAATTGATTTCCAGTTTCTAACAGCAGTCGCATTGATTAGTGTAAAATTCATTCCCGGGAAATCAGTTGAAGATACGATTTCCTGTGCAATTAAGTGCTGGAACTCATAACTTGCAATTAGTGCAGAAAGATCTTCATATGTAATTGCAGATTGCCCGTCCAGCATAATGGACTGGGCGATTCCGGAAGTTACACCAGTACCAGGTTTGCTGGCGATCTTTGATTCAAGATTAAGACTATAGATTGTAAACTGCGTCTTTTGAAACGTAAGCATGCAGCCAATAAAAAGAATTGGAAATAGTGGCATCAACCAACGGTAACGAAGTATCTGCTTCCATAAAAATGGAAAGTTTAAAAAAGTGACTTCGTCTAGGACGGCACTAAGTTTTCGCAACTTTTCTCCATGGATTTAAAAACCGCAAGAAGCTCTTTTTCATTATAGACTTTTGAGTCGTATAATCGAGCATCAATCCTTTTATATTTACTCCGTAATTTGTAAAAAACTCCTGAAGCTCATTGATTTCTGTCTGAGATGAAAGAGTTTGTGAAACGATTATTGAAAGCGAATCAAAATAAAGTGCAATCGGGTAGTATAAATTATTGTTGGCCTTGAATACATCGATTTCCGGTGTATCCCAAAGAACCAGATCGTAATTGCGGACAAACTGGCTGATCGCGTGTTCATACTCGTAAGTAGGAACTCCCGCAGGTGCCATCTTGAATAATGAATCAAAAGAAACGAAATCAAAGTGGTGATAAAATCTCTTCACATTCATTTGAGAATCTTTGGTCATATTAAGTTCAAGGTTAGTATCAACAGATTTGCTGATCAGTTCCTTGAAAACTCCTTCTCCCATTTCGCTTGTTACGATAGCAATTTTCATTGGCATAGCGTGGTCGAAAAAACTGGCAAGAGCGAGGATCGTTCTTTGTTGAGATTGTTTGTATCCAGTAGAAGTAATCGCAAAACTTTTAAATCCTTCACGATAATCTTTTAAGAAAGAGTTTCCGATCTGATAAAATTCATGGTGATTACTTACTTTGTAAAAGTATTTCGCCAGTGGGCGATTGTTGTTCTGGGAATTGGTAAATTCACCCTGAAGTCTAAGTTTTGATTTCTGAGAGTCATTCTCAGGAAGTTCATCTTCTCTAGCTATAGTAGGTTTAAATCCCAAATTATTCATCATCTAGATTCCCCTAAGTTGTCTGAAAATAATGCTCCTTTAATCTTGATATTATAAGATGAAAAATAATTCATTAATTTTTCAACTTTTCCAAAAGAAGATTTGTTGGATGCCACTATAAAGCTCACGCTGTTCGCGATTTTATAAACTGGAAGATAAAATTCCAGGTGAGGTGATTTTTTGTCGAGAACTTCCGGTAGATCGCAGAGTATGCAGTCAAAGTGCTTGTTTAAAACAGCAACAATCTGCTCATAATCTGTTGATGGGTTCTGCATGCAGGCCCTTGCAATACAATCAAGATCAATGAAATTGATTCCTTCATGTTTATAGATATCAAGATCAACTCCTTCGGCAAGCTGGAGGTTTTCCCCTTCAGACTCAGTAAGGATTTTTTTGAAAAAAGAATTGTCACTTGCAGTAGTGATAACCAGAATTTTGGCGGTATCAAAATAATTGATAAAACTAGCTATTCCTAGAATTGTTTTCTGCTGGTCAATTTGTGCTTTTAGACCAGTGAAAAGGAAAAGGCGTTCACCTTTTTTAAAATCCTGGTAAAAAGAATCGCCGACCTGGTAAAAGCTTTTGTGGTCTTTAGCTTTGAAAAAATATTTATTCTTAAGACGAATTTCTTTTTTTACATAGGTAAGAGTCTGCTTTTCAACAATCTCTGTTGTCTCAACAATGATATCTTTTTGAACAGCAGAAAGAAAAGTATTCATGTCTTTTTCAAGATCTTCTGATTTATCCTGAACTGTTGTCTGTCCGCCTGCAATTGAATATGTTTCATCGTCAGTCGTTTCGAATGTAATTTTTGCTGCTTCAGTAACCTTGATTTTATCAATGACGATACAACTGATGTCAGTTGTAGCAGGAAGTCTTTTTATTGATTTACTCTCAGTAATTGTGTGCTCCTGAGATTTCAGTTCATATCCTGAAGAGTTGTACATGATCTTTAGAACTTTATCAGCTGCCTCAACAACATTGAAACCTTGATTGTTCTGATTATCATTGTCTTCATTTAAGAAGATTTTTTCTTTGGTCACCAGGTTGCTCATGCTACCCCCAGCAAATGTTCCATGCCTGCTTTCACATTTGATTCAATTTCAAATGATTTTTTGTAGGCATTGGCAACGATATTTTTACGAAGCTCGGGATTAACTGCCAGTTTTTTAATCTGGTTAAATAATCCTGCATAATCGTATTTAAAAAATGTCAGTCCGTTTGTGCCTTGATCAATCAGCTCATTTGCTCCGCCCATTGCCGTAGAGATCACCGGCACATTGGAACGGAATGCTTCCAGAATCACTCTTCCGAATGGCTCTTTTTGAAGAGAAGGGTGAATCAGAAGATCTATCTGTTTAAAGATCTGATCAGGAGTCTGGTTATATTTAATATTTACCAGTGAGCTTGGAAATTTTGTCATCAGATCTTTCAACTCGTTGCTGTAAGTAAGATGATCACCGGTAGTCTGGTAGATTTCACTTGAAAAAATATTAATATTTTTAATTCCAAGTTCCTTTAATTCTTTTTCGTAAAGGTGGGCCATCAGAAGCACCTGATGAATTCCTTTCCATGACGCCATCATAGATACAACACCGATTGTTTCAACATTAGATGAAAACTGCTGGGCAGGCATTTCTCCAACTATATTGTAGACCACGTCCACATGGTCTACTCCGATATTCTTTAATGAGTCACTTACCGACTGAGAGTTGGCAGCGATCGATAAACGTGTGCCGAATTTTTTTGACATAAAATTCATAAAATCTTTAAACGCAGTTTTTTGAGAAGGGTAGTCTCTGAAGTGCCAGATGATTTTTCCCTTATATCCGCTCATGAATGCCCACAATAAAGTCCAGATCGCGATCTTGTTGCCATTACAATAAAGAACATCGCTGTCTTTTAGCGGTTTCATATCTTTGAAATATAGAGGTGCACTTAGAAGTGAAAGCACTCCCATGATCATGCTGAAAAATTTCCCCTGCTGACTAACGCTATAAAATGCTTTTGGCATACGGTAGTAACTGGCCTTCGTTTTAAGGATTTTTCCTGCGAGATTCAGAACATTGTCATTATTTTTAGAAAGTCTTGGAATGAAAATGCTCAGGGAGATTTTCTCCTGAACAAGTCCAAATTGCTCGATGATGCTTCTTTCAGCGCCGCCAAGAGCGTTTGTATTGAAAAGTAGTGCAACTTTCATGCTGCTACCTCACAGATAGAACCAAATATTCTTCCCCACTCAGATAAGTGGTGAGAGCTGATTGTATGGTCAAAACATTTTTTCGAAACTCTTTCGTAGTCTTTAAGAATTTTATTATCAAAGATCTCGCTTAACTCTTTCATATTGACCTTATTAACAATCCATCCGGTTTCATTTTCATGAACACTGTCTGTTAATCCACCTGATCTCATGACAATACTTGGAGCAGAGTAAACTGCTGACTCCAGAACAGTTAAACCAAAACCTTCTACGAATCCACGTGTACGGTCATATGAAGAAAGCAGAAGATTAAAGTGAGCTTCTTTATAAGCCTTATTTTTATCCTCTTCACTTTGTGATGACAGATTGATGATTGTAATCTTGTCTGAAGTATAGTGAGCATCTTTTGGAAGAGTCAGCTGCACTTTCTTATTAAGTTTAATCTGAGCAAGCTCACAAAGGGCCACGCAGCCGGCAATGTTCTTGTGTTTTACATCGCGGGCGATGCAAACAAACTTGATAACGTCAGAACTATTAAGGTCTTTAGATATGAAGGCACTAGACGTTGTATCAATGCCGTTGTGATAAACAACATCTCGTCCGTAGTTAGCTTTATAAGAAAAAGTCTTTAAAAGATTAAATGTAAATTCGGAAATAAAAAGATTTGTCTGGCACGATTCAAGATGAGCAATCATCTTAGAACGTAAAGCTTTTTTAACCAGACGTTTCCACCATGTAGGAGAAGTGAAAAGTACTTCACTGCCATGAAGGATGTTAATCATTTTATTTTGAGCATGCTGCTTATAGTATCCAAAAAGAAAATGAATATTGATGATCAATTTATATTTTTCTAAATTTTCGTTTGAGTAAGAAAGAATTTCTGATTGCGAATTCCATTGGAAAACTTCGTACTTTATTTCTAAAGCTTTTAAGACCTTTTCAAGGTCGAGAGTTAGTGTCGTTAGACCACCAATTCTTGGTAAATAGTCAGGCGTTGTTATTAAAATCATCCATGATCCTCAATTAACATTGTAGCAAACTATAATTTTTTCTAAGTTAATTTGAGTTATGGAAAATACTGCCTCTTCACTGGAGAAAGCTTATACAAATCAATGCATTGAGTAGTTATTCAAAAATTAATTCAATTGGAATTTCGTATGGAGTTTTATAAGTCTTGAACAAGATTAGTACTTAATAATTGATAAGGCTTACAAACTTTTACCGGTGATTAAGTTACTTATTTATGTTTAGCGAATAAGTAAACTTTTACTTTGTCATCAATTTCTACTCCGGCGAAGTGATGTGGTTTTAAATTAAGTTCTTTCTGACTTAAAACAAAAGTTGAACTAACGTTGTTATCTTTATCAATCATAATTTTAATTATTTTCGCAAATCCAGCTTTTGCTAAATAAAATTCCGCAGCACCTACACATTCAAAACCTGTTTTTACAGTTGAACAAGTAGCTTCATGAATATTCATTTTTAACAAGGCCGGAGTTTCTTTTGGTCTTGAAGGAAAATTATTTTTGTAAACCTGATAGTTGCTGAAATAGACTGAGGATAAAATTGTATCCATATCAACAACAGCATCTACACTGAGATGCTTGTTCTTTAATACTATATCCAGTGTTTTAAATTTATCAGTTCTACCCTGAAGACTCACGCGTGGAAGATTGGTATCTGCATTAAACGATAACGATCCGGTATAATTATTCTCTGCCGACATAAGATTGGATGAAAATATGAACAGGACAAGTAAGCAGTAACTTTTCATAGAGCCTCACTTTTTAGCTAATTCTCAAGCATTTTCCTAAAGAGTATTTGTTGTTTTTTCGCCAACATATTCTCGTTATTATTTTAATTTAACAATAAGATTCTTATGGGAATTTACCGAGCTTCGATTTATAAATCTTATTTTATTCTTGCTTATTATTATAGGTTATCCAAGCAATCTAAGGGAAAACTTAACAAAAACTTTTTAATTCTTAAGCATCAACGAAGCTAAATACGCTAATCTTAAAAGGGCACCTTAAGTAAATAAGTATGTCTTACGACAAGCAAAGTATAATAAATGACAGTTTAAAGTAGTCTACTTTGGAGCTTGGGTGGCGCACATTCATATTAAGATTGGCGAAATATTTATCGGTCAGGGAAGTGATGTGATGACACTCAATCTGGGTTCTGACCTGGGACTGGTCTTTGTCTGGGAAAAAAGAAAACTTTGGGGAGTTGCTCATTGTTTATTACCGGAGTCACCAACTGGTCTGCAGATCATCAGCGCACGTTTTGTAAGTCAGGCCATTCCTTCAATGATTGAAGTGATGAACATAACCCAAGAGAGTGTTTGTGAAATTGAAGTGCATGTAATCGGTGCCAGTGGAGAAATTAAAAATCCAGTCGCGAGAAAAAATATTCAGGCAGCAGAAAGGTACCTTGAAACTTTCGGATTCAGAATTAAATCAGTAGACGTTGGAGGGGAGCAGGCCCGTCACGTCATTATCAATTGCAGCAGCAATACTGTCGTCGTGGAAAAACTAGACGAGGTCGTATGATCGAAGTGGCCTTGTTGGAAATCAATCAAATGTTTTCTTCGATTTCAAATTATCGGATAGGCGAATTTTTTTTTCTCGGTAAACTTCTGCATTTTTTTATTCCGATGTTACTTACAATCATTCTTGCAAAGCGCGGAGTAAAATTTTCTACAATATTTGCAATTATTTTTTTAATTGGGCTCAGCAAAGAGATTTACGATTTAACTGCGATCAACTCCAGCATATTTGATAGCGTGCAGGACTTAATTCTCGACGTAAGTTATCCACTTCTATACAAGTGTATAACTTCATTAAAAGAGAAAACAAATTCACCGGCAATATCAAAACAAAAATCAAAAAGAGTTTATTCTCTTTACCTAAAATCTGAGAATGCTAATCGAAATAAAGATAAATACTTTCAGGATTAATTCATTCGTACTACGAAGCAATTTCATTGACTTTAAAACCAATTAATTTAAAATTAATTAGGAATAGAAATGAAATTAGAAGCTCACCTTATAGATAAAATCCGTTTTATAAGACGGATTTATTTTGCAGCTACCAATCAATCTCGTGTTAATGCAAAATTAGCGAAGGTTAAAGAAAGAGTCCCTGACTGTTTCCCTATGGCCATTGCTAACTTTTCCATTGATTATGAATTATTTTGGGGTAATGCCTATGAACATGGTTCGGCCATGTCAGATGAGAAGCGTATTGAGCATGCACTTATTGCAAGGAGCAATTCATTTTCTTTTTATGCTCTTCTTGAAGAAATTAAAATGCATTGTAGCTGGTCCGTTTTAGGGAAGCTAATTGATCCTGATATAGTTCCTCCATCGGAATTACAATTTGCTCCTCTATGGGCCGATTCGAACTGGTATAGAAAACCTGCATCTGACAGAACAACTTATGAATCTTTTGAATTTATTAAACTTTTATCTTCCAGCCCTCGACTAGAAATTTTATCTCATGGTTTTGCTCACATTGATTTTGCCGACATCAGTGTTACTAAAGAGCTGGCCCGTGAAGACTTAAAGATTGCGAAAGATTTGCTTCAGGATTTTGCTTCAACTGAAAAGGTCTTTTTTTATCCGTGCAATAAACCGAAGTATGAAGATGCAGCCTATGATCTTGGTTATCGCATAACCAGAGGCGCAGATGCAAGATGGCATATGCCGAAAAATGGTCTGATCAAAACTCCTGTTGGATTCTGGATTAGCCCTGCGATGTTAAGCCTGAATGATGCTAAAAAAATTGTGGATAGCGGAATTAAAAATAAAGAATTCATACACCCATGGATGCACTTGTTTGAACTCAATTTAAAAGCAGATGACCTGAATCGTTTTTATCGTCCATTATTTCTTTATCTCCAGGCCCAGGAAAAAGCGGGCAACCTGGAAATCATCACATTTGAAAATATCGAAAAACGCATTTCTGCCATGAACGGAAACTAGTTCATGCATTTATTTCCCATAGATTCAATTAAAGAAAAAATTCTTTCTTCACTCGAGACTAAAGATTTCCTTATCATTAAATCTACACCTGGTTCCGGGAAAACAACCCGTGTGCCGTTGTTTCTCAGAGAAAAATATAAAAAGAAAATTTATATCCTTGAGCCTCGCAAACTGGCAGCTAAACTTGCTTCGATGTTCGTTGCAAAAAGTATTGGTGAGCAGCCGGGCAATTCAGTAGGGCATGTTTTTAAATATGAAAGGGCCGTTACTGACAATACCCAGATCATTTTTTTAACAGAAGGAACTTTTTTAAGGATCCTTGCTTCAGATCCTGAATTGAAGGATTGCGATGTCGTTATTCTCGATGAGTTTCATGAAAGGCATTATTACACTGACGTCGCACTGAGTTTTCTTTTGAAGATTAAAGAGAGCAATAAAAATCTTAAAGTCATTATCATGTCTGCGACTATTGATCTGAAAGAGCTGGATGTTTTATTACTGGATAAGGCCGCGACAGTTGAACTTAACGAATCAAAACACTCCTTGAAGATTGAATATCTTCCCAATGACACTCTTGTCTTGAAAGATCCACTGGAGAGAAAGATATATAATGCTCTCTTAAAGGCCGCGGACCGTCCGGGGCATATTCTGGTATTTCTTCCAGGAATGTTTGAAATACAAAAAGCTGAGGAGATTGCGAGAAACAATTTCAATCATGAGATTGTGATTCTGCACGGTGAAGTGGCAGGTGTGACGATAGATGACAGCTTTTATGACCTGACAAAAAAGAAAATAATTCTTTCAACTAATATTGCGGAGAGTTCAGTCACTATTCCCGGAGTGAGAACTGTGATCGATGCCGGACTTCATAAGATTAATAAACTGAATCCTGTCACCAGGCTTCCATTTGTTGAATTGAGAAAAATCAGCCAGTCTTCTGCCATTCAAAGGGCCAACCGATCTTCCAGAGAAGACGATGGCCACGCCTACAGACTTTATTCAGAATTTGATTATCAAAGCAGGGATCAGTTTGATGTTCCCGAAATTAACAGAGTTGATTTAAGTGAACTGATGATAACAACGGCAGATATTTTTAATAGCAGCATCGAAGATTTTACTTTTCTCGCCACTTTAAATGCGGCCGAAGTTGATAAATCAAAAAAATACCTGGAGCAGATCGGACTTTTTGAGAATGGATTACCAACAAAACTGGCGAAAAGATTATCGCGGTTTCCTTTTCACCCGCGAATTTCAAAAATTCTGGATGAAGCTTCAAAAGGTAATGAAGAAACTTTTAATCACGTCGTCAGTTACCTCGCAGACCTTGTTGAACCGCGATCAACTTCACGTTTTAGAAATCTGGTGAAGAATTTTTTTAAGGCAACTCCTAATGGCCCTTCCATTGATCTGGAAAAAATAATTCTCTTTGGTTATATCGACCAGCTTGCAAAACTTAAAAGCAACCAGCTGGTACACATGAACGGTGAGGTGTATACGATCTCTCCTAGACTAAATCAGGATATCGATCCTAATCATCCGCTGTGGATAATTCTGGATCTTGATAACAGGAACCAGGTCACGCGATTATTATCAATTGAAGAAGAATGGCTTTATGACCTTCCGTCATTTCCGATAGAAGAATCTGAAAAAATTGATTTTGATGTCGATAATTTAAAGTTATCTGTCGAGAGATTAACTAAAGTAGGGGCCATTGTACTTTCAAAAGAAAAAGCTGCATCGAAAGAGCTTTCTTCAAACACTCTGGACTTCGTTGCCAAAAAACTTATGCCGGCATTTAAAGATAAGATGGAAAGCAATACATTCAAGAGACTTTATCTTCTGGAAAAGTACACCGAGAAAAAAATAGCAGACTATCCGCTTCTGGAATGGTTTAAAGGCCAGGTTCCATATCTACTCGCCGATAGCCAGTATAATCTCGATATCATTTTGAATGCATGTATTGATGAAGTTTTTAATTATTTAAACCAGGATTCGCAGTACGATCTTGAGCATGACCTTCCGGTTTTTTTACAGCTTCATGATAAAAGAAAAGTAGAAATTCATTATGACTCCACCAATGGTATTCACTCTGAGTCTTATGTTCAGGATTTTTACGGATTGACGGATGTTCCTGCTATATTAAAGGGAAAAGAAAAAATAAAAATTCATCTAATTGGACCTCACAAGAGAGCGCTGCAGGTGACCACTGACTTAATGAGCTTCTGGGACCGCGCTTATAAAGAATTGCATGGAGAACTAAAACGAGATTACCCGAGACATTACTGGCCACTCGATCCAAAAAATTCAAAACCTATTTTGTTGTTAAAAAATGTAAAATAGTTTACTCCGAATCAACGCACCGTTTCGATGCACAACCCATTGTACTAGATCACACATAGATTTAAATTCTTAATTAAGGATTTAAATATGTATAAAAAAAATGAATTGAATCATAAAAAAATGTTTGTACTTTGTAGTATGTCGATTGTTATTGGAGCTCTTGCAACTTTGATTGCAAAAATTCTTTTAATGGCGATTGCTTTTTTTACCAACCTCTTCTGGTTTCAAACTATTTCATTCGAAAAAGTAGAACTGGTCTCTCATCATTTTTCTCCGGCTTATATTTTAATTCCTGTATTGGGGGGATTGATAGTTGGAATCATGGCCAGATTTGGAAGCCAGGCGATTCGCGGTCATGGAATTCCTGAAGTCATGGAAAATATTCTGACTAAAGAAAGTAAAATTCCCAGACGTATGACTTTATTAAAACCTTTATCAGCTGCAATTGCTATTGGATCGGGAGGACCTTTTGGTGCAGAAGGGCCGATCATTGCTACTGGAAGTTCAGTGGGTTCATGGATTGGCAGACATTTTTATTTTAATGAGTATGAAAGAAAAATTTTGCTGGCGACAGGTGCTGCTGCCGGTATGACGGCAATTTTTGGAACACCTCTTGCGTCTGTTTTTATCTGCATTGAATTGTTATTGTTTGAATTCAGCGGATCATCTTTCATACCCGTACTAATTGCAGTCTCAACTGCCTATTCAATTCGACTTGCTACCGGCCATGTTCATCCCGAGTTTCCTATCGGTGAAATTCAGGAGTCGGTGAATGGATGGAATTCTCTTTTCTATTTTTTTGCAGGTGCAATAACAGGAGCAGTTTCGTGCCTGGTTTCTAAAATAGTTTTTGCCATTGAAGACAGCTTTGAACATCTTCCGGTTCACTGGATGTGGTGGCCGATGATCGGTGGCCTTGCTGTCGGTGTAATTGGTTTCTATGATCCCAGAACACTTGGGGTTGGGTATAGTAATATCATCAATGCTCTTCAGGGAAAAATGTTTCTCATCCCGGCATTAACTCTTTTAATTTTAAAATTTTTATCCTGGTCTATTTCGCTTGGAAGCGGAACTTCAGGCGGGACACTTGCGCCTCTTCTAACTTTCGGTAGCTCTCTTGGTATTGTGCTGAGTTTTATCGGGATACATTTTTTTCCGGATATTGGGATCACTGCACAGGTAACAGCTTTGGTGTGTATGTCTTCAATGTTTTCAGGAGCGACCAGAGCAGTACTTACTTCAACGGTTTTTGCACTGGAAGTGACGGGAGCTCATTTTGGAATTGCTCCACTACTCTTGGGAAATAGTGCAGCTTTTTTAATCTCATTGTATTTTTTAAAAGAAACAATAATGACTGAGAAGATAGCACGCAGGGGTATCCACGTTCCGAAAGATTACTATTCAGTTAAGAATTAGATTTTGTCCGCCAAAGTTTTTTAATAAGCCGATTACTTCTAAAATTTTTAGAGTTAGTATATTTTTATGGTTTCTAAAAATATATTCATATTCATATTCATTTTTGCAGCATTAAATGTTCGCGCTGATGAAATCATTATTGGTGTTGAAGACGATGCTGCTCCCTGGTCTTATAAAGATGGGAGTGGTTTTGCTAATGATGTAGTCAGGCTCACCTTTAAAGCAGTTGGTACTGTTGTAAAATTTGATGTGTATCCATATGCCCGCTGTAAATTTCAGGCAGAAAAAGGCGGGAGAGTCGCTTGTCTTACGAGCAGCCGGACCACCGAGACAGAACAGACGTTAATGTTTCCGAAAAATTCTCTGCTCAATGTTCAAAATATACTTTTTGTAAGAAAGAACAGTGCAAATAAAACCTGTGATATTTCAAAATGGCCGAAACCTTTACATGTTATTTACACAAATGAGTATGAATACGTTGAAAAATTTGGACAATATATAAAGAAAGGAATTATTAGCGGCATTAAAGTGAACACTGAATCCCAGGGACTCGTCATGCTTCAACGTAAAAGAGCAGATGCTGTAATCATTAATGTGGATGAGGTTAAAACCATCAATTATGTTTTAAACCGGGCCGGTATTAAAGAGAGTGTAGCTATTGGATGTGATTTAGGTGTACTCAAAGGTTATCTGGCCTTCAGTAAAAAAAATTCTAAAAGTTTAGAGGCGATGGAAAAGTTTGACCGCGGTTTTGAAATCATCAAAAAAAATGGCGAATTAAAAAAGCTGCAGCTCCTCTGGAGAAAGCTCGCGATC